>NZ_JBBCBS010000042.1:0-539 GCF_037203945.1 Pseudarthrobacter sp. CCNWLW207 | reverse complement strand
CCGAAGACCTCGTCGGGGTCGAGGCGGCGGAGTTCTTCGGCGAGGCAGTCGCGGAGGCTGCGGCGTGGCAGGGAGATGCGTTGGGCGGGTTGGCCTGGTTGGGTGAGTTCGGCGATGGAGAGTCCGGGGCGGAAGAGTTGGACGTCGCCGCCGGGGCGGGTGAGGCGGACGCGGCGGATGCCGGTCCCGGCGGGGTCCGCGACGATGGTGACGGGGGCGTCCAGGGACAGGGTGAGCCAGGCTGCGAGCAGGATGGTGGAGGGGGAGTCGGAGGCTCCTTCGACGGCGACGGCGGTCACCGGGGAGGAGTCGACCTGGTCCAGGACCGCGGCGAGCTGGATCCGCCAGTTGGTCAGCCGGGTCCAGGCGAGGTCGGTGTCGCCGGCCTTGTACGTGGACCGGATGTTCTCCAGCGCCAGTTGGGGGTCCGGTTCGTTGGCGGAGTCCGTGATCCGGCGGTGCGCGATCCGGCCGATCGAGGTTTCGCAGGCGTTCTCCGGCGCCCCGTGCGGCCACCAGGCCACGATCGGGGCATCCGG
>NZ_JBBCBS010000041.1:0-563 GCF_037203945.1 Pseudarthrobacter sp. CCNWLW207 | reverse complement strand
CACCTGGCCGAAAATGACGAGCATGCCCTGCAGATCATCCGCGACATCGTGGCCACCCTTCCCAGGCCGGCGGCCCCCGCATGGGACGTGGACACCGCCGTCGAACCCGTTGCGGACCCCGCCGGCCTCTATGGTGTGGTGCCAACTGACGTCAACGCCCAGTATGACGTCCACGAGGTGATAGCGCGGCTGGTTGACGGGAGCCGGTTCCATGAGTTCAAGAAGGAATACGGCGCTACCCTGGTCACCGGCTTCGCGAGGCTGCACGGACACCCGGTGGGAATCGTAGCCAACAACGGCGTGCTGTTCAGCGAGTCCTCGCTCAAGGGCGCACACTTCATCGAGCTGTGCGACCAGCGCGGAATTCCCCTGGTCTTCCTGCAGAACATTTCCGGGTTCATGGTGGGCAAGGACTCCGAACAGGGCGGCATCGCCAAGAACGGCGCCAAGATGGTCACGGCGGTGGCCACGGCGCGCGTGCCCAAGCTGACCGTGGTGATCGGCGGGTCCTTCGGTGCAGGGAACTACTCCATGTGCGGCCGGGCGTACTCACCGCGCTTCCT
>NZ_JBBCBS010000040.1:0-675 GCF_037203945.1 Pseudarthrobacter sp. CCNWLW207 | reverse complement strand
CCGGCGGAGCGGCCCAACCTCTCACCCGGGTGCACGTACCTGGGGTCAGCGGCCCGGTTCCCGCATACCGACGGGGCGTTTGCCCGGTACGTGAACCTGCCAACCCGGATGCTGCGGGTCCTGCCCGCGGGCCTGGACCTGCGCACCGCGGCGCTGATTGAGCCCGCCGCGGTCGCCTGGCACGCGGTGGCCCGGGCCGGGGACGTGGCCGGGAAGACCGCGCTGGTGATCGGGTCCGGCCCGATCGGCGCCCTGGCCGTCGCCGTCCTCAAACGTGCCGGCGCGGCCCGGATCACCGCCGTCGACATGCACCCCAAACCGCTGGAAATCGCCACCGCCGTCGGAGCCGACCAGGTGATCACCGCCGGCGATGCGGACGCGATCGCGGCGGTGCAGGCCGACGTCGTGATTGAATCCTCCGGCAACCACCACGGACTTGCCTCCGCGATCCAGGGCGCCGCCCGCGGCGGCACCGTGGTCATGGTCGGACTCCTCCCCGCCGGACCCCAGCCGGTCCTGATCTCCCTGGCCATCACCCGGGAACTGGACCTCAAAGGCTCCTTCCGGTTCAATGACGAGATCGACGACGTCATCACCGCCCTCACCGACGGCACCCTGCACATCAACCCCGTCATCACCCACGACTACCCGGTGGACCAGGCCCTCGAAGCCTTC
>NZ_JBBCBS010000039.1:0-888 GCF_037203945.1 Pseudarthrobacter sp. CCNWLW207 | reverse complement strand
AGCCGGGGGATTGGTAATGCGCTGGCGCGGGCGTTGGCCGACGCCGGTGCCACCGTGGTGCTGAACGGGATCAATGCCGAGCGGCTGAAGGACGCGGCGGCTGCGATGGCCGCGGAGTACGCGCCGGGGCGGGTGCACAGTGTCGCGTTTGATGTCACGAAGGATAGTGAGGCGGCGCGGGGTGTGGCGTGGGTGGAGGAGAACGTGGGGCCGTTGGAGATCCTGGTGAATAATGCCGGGATCCAGCACCGGGTGCCGATGCTGGAGCTGGACGTGAAGGATTGGGAACGGGTGATCGCCACGGACCTCACGAGCGCGTTTTTGGTGGGGAGGGAGGCCGCCCGGCACATGATCGCGCGCGGGCACGGGAAGATCATTAATATCTGTTCGGTGCAGACGGACCTGGCCCGGCCCACGATCGCCCCGTATGTGGCGGCGAAGGGCGGGTTGCGGAACCTGACCCGGGCGATGACCGCGGAGTGGGCGGGGTCCGGCCTGCAGATCAACGGGATCGCGCCGGGGTATATCCATACGGAGATGACGCAGAACCTGGTCGATGATGAGGTGTTCAATGCCTGGATCCTGGGCCGGACCCCGGCCAACAGGTGGGGCACGGTGCAGGATTTGGCCGGGCCCGCGGTGTGGCTGGCCTCGGCCGGTTCGGACTTCGTGAACGGGCAGACGATCTTTATCGACGGCGGAATGACGGTGGTGGTCTGATGCCCGCGAACACAGCTCTGAACCAGCAATCCCTTCCGGAATCCCTGCCTGTGCCGGGTCTGCCGGTGTCGGGTTTGGCGGTGGTGGCCCATGCCAAGGGGGATCTGCGCATCGAGGAGGTGCCGTTGGCGGCGCCGGGCCCGGGTGAGGCCGTTATCGAGGTGGCGT
>NZ_JBBCBS010000038.1:0-1125 GCF_037203945.1 Pseudarthrobacter sp. CCNWLW207 | reverse complement strand
TGAGCAGCCAGATGCCGGAGACTCCTGCGTCAGCGGCGCATGCGAAGGCGGATAACACGTCCCTGGGTGACCTGCTTGGTGAGGTGACCCGGGATTTGTCCACGCTGATGCGCCAGGAAGTGGAGCTGGCCAAGGCCGAACTGAAGGAGTCCGCGTCCAAGGCCGGCAAGGGCGGCGGCATGCTCGCCGGCGCCGGCGTTGCCGGGCACTTCGTCCTGCTCTTCCTCTCCATCGCCCTCTGGTACGCCCTGGGCGAGCTGATGGGACTGGGCTGGTCCGCCGTCGTCATCGCCGTAATCTGGGCCATCATCGCCGCGGTCCTGGCCTCCATCGGCCGCAAGAACCTCAAAGCCGTCAAGGGCCTGCCCCAGACCGGCGAAACACTCTCAGAAATCCCCCCAACCCTGAAACCCGGTGAGGTACAACGATGAGCGATAACCCGGACGCAATCCGTTCAGACATAGAAGCAACCCGAGCCCGGCTCGGCACCAACGTGGACGCCGTGGCCGACAAAGTCACCCCGTCCAACATCGTCCACCGCCAAACCGACAAGGTAAAAGATGCCGTGTTCGGAGTGAAGGAGAAAATCATGGGAGCCGCGGACGACGCCACCACCACCCTCCACACCAATGCCGGGCACACCGGCAACGCCCTGGGCCACGCCGGCGACACCGTCGGCTCCACCCTCGGAGACGCCGGCCAGGCAATCAGCGACGCCCCGGCCCAGGTCAAAACCAAAACCCAGGGCAACCCCCTGGCCGCCGGCCTGATCGCGTTCGGCGCCGGCATGCTGCTCTCCTCCCTGATCCCGGCCAGTGAGAAGGAACGCGAAGCAGCCGACGCCCTCAAAACCGCCGCCGAACCACTCACCACCGAGCTCACCGACGCCGCCAAAGACATGGCCCAGGGCCTGAAGGAACCCGCCCAGGAAGCCATGGAAAACGTCAAGGCCACCGCCGCCGACGCCGCCGAACACGTCAAAACCGAAGGCCAATACGCCGCCGCCGACGTCAAAGACAAAGCAACAGAGGCCAAGGACCACGTCCAAAACCCCTAACCACCACCCAGCAGACAGGCCGGCAACCCGCCTCCCCCGGCGGCGCCGGCCTGTCTGCTTTTCACCTC
>NZ_JBBCBS010000037.1:0-1125 GCF_037203945.1 Pseudarthrobacter sp. CCNWLW207 | reverse complement strand
AATGACTGCCATTTCAACGACCCAGTCAGGTGCGCCGGTTACGTCCGACGCGCATTCGAAGTCAGTTGGTGCCGACGGTGCCATCATCCTGACTGACCACTACCTGGTCGAAAAGCTCGCCCAGTTCAACCGCGAGCGGGTGCCCGAGCGCGTAGTACACGCCAAGGGCGGCGGCGCGTTCGGTACGTTCACGGCCACCGAGGACATCTCTGCCTACACCAAGGCCGCGTTCCTCCAGCCCGGCGCCGAGACCGAGATGCTGATCCGGTTCTCCTCCGTCGCGGGCGAGAACGGCTCCCCGGACACCTGGCGCGATCCCCGCGGCTTCGCCGTGAAGTTCTACACCTCCGAGGGCAACTACGACCTCGTGGGCAACAACACCCCGGTCTTCTTCATCCGCGACGGCATCAAGTTCCCGGACTTCATCCACTCCCAGAAGCGCCTCCCGGGCACCCACCTGCGCGACGCCGACATGCAGTGGGACTTCTGGACCCTGTCCCCCGAATCCGCGCACCAGGTCACCTGGCTCATGGGCGACCGCGGCCTGCCGGCCTCCTGGCGTGAAATGCAGGGCTACGGCTCACACACCTACCAGTGGATCAACGCCGCGGGCGAACGTTTCTGGGTCAAGTACCACTTCAAGTCCAACCAGGGCGTCAAGACCATCACCGGCGAGCAGGCCGAAGAGCTGGCCGGATCCGACGCGGACTTCTACATCCGCGACCTCGCCGAAAACATCGACGCCGGCAACTTCCCGTCCTGGGACCTGCACGTCCAGGTCATGCCCTACGAGGACGCCAAGACCTACCGCTTCAACCCCTTCGACCTCACCAAGGTCTGGCCGCACGCGGACTACCCGCTGATCAAGGTCGGCACCATGGAACTGAACAAGAACCCGGAGAACTACTTCGCGCAGATCGAACAGGCCACCTTCGCGCCCTCGAACTTCGTGCCCGGCATCGCCGCGTCCCCGGACAAAATGCTCCAGGCCCGCATCTTCTCCTACGCCGACGCACACCGCTACCGCGTGGGCACCAACCACGCCCAGATCCCGGTAAACCAGCCCAGGAACCAGGTCAACAACTACAGCCAGGACGGCGCCGGACGCTACCTGTTCAACGCCCC
>NZ_JBBCBS010000036.1:0-1149 GCF_037203945.1 Pseudarthrobacter sp. CCNWLW207 | reverse complement strand
CCGAGTTCGCGGGCGATCAGCATCAGCTGGACCTCCGTGGTGCCCTCCCCCACTTCAAGGATCTTGGAGTCGCGGTAGTGGCGTGCCACAGTGAATTCGTTGATGAAGCCATAGCCGCCGAATACCTGGGTGGCATCCCGCGCGTTGTCCATGGCCGCCTCGCCTGCGACCATCTTAGCGATGGCCGCCTGCGTCTTGAATGGCTTGCCTGCGAGCATCCGGGCGGCGGCGTCGTAGTAGGCCAGCCGTGCAGTATGCGCGCGGGCCTGCATGCGGGCGATCTTGAACGCGATGGCCTGGTGCTTGCCGATGTAGTGGCCAAACGCGCTGCGCTCCTTGGCGTACTTCACCGACAGGTCCACGCAGCCCTGCGCCGCCCCCGTGGCCAGTGCGGCGATGGCGATCCGGCCTTCGTCGAGGATGGAGAGGAAGTTTGCGTAGCCGCGACCCTCTGCACCCAGCAGGTTTTCCTCCGGCACCCGGACGTCCTTCAGAGTCAGCGGATGCGTGTCGGAGGCGTTCCAGCCCACCTTGTTGTACGCCTTTTCAGCCGTGAACCCGGGCGTGTTGGTGGGGACCAGGATGGTGGAAATCTCCTTCTTGATGCTCCCGTCCTTGCGTTCCTTCTGGCCGGTGACGGCAGTGACCGTGACCAGGCGGGTGATGTCCGTTCCGGAGTTGGTGATGAACTCCTTATTGCCGTTGATGACCCACTCGCCACCCTCTCGCCGGGCGTGGGTCTTGGTGCCGCCGGCATCCGAACCGGCTTCCGGCTCCGTGAGGCCGAAGCCGGCGAGCGCCTCACCAGAGGCCAGGACGGGCAGCCATTCCTCCTTCTGCGCGTCGGTGCCGAACCGGTAGACCGGCATGGCGCCAAGGGAGACCCCTGCCTCCAGGGTGATGGCCACGGACTGGTCCACCCGGCCCAGCTGTTCGAGGGCCAGCGCCAGGGCGAAATAGTCGCCGCCCATCCCGCCGTACTCCTCGGGGAAGGGCAGCCCGAACAGGCCCATGCCGGCCATTTGCTTAACGATTTCGTACGGGAAACTGTGCTCCTCGTCGTGCTTGGCCGACACGGGGGCCACTGCGTGGTCCGCGAAGTCCCGTACGGTGTCGCTGAGGTCCTGGTATTCCTCACTGAGTTCAAAA
>NZ_JBBCBS010000035.1:0-1289 GCF_037203945.1 Pseudarthrobacter sp. CCNWLW207 | reverse complement strand
GACGTGGCTGCAGGAGAAGATACCTCCCATATCCTCAGCGGGTTGACTAACCAGCTGCCTGATCGTGATCCGGAAGAGACCGCCGAGTGGGTTGAGTCCCTGGATTCGCTAATCAGGGAACAGGGCACCGAGCGTGCCCAATACATCATGCGGAGCCTGTTGCAGCGTGCCGGTGCGCAGAGCGTCGGGGTGCCGATGGTGACCACCACGGATTACGTGAACACGATTCCGGTGGACCAGGAAGCCGAATTCCCGGGCAACGAGGAGTTCGAGCGCCGGTACCGGGCATACATGCGCTGGAACGCCGCGGTGATGGTGCACCGGTCCCAGCGGCCGAACATCGGCGTGGGCGGGCACATCTCCACCTACGCGGGCGCGGCCACCCTGTACGAGGTGGGCTTCAACCACTTCTTCCGCGGCAAGGACCACCCCGGCGGCGGTGACCAGGTCTTCTTCCAGGGCCATGCCTCCCCCGGCATGTACGCCCGCGCGTTCATGGAAGGCCGGCTGACCGAGGAGGACCTGGACGGGTTCCGGCAGGAAAAGTCCCGCGCCGGCCACGCCCTGTCCTCCTACCCGCACCCGCGGCTGATGCCGGAGTTCTGGGAGTTCCCCACCGTGTCCATGGGCATCGGGCCGATGAACGCGATCTACCAGGCACAGTCCAACCGGTACCTGCACAACCGCGGCCTCAAAGACACCTCGGACCAGCAGGTCTGGGCGTTCCTGGGCGACGGCGAAATGGACGAGCCCGAGTCCCGCGGCCTGCTCCAGCTCGCCGCGAACGAGAACCTGGACAACCTGAACTTCGTGATCAACTGCAACCTCCAGCGCCTGGACGGGCCGGTGCGCGGCAACGGCAAGATCATGCAGGAACTCGAAGCGTTCTTCCGCGGCGCGGGCTGGAACGTGATCAAGGTCGTCTGGGGCCGGGAATGGGATGACCTGCTCACCAAGGACACCGACGGGTCGCTGGTGAAAATCATGAACGAAACCCCCGACGGGGACTACCAGACCTACAAGGCCGAATCCGGCGGGTTCGTCCGCGAACACTTCTTCGGCAAAGACCCGGCCACCAAGGACCTCGTCGCGGACCTGACCGATGACCAGATCTGGAACCTCAAACGCGGCGGCCACGACTACCGCAAGGTCTACGCCGCCTACAAGGCAGCCACCGAATTCAAGGGCAAACCCACCGTCATCCTCGCCAAAACCGTCAAGGGCTACGGACTCGGACCCCACTTCGAAGGCCGCAACGCCACCCACCAGATGAAAAAACTCACCCTCGA
>NZ_JBBCBS010000034.1:0-1375 GCF_037203945.1 Pseudarthrobacter sp. CCNWLW207 | reverse complement strand
GGTTTCGGGCGGCGGGCGTGGAGTGATGGGGAGTTCGCTGCTGAGGTGAAGTCCTCGGTGCAGGCTTATGCGCGGACGCCGTTTGATGAGGCGGTGTGGAACCAGTTGTCCGAGGGTGTCCGGTTTGTCCAGGGCGAGTTCGACGACGATGACGCGTTTGAGCGTCTGGGTGACACGATTGCGTTGTTGGATGAGGAGCGTGGAACGCGGGGTAATCACGCGTTTTACCTCTCGATCCCGCCGAAGGCCTTTGAGCAGGTCTGCCGTCAACTGTCCAAGCATGGCCTGGCGCAGGCTGATGGGGAGAAGTGGCGGCGGGTGGTGATCGAGAAGCCGTTCGGGCATGACCTGGAGTCGGCGCGGGCGTTGAATGACATTGTGGAGTCGGTGTTCCCGCCGGATGCGGTGTTCCGGATTGATCATTATCTGGGGAAGGAGACGGTGCAGAACATCCTGGCGTTGCGTTTCGCGAACCAGTTGTTCGAGCCGTTGTGGAACGCGAATTATGTGGACCATGTCCAGATCACGATGGCTGAGGACATCGGCACCGGTGGCCGGGCGGGGTATTACGACGGTGTGGGTGCTGCGCGGGATGTGATCCAGAACCATCTGCTGCAGTTGTTGGCGCTGACGGCGATGGAGGAGCCCATTTCGTTTAATGCCGATGATTTGCGGGCGGAGAAGGAAAAGGTCCTGGCCGCGGTCAAGCTTCCGGAGGATTTGTCCACGCATTCGGCGCGGGGCCAGTTCGCCGGTGGCTGGCAGGGCGGGGAGCAGGTCCAGGGTTATCTGGAGGAAGACGGTATCCCGGCTGATTCGACTACCGAGACGTTCGCCGCGATCCGGGTGGATATCCATACCCGGCGCTGGGCCGGTGTGCCGTTCTACCTGCGCGCGGGCAAGCGGCTGGGCCGGCGGGTGACGGAGATCGCGGTGGTGTTCAAACGCGCGCCGAACCTGTTGTTCCGTGACCATGGTGAGGATGATTTCGGGCAGAACGCGGTGGTGATCCGGGTCCAGCCCGATGAGGGCGCGACGATCCGGTTCGGGTCCAAGGTCCCGGGCACGCAGATGGAAGTCCGGGACGTGACGATGGACTTCGGCTACGGGCACTCCTTTACCGAGTCGTCTCCGGAGGCGTATGAGCGTTTGATCCTGGATGTGCTTTTGGGTGAGCCGCCGTTGTTCCCGCGGCATGAGGAAGTGGAACTGTCCTGGAAGATCCTGGACCCGTTCGAGGACTACTGGGCCACCCTGGACGAACAGCCCGAACCCTACGCCCCGGGGTCCTGGGGCCCCGCCAGCGCTGATGAGCTGCTGGCCCGTGACGGACGAACCTGGAGAAGGCCATGATTGTTGACCTGCCGGACACCAC
>NZ_JBBCBS010000033.1:0-1459 GCF_037203945.1 Pseudarthrobacter sp. CCNWLW207 | reverse complement strand
GGGTTGGCGATGACGGGGGCGGTGCCGGTGAAGCCGTCGCGGGTTTCGGCGATTTCGCGGATGCGGTTGCGGCAGGCGTACCAGCCGGCGACCATGAGGGCGGAGGCGATGGCGGTGACGAGCATGGTCAGGGGTGAGTCGATGAAGACCATGATCAGGACGCTGATGAGGAAGAGCAGGGAGAGGTAGCCGGTGTAGGGGGCGCCGAACATCCGGAAGGAGGGGCGGGTCAGCCAGCCTTTGTCGGCCCAGCGTTTGAGCTGGATCTGGCACAGGACGATGGTGGCCCAGGTCATGATGATGCCTACGGAGGCGACGTTGAGGACGATTTCGAAGGCCTGGGCCGGGACGAGGTAGTTCAGCGGGACTCCGAGGAGGGACACCCCGGCGGTGATGGCGATCCCGCCGTAGGGGACGCCTGCTTTGTTCATCCGGGAGGCGAACTTGGGGGCGGAGCCGTTCACGGACATGGAGCGCAGGATCCGGCCGGTGGAGTACAGGCCGGCGTTCAGGGAGGACAGGGCGGCGGTGAGGACCACGAGGTTCATGATGACGTCCACGCCCTGGATGCCGATGGAGCCGAAGAACGTCACGAACGGGCTGACGCCCTTTTCGTAGGAGGTGTAGGGCAGCAGCAGGGCCAGCAGGATCACGGAGCCGACGTAGAACACGGCGATGCGGAAGACCACGGAGTTGATGGCCTTGGGCATGATCTTTTCCGGGTTTTCGGTCTCGCCGGCGGCGGTGCCGACCAGTTCGATCGAGGCGTAGGCGAACAGGACGCCCTGCATCAGGATGATCATGGGCAGCAGGCCGTTGGGGAAGATCCCGCCGTTATCGGAGAGCAGGCTCAGGCCCACCTGCTGGCCGTCCACGGGGGTGCCGAAGATGACGAAGTAGGTGCCCACGACCAGGAAGATGACCAGGGCCGCGACCTTGATCAGGGCGAACCAGAATTCCATCTCGCCAAAGACCTTGACCGAGACCAGGTTCAGGGCCAGGACCACGACCAGGGCGATCAGCGCCCAGGCCCACTGCGGGACGGCCGCCATCCACGGGATGTAGTGGCCGAAGAAGTTCATGTACAGGGCCGCGGCGGTGATGTCCACGATGGTGGTCGTGGCCCAGTTGATCCAGTAGAACCAGCCCGAAACGAACGCGGCCTTCTCACCGAAGAACTCCCTCGCGTAGGACACGAACGAGCCCGAGGAAGGCCGGTGCAGGACCAGTTCGCCCAACGCCCGCAGGATCAGGAACGCGAAGAACCCGCACACCGCGTAAGCAATGACCAGCGACGGGCCCGCGGCATTCAACCGGCCGCCCGCACCAAGGAACAACCCGGTCCCGATCGCACCGCCAATCGCGATCATCTGGATCTGCCGGGGCTTGAGGTTCTTGTGATAACCCTTATCCTCCGCATGCAACGCCGACTCACTGGCATGCGCATGCCCGCCGTCGA
>NZ_JBBCBS010000032.1:0-1691 GCF_037203945.1 Pseudarthrobacter sp. CCNWLW207 | reverse complement strand
GGTTAGTTTGTCTCGTTCATGGGGATGCGGACGCCGCGTTCTTTGGCGACGTCGAGGGCGCGGTCGTAGCCGGCGTCGGCGTGGCGGATGACGCCCATGCCGGGGTCGTTGGTGAGGAGGCGTTCGAGTTTCTGGGCGGCAAGGTCCGTGCCGTCGGCCACTGAGACCTGGCCGGCGTGGATGGAGCGGCCGATGCCGACACCGCCGCCGTGGTGCAGGGACACCCAGGTCGCGCCCGAGGCGGTGTTGAGCAGGGCGTTGAGCAGGGGCCAGTCCGCGATCGCGTCGGAGCCGTCGGCCATGGCCTCGGTTTCCCGGTACGGGGACGCGACGGAGCCCGAGTCCAGGTGGTCTCGGCCGATCACGATGGGTGCCTTGACCTTGCCTTCCTTGACCAGCTGGTTGAACAGCAGGCCGGCCTTGGCGCGCTCTCCGTACCCGAGCCAGCAGATCCGGGCGGGCAGGCCTTCGAACTCGACGCGCTCGGCGGCGGCGTCGATCCAGCGGTGCAGGTGCTTGTTCTCCGGGAACAGTTCCTTGATGGCCTCATCGGTGACGCGGATATCTTCCGGATCCCCGGACAGGGCCACCCAGCGGAACGGGCCCAGGCCCTCGCAGAACAGCGGCCGGATGTAGGCCGGAACGAAGCCGGGGAACTCGAACGCCCGGGCGTAGCCGCCCTTGCGGGCCTCGTCGCGGATGGAATTGCCGTAATCGAAGACCTCGGCGCCGGCGTCCTGGAACTCCACCATCGCCTGGACGTGCCGGGCCATGGAGGCCTGGGCCTTCTTGGTGAAGCCCTCCGGATCAGCCTCCGCTTCGCGCTGCCATTCCTCCACCGAAATACCCTCCGGAAGGTAAGACAGCGGATCATGGGCACTGGTCTGGTCCGTGACGATATCAACGGTGAGTTCACCGGCGGTGTGGCGGCGCAGGATCTCCGGGAAGACCTCGGCGGCGTTGCCCACATAGCCTACCGACCAGCCGCGGCCCTCTGCCTTGGCTGCCAGGACCTTGGCGATGGCGGCGTCGAGATCGGTTTCCACCTCATCGAGGTAACGCTTGCCCGCCCGGCGGCGCAGCCGGGTCTCGTCGACGTCGACAATCAGGCAGGCACCATCGTTCAGGGTCACCGCCAGCGGCTGCGCCCCGCCCATGCCCCCGCACCCGCCGGTCAGGGTCAGCGTCCCGGCGAGGGTGCCGTTCTCATCCCCGGTCAGCTTCCGCGCGATCGCGGCGAACGTCTCAAAAGTGCCCTGCAGGATGCCCTGGGTACCGATGTAGATCCAGGACCCGGCGGTCATCTGCCCGTACATCATCAGGCCTTCGGCCTCGAGCCGGCGGAACTCGGGCCAGTTCGCCCAGTCACCGACGAGGTTGGAGTTCGCCAACAGCACCCGCGGCGCCCACTCGTTAGTGCGGAACACCCCCACCGGCTTGCCGGACTGCACCAGCAGGGTCTCGTCCTTCTCCATGGTCTCCAGCGTCCGGGTGATCGCATCGAACGCCGCCCAGGACCGGACAGCCCGGCCCGTACCGCCGTAAACCACCAGGTCATCAGGGCGTTCGGCGACCTCCGGGTCCAGGTTGTTCATCAGCATCCGCAGCGGAGCTTCCGTCTGCCAGCTCTTAGCGGTCAGCTCAGTGCCGCGGGCTGCTTTAACCGGGCGGGCACCGGTAGTGAAATCGGC
>NZ_JBBCBS010000031.1:0-2460 GCF_037203945.1 Pseudarthrobacter sp. CCNWLW207 | reverse complement strand
CCGGTGCTGGTGCAGTTGATCTTCTGGTTCAACATCTCCGCGCTCTACCCGAACCTGACTATCGGGATCCCGTTCACCGATATCGGCACCGCGATCGACACAAACGCCCTGATGGGGCCCATCACGGCAGCCCTGGTCGGCCTGACCCTGAACGAAGCCGCCTATATGGCCGAGATCATCCGGGGCGGGTTCTCCGCCGTCGGCAAGGGCCAGATCGAGGCAGCGGATTCGCTCGGGATGAGCGCCGGCATGAGGATGCGCAAGGTCATCATCCCCCAGGCGATGCCCTCGATCATCCCGGCAACCGGCAACCAGGTGATCGGCATGTTCAAGGGAACCTCGCTGGTCAGCGTCCTCGGCGTTGCCGAACTGCTCCAAAGCGCCCAGCTCATCTACGCCCGGACCTACGAGACCATCCCGCTGCTGCTCGTCGCCAGCCTCTGGTACCTCGTCATGACCCTGCTGCTGAGCTACCCGCAATCCAAGCTCGAACAAAAATACTCACGTTCAACCTCCCGGCTCCCCCGGAAGGCCAAACCCGTTGTGCTGACAGACCCGGAAGGTATCGCCCGATGAGCAACGACGGCACCATACTCGCCCAGAAAATCCGCAAATCCTTCGGACCCAAAACAGTCCTCAAAGACATCGACCTCGAGATCGCCAGCGGAGAGATCTGCTGCATCATCGGCCCGTCCGGCTCCGGCAAATCCACCGTCCTGCGCTGCATCAACGGCCTGGAAACAGTGGACACCGGAGTCCTGAAAGTCAACGGCGAAGACTTCGGCTACTACGAAACCGACACCGCCTACCACGCCCTGCCCCCCAAAAAACTCGCCGAACAGCGCACCCGGGTGGGCATGGTCTTCCAATCCTTCAACCTCTTCCCCAACATGACCGCCCACGAGAACATCATGTCCGGACCCGTCCTGGTCAAAAAGGCGGACAAGAAAGAGTCAGCCAAACGCGCCCACGAACTGCTCGCCAGCGTCGGCCTCGCCGGATTCGGAGACTACTACCCGGTCCAACTCTCCGGCGGACAACAACAACGCGTCGCGATCGCCCGGTCCCTCGCCATGGACCCCGAAATCATGCTCTTCGACGAACCCACCTCCGCCCTGGACCCCGAAAAAGTCGGCGAAGTCCTCGCCGTCATGAAACAACTCGCCAAAAAAGGCATGACCATGGTCGTCGTCACCCACGAAATGGGCTTCGCCCGCGAAGTCGCCGACTCCCTGATCTTCATGGACGACGGCTACATCGTCGAACGCGGCGACGCCCGCGAAGTCCTCACCAACCCCAAGGAAGCCCGCACCCAGGCCTTCCTCGAACAGGTCCTCTAACCATGGACGGAAAACTCGCCGTCATCGGCCTGGGCAGCATCGGATCCATGGCCCTCTGGCAAGCCTCCCGCCTCACCGACTCCGTCACCGGCTTCGAAGCACACACCCCCGCCCACGCCCGCAGCGCCGTCGGCGGCGACACCCGGCTCTTCCGCATGCTCTACCGCGGCAACCCCAACCTCTACCCCATCCTGGAACGCTCCCGGGATCTCTGGGCCGAACTCGAAGCCGAAACCGGCCAGCACATCCTCACCCGCTGCGGCGGACTCTCCATCGGCACCCAAAACGGCCCCTACCTCACAGCCCTGCTCGAAACCACGAGGACCAACCACGCCGACCACCACATCCTCAACCACCAGGAAATGGCCGAACGCTACCCCCAACACAACCTCCGCCCCGACGACATCGCCGTCTACGACCCCCACGCCGGCGCCCTGCGCACCGACCGCGCCGTCACAGCCGCCATCACCGCAGCCCAAACCAACGGCGCAACGATCCACACCAACACCCCCATCAACACCATCACCGAAACCCCCGACGGCGTCCTCATCACCTCCGGCAACAAAACCTGGACCTTCGAAAACGCCATCATCGCCTCCGGCGGCTGGTCCCAACGCCTCATGCCCAACTACCTGCAAAAGTCCGCAGGGCCGTACCGGATCTATCTCACGTGGTTCGCAGCCAAAGACGCATCGGAATTCTCGCCGAAGAAGTTCCCCGTCTTTATCCGGATCTCCGGGGACCGCTCCATGTATGGGGCACCCGCCGTGGACGGCGCCACAGTCAAGGCAACCCTTGACGGCCGGGGAGCGCCAACCCCGGACCCCAACGCCGTGCCCAGGGACCTCAGCGCAGCTGAAATCTCAGAAACCACCGAAACTGTCACCGAGTTCTTCCCCGGACTGTTCCCCACCATCGTCCGCTCAGACGCCTTCCCGGACCTCTTCACCACAGACGGCAACCCCCTGCTCGGCCGGTTCCACGAAGGAAGCAGAATCTACTGCGCCACCGGCTTCTCAGGCGGCGGCTTCAAAAACGCCACCGGCTACGGCGAAATCGCCGCCAACGAAGCCCTCGGCAAGCGCACCTTCGACAGCCTCAACTTCGCGCGCCCCCAACG
>NZ_JBBCBS010000030.1:0-2731 GCF_037203945.1 Pseudarthrobacter sp. CCNWLW207 | reverse complement strand
ACACGGGGGCCACTGCGTGGTCCGCGAAGTCCCGTACGGTGTCGCTGAGGTCCTGGTATTCCTCACTGAGTTCAAAACCAGCCATAGTGTTGCTCCTTTTGACTAATGGGTCGGCTCTGCCATGCCTGCTGCGGCGGCAGATTGGGTGGATAAGTCGTCGGCCCGAACGGCATCGCTAGGATGAATTGTTGCGAGCACTTCGTCGACTTTGACCAGGTCACCTGTGCGTGCAGTGATGTGGACGGTGCCATCTAAACTGGCCACCAGTTGGTGCTCCATCTTCATCGCTTCGACCGACAGCAGCAGCTGCCCCTTTGTGACTGTCGTTCCGCTGCTGACGGCTACCGACACCACTGTTCCGGGCATCGGCGCCCGAACCTGCGGATCGGCCGTTCCTTCCTCGCGCCCGATGGCAGCGAGCACGTATCCCAGACGCGATTCCCGGGTGAGAATCTCCAGTCGGCACCCCCACCCGTCGCGCCCAAGGAAGAGTTCCGCCGGGTCTACCAGGTGAGTCTTTGCGGAACCGGTATTGTCCGATAGGGTCCCTTGGGGCTCGCGGGGCTCAGTTCCTGGAACCATCGAATAGACATGGGAGTCACCATCCAGAGTCAGCTGCATCTTGGCATCTCTCAGGGCTCCCAAGGACGCCGTTCGTGCAGAGCCGCCGTTAACGCGCACGTGAGAAGTGGTGGACGCCGTGGTACCAGTGATATGAACTGAGGCCAATACGCCTGCGGAGGTCCTGAGAAACACCCGCCATGGCGCCCGTCGGCCCAATCTCCAGCCGTCGTTCTCGCTCCACGCCCTCTCTCCGCCACGTTGAAGTTCGGGTGGCCTCGGTATAAGTCCCCATATGTACAGCGCGGCGGCAATCAGTTCGGGTTCGGCGATCTGGCGGAAGGTGAGATCCGGCATCTTGCGTTCGATCAGGCCGGTGTCGAGGTGCCCGGCGCGGACGTCGGGGTCGTTGATCAGCAGCCGAAGGTACTCAACATTCGTGTCGATGCCAAGTGCGGTATAGCCGGCGAGCGCCGCGTCCAGGGTGTCCAGGGCAACGGTGCGGTCCGGGCCCCAGGCGATGACCTTGGAAATCATGGGATCGTAGCTGGACGAGATCTCCAGGCCCTCCAGCAGGGCCGAGTCCACACGGATCCTCCCGGCTCCGTGATGGGGCATCTCGTCGAGCAGGAGCACGGTCCCGGTGGACGGCATAAAGTTCCGCTCCGGGATTTCCGCGTAGACGCGCGCTTCGACGGCGTGCCCGTTAAGTTCAACGTCGGCCTGCCGGACAGTCAGTTCCTCACCGGCGGCGATCCGCACCTGCCACTCGACCAGGTCCACGCCAGTAACCATCTCCGTGACCGGGTGCTCCACCTGGAGTCGCGTGTTCATCTCCATAAAGAAAAACTCGTCCGGAGCCTCGTCCGAGACCAGGAACTCAACAGTTCCGGCCCCGCTGTAGTGGACGCTCCGGGCCGCCTGGCAGGCAGCCTCACCGATCCGCGCCCGGGTGGCACCGCCGTCGTTCAATGACTCCAGCAACGGCGACGGCGCTTCCTCGATGACTTTCTGGTGGCGGCGCTGCAGCGAGCACTCACGCTCCCCCAGATGGATCACGTTGCCGTGGTTGTCGGCCAGGACCTGGACCTCGATGTGTCTGGGCATGCGGACCAGCCGCTCCAGGAACAGCGTGTCATCGCCAAAGGCACTGGCGGCGACGCGGCGGGCGGTTTCCAAAGTGGCGGGCAGGTCTGCGGCCCGTTCCACGATGTGCATGCCCTTGCCGCCGCCGCCCGCCGAAGGTTTGATGAGCAGCGGGAAGCCGACGGCGTCCGCGGCCGCGATCAACTGCGCGTCAGTCATGCCCGCTTCGGCGATGCCCGGCACCACCGGAACCCCATAGCCCGCCACGTGATTCTTGGACCGGATCTTGTCACCCATGACGTTCAGGGACTCGACGCCGGGGCCGATGAAGGTGATGCCGGCCGCCTCCAGGGCACGGGCGAAGTCGACATTCTCGCTCAGGAACCCGTAGCCCGGGTGGACCGCCTCGGCGCCGGTCTCGCGGCAGGCCTGGATGATCGCTTCGATCTTGAGGTAGCTCTCGGCGGCGGCCGCCGGGCCGATCCGCACGGCGATGTCGGCTTCGCGCACGTGCCGGGCGCCGGCGTCGGCGTCGGAATAGACGGCCACCGAGCGCATGCCCAAGGCGCGCAAGGTCCGGATCACACGGCAGGCGATCTCACCGCGGTTGGCCACCAGGACGGTGCCGGACAGGGGTTTCCCGCCCCGGGAGGTAGCGGCCTGGGAGATAGTGGTTGGTGAAGGAGTAGTCATTGCTGGCTCACATCCGGAAAAGGCCGAAGGAGGTCTCCGGCAGCGGGGTGCGGGAGACGACGTCGAGCGCCAGCCCCAAAACGGTGCGGGTATCCGCGGGATCGATCACACCGTCATCCCAGAGGCGGGCGGTGGAGTAATAGGGGCTGCCCTGGTCCTCGTACTGTGCCCGGATCGGGGCCTTGAAGGCTTCCTCCTCCTCGGCGGACCATTCCTCTCCGCGGGCCTCGTACTGGTCGCGCTTGACGGTGGCAAGCACGCTGGAGGCCTGGTTTCCGCCCATGACGGAAATCCGGCTAGCCGGCCACATCCACAGGAAGCGCGGTGAGTACGCCCGGCCGCACATGGAGTAGTTCCCTGCACCGAAGGACCCGCCGATCACCACGGTCAG
>NZ_JBBCBS010000029.1:0-2734 GCF_037203945.1 Pseudarthrobacter sp. CCNWLW207 | reverse complement strand
ACACGGGGGCCACTGCGTGGTCCGCGAAGTCCCGTACGGTGTCGCTGAGGTCCTGGTATTCCTCACTGAGTTCAAAATCCGGCATGGCTAGGCTCCCTCGCCTGTGTTGAGTGTGTCTTCGATGTTGTGCCCCGGCTGTGCCGGGCTTTCTGTGTGGGCGTTGGCATGGATAGTGGCCAGCACCTGGCCGGCCCTGACGGGCTGACCGGGCGTGACGGTGAGATGGACTGTGCCCGCCACCTCCGCCAGCAGTTGGTGTTCCATCTTCATGGCTTCCACCGCGAGGAGAACCTGGCCGGCCACAACGGCGTCGCCGCTGCTGACTGCCACCGATACCACCGTGCCCGGCATGGGCGAACGGACCTCAGGGTCTGCCGACCCTTCCTCCCGCTCGATGGCAGCCAGCACCCGGGCGAGCCTGGACTCACGCGTGAGTACCTCCAGCCGGCAGGACCAGCCTCCGTTTCCCAGGAAGAGTTCGGTGGGCACGGCGGGGGTCGGATTGTCCCAGGTGGGCGTGACGGGACCGGTGTACACCGGCGCGATGGAATAGTGTGTGTCTTCCCCATCGAGGGACAGAACAGCCGCCCTCGGCGAGCGCCATTCCAGCGACGCCGTCTGTTGGTGTCCGCCGTTGACGCTGACAAGAACAGGCCCGTCGCTGGTACGGCCGGACACCTGCACTGTTGCGATGCCGCCGTCGGGTGTTCCCAGGCTGATCCGGCGCGGCGCGGGTTCGCCGAGGCGCCAGCCGTTGCGGGCCTGCCACGGACCGGAGGCCGGGACAGGGTGGTTTCGTTCCTCGTCGGCCGAGGCGTACAGCGCTGCGGCAACCAATTCGGCATCCTCCACGCGCCGGAAGGCAAAGCCCGGCAGCTTCCGCTCGATCAGGCCGGTGTCGAGGTGCCCGGCGCGGACGTCGTCGTCGTTGATGAGCAGCCGAAGGTACTCCACGTTGGTGTCCAGCCCAAGGGCGGTGTACCCGGCGAGCGCTTCATCGAGCGTGTCCAGGGCGGCCCTGCGGTCCTGGCCCCAGGCAATGACCTTGGACATCATGGGGTCGTAATTCGAGGAGAGTTCAAGCCCCTCGCGCAGGGAGGAATCGACCCGGACGCGGCCGTGGCCTGCAGCCACTTCGCCGCGGGGAGGGGCGCTTGGCCGCGGGGCTGGCCCTGGAAGTTCGTCGAGCAGCAGGACCGTTCCCGTAGAGGGAAGGAAGTTGCGCTCCGGGATTTCCGCGTAGACGCGGGCTTCGACGGCATGGCCGGTGAGTTCGACGTCGGCCTGGCGGACGGTCAGTTCCTCACCGGCGGCGATTCGCACTTGCCATTCGACGAGGTCCACGCCGGTGACCATTTCGGTGACCGGGTGCTCCACCTGGAGGCGGGTGTTCATCTCCATAAAGAAGAACTCGTCCGGGGCTTCGTCGGACACGAGGAATTCCACGGTGCCCGCGCCGCTGTAGTGGACACTGCGGGCTGCCTGGCAGGCGGCCTCACCAATGCGCACACGGGTGGCGCCGCCGTCGTCCAGCGAATCCAGCAGCGGCGACGGTGCTTCTTCGATGACTTTCTGGTGGCGGCGCTGAAGGGAGCACTCGCGCTCCCCCAGATGGATGACGTTGCCGTAGTGGTCGGCCAGGACCTGGACCTCGATGTGGCGGGGCGTGCGGACCAGCCGCTCCAGGAAAAGGGTGTCGTCGCCAAAGGCGCTCGCTGCAACACGGCGGGCCGTGGCCAGCGTGGCAGCGAGCTCCTCCGGGCCCTCCACGATGTGCATGCCCTTCCCGCCGCCGCCGGCGGAAGGTTTGATGAGCAGCGGAAAGCCGACGGCGGCCGCCGCCTCGATGAGTTGGCCGTCCGTCATGCCAGGCTCGGCAATCCCCGGCACCACGGGAACCCCATAGCCCGCGACGTGATTCTTGGACCGGATCTTGTCGCCCATGACGTTCAGGGACTCGACACCCGGGCCGATAAAGGTGATGCCGGCGGCTTCGAGGGCGCGGGCAAAGTCCACATTTTCGCTCAGGAAGCCGTACCCGGGGTGGACCGCCTCGGCGCCGGTGTCCCGGCAGGCCTGGATGATGGCTTCGATGTTCAGGTAGCTCTCCGCTGCGGCTGCCGGGCCGATCCGCATGGCACGGTCCGCTTCGCGCACATGCCGGGCGCCGGCGTCGGCATCGCTGTAGACGGCCACCGAACGGATGCCCAAGTCACGCAGGGTACGGATCACCCGGCACGCGATCTCACCGCGGTTGGCAACGAGCACGGTACCAAAGAGGGGTCTCCGGGGGCCCGACGTGGTGCTCTGAGAGGGAGCAGTGGGTGGGGAAGGGACGGTCATTGCTGGCTCACATCCGAAAGAGGCCGAAGGAGGTCTCCGGCAGCGGGCTACGGGAGACGACGTCGAGCGCCAGTCCCAGGACGGTGCGGGTGTCCGCGGGGTCGATCACGCCGTCATCCCAGAGGCGGGCGGTGGAATAGTAAGGGCTGCCCTGGTCCTCGTACTGTGCCTTGATGGGGGCCTTGAACGCTTCCTCGTCCTCGGCGGACCATTCCTGCCCGGCGGCCTCGTACTGGTCCCGTTTCACGGTGGCGAGCACGCTGGAGGCCTGGTTTCCGCCCATGACGGAAATCCTGCTTGCCGGCCACATCCAGAGGAAGCGCGGTGAGTACGCCCGGCCGCACATGGAGTAGTTCCCTGCACCGAAGGACCCGCCGATCACCACGGTCAG
>NZ_JBBCBS010000028.1:0-5169 GCF_037203945.1 Pseudarthrobacter sp. CCNWLW207 | reverse complement strand
GGCTACGGCGAAATCGCCGCCAACGAAGCCCTCGGCAAGCGCACCTTCGACAGCCTCAACTTCGCGCGCCCCCAACGCTTCGAGACGGTTTAACACACGCACCGACTATCCCCACCTTCCCAACATCGCCTATTGTTGACAATCTACAGGCCCTAAGAAAGTATGAAGCCATGGCAACTCTCAGTCCCCTCCTCAAGCAGGCCACTCCGGTCGTCGTCGACCATGCCTTCGGCAGCTGGATCCACGCAACTGACGGCAAGAAGTACCTCGATTTCACCACTGGAATCGGTGTTACCAGCACAGGTCACTGCCACCCTGATGTCGTAGCGGCTGCTCGTGAGCAGGTGGGCAAGATTGTCCACGCCCAGTACACCACCGTGATGCACAAGCCCTTGCTTGAGCTGACCGAAAAGCTGGGAGAGTTCCTGCCCTCGGGGCTGGACAGCGTTTTCTACGCGACCTCCGGCTCCGAGGCAGTAGAGGCCTCGGTCCGCCTGGCCCGGATGGCCACGGGGCGGCCCAACATCATCTCCTTCCACGGCGGCTTCCACGGTCGGACCGTGGGCGCCGCTTCGCTCACCACGGCCGGCACGAAGTTCCGTTCAGGCTTCTCCCCGCTCATGGGTGGAGTGCACATTGCGCCCTTCCCGCACTCCTACCGGTATGGCTGGGACGAGGAAACCGCCGTCACATTCGCGCTGAAGGAACTGGACCACCTCCTCCTGAGCATCAGCAGCCCGGCGGACACGGCCGGTTTCATCATCGAACCCGTCCTGGGCGACGGCGGCTACATCCCCACTCCCCCGGCGTTCCTCCAAGGTTTGCGCGAGCGGGCTGATCGCCACGGCATCGTACTCATCCTCGACGAGGTCCAGGCCGGTGTTGGCCGCACCGGAAAGTTCTGGGGCCACGACTGGGCAGGCATCACTCCCGACGTGGTGATCACCGCGAAGGGACTCGCCAGCGGCTTCCCCATCTCAGCCATCGCCGCCTCCACCGAACTGATGGACAAAGCCTGGGCAGGTTCACAGGGAGGCACCTACGGCGGAAACGCCGTCGCAGCCGCAGCCGGCGTCGCAACCCTGGGCGTCATCGAACGCGAGAACCTGGTGGAGAACGCCCTGGTACGGGGCAATGAACTGCGGGCAGGGCTCAACCAGCTCAAGACAGAATTTTCGGGAATCGGCAATGTCCGCGGCCGCGGCCTCATGCAGGGCGTCGAGTTTACCTCGCCGGACAACACCCCTGATTCCGCTACCGCCCTGGCAGTCCAGCAAGCAGCTATCAAGGAAGAACTGCTGCTCCTCACCTGCGGTCCGCACGGAAACGTCGTCCGCATCATCCCGGCGCTCAACGTCAGCAGCGACGAAATCCAAGCCGGCCTGACCAGGTTCACCCAGGCGCTGAAAACAGCCACCTCCTAATATCTCCCCTACCATTTTTGAAAGCGTGACATGAGCTCCTCATTCGACCCCTCAGGGCTTCACACGGAATTGTTCATCGATGGCGCCTGGCAGAAGGCCGCCAGCGGCGCCACTTTCCCGGTGGAGAATCCAGCTACCAACGAAATCATCGCCCACGTAGCCGACGGCGGGCCGGCAGATGCAGCCTTGGCGATCAAGGCTGCAGGCCAGGCCCAGGCGGCGTGGGGCAAGTCCACTCCCCGCGAACGTGCCGACATCCTGCGACGGGCTTTTGAACTGGTCATTGCCAACACCGACCACCTGGCGGCAATCATGACCGCGGAGATGGGCAAGCCCCTTGCCGAGGCACGGGGAGAAGTGGCCTATGGCGCCGAAATGCTCCGCTGGTTCTCCGAAGAAGCCGTCCGCATTGGCGGAGACCATGCCACCTCCGTTGACGGCAACACCCGGATCATGATCACGAAGGAACCGGTCGGCCCCTGCGTGCTGGTGACGCCGTGGAACTTCCCGTTGGCCATGGGCGCCCGCAAGATCGCCCCCGCCGTTGCGGCCGGTTGCACCATGGTCTTCAAGCCTGCCGAGCTGACCCCGCTGACGTCCCTTGCCCTGGTTCAGATCTTCAGGGAGGCAGGCCTTCCCGACGGCGTCCTGAACGTCGTCACGACCTCCAGCGCCTCAACTGTGGTGGGGGCCTGGACCAGCAGCGGCATTGCACGGAAGATCAG
This sequence comes from Pseudarthrobacter sp. CCNWLW207, assembly GCF_037203945.1. Classification (NCBI taxonomy): domain Bacteria; kingdom Bacillati; phylum Actinomycetota; class Actinomycetes; order Micrococcales; family Micrococcaceae; genus Pseudarthrobacter; species Pseudarthrobacter sp. CCNWLW207. The sequence goes on along the minus strand of NZ_JBBCBS010000028.1, from coordinate 3,020 downwards.
CTTCACCGGCTCCACCGAGGTGGGCAAGATCCTGCTGCGCCAGGCGGCCGACAATGTCATGCGCTCCTCGATGGAACTGGGTGGAAACGCCCCCTTCATCGTCCTCGCCGACGCCGACATCGAGAAGGCAGTTGATGGCGCGATGAAGGCCAAAATGCGGAACATGGGTGAGGCCTGCACTGCCGCGAACCGCTTCTTCGTCCACCGGTCAGTGGCGGAGGAATTCAGCGAGAAGTTCGCCAAGAAGATCTCCGAACTTCAGGTGGGTAACGGCGCGGTGTCGGGGACCGAGGTGGGTCCGCTGATCGAACAGAAGGGCCTGGACAAGGTCGAAAGCCTCGTGGCCGACGCGGTGTCCAAGGGTGCACGCATCCTGACGGGAGGAAGCCGTCCCGAAGGTCCGGGATACTTTTACACGCCCACTGTCCTGACGGACGTCTCATTGGACTCCGAGTTGATGAGCACCGAGATTTTCGGTCCGGTGGCAGCCATCACCCCGTTCGACAGCGAAGACGAAGTGCTTCGACTCGCCAACGACACCGAGTGGGGCCTGGTCGGCTACGTCTTTACTGAGAACATGGACAAGGCTCTCCGCTTCTCCGCAGAACTGGAAGTAGGCATGGTCGGACTGAACACCGGCCTTGTTTCCAATCCCGCAGCACCGTTCGGCGGTGTCAAGCAGTCGGGACTGGGGCGCGAAGGCGGCAAGATTGGCATCGAGGAATTTCTTGAGACCAAGTACACCGCCATAGCTGTCTAAAAGACGTGTAGCAGGCGAAAGAGTGAGATGAGGGGGATATCGATGGCGGCACCGGAAGGGCTCTTTGCACTGGAGGGAAGACCCACGGCGCAGCTGATCGCCGATCAGCTGCGGGAACAGATTGTTCAGGGCATGTTCGGTCCGGGAGAACAGATCAATGAATCTGTCTTGGCAAGCCAGCTAAACACTTCCAGGGGTCCAGTCCGTGAGGCGTTGCAGAGGCTGTGCCAGGAAGGGATCCTCGTCAGTCGGCGTAACCGGGGCGTTTTCGTCCTTGAGCTCACCACGGAAGACATCAGGGAGATCTATGCCGTACGTGAGGCTGTGGAATCAACTGCCGCGGACGCACTGCTGGACGCCGGTCCGGAACAGGTCAAGGACACCTGCCAGGTCTTAAAGGCCACCATCAGCGACATGGCAAAACAGGTTGCTGTTTCGGACTGGCAGGCGATTGCACGGCTGGATATGCAGTTCCACACCTCCCTCGTAGCCGGGGCTGGCAATACTCGCCTGATCCGGATATATCAAACCCTCGCAGCCGAATCGAGGATGTGCATTCTCAATCTGGCCGTCGCCTATCCCCGAATAGACGTCCTCGTGCAGGAACACCAACACATCCTCGATCTCCTGCAGGCAGGCCGTCGCGAAGAACTACACAAAGCCATCACACGGCACATGGAAACAGCCGTGGAGGATCTTACCGGGACAACGGAAGAGTAACCTCCCGAGATTCTCCTTATCCGCCATTCCGTAAGAGAAGGCCAGGTCCGCTTGGATCTGGCCTTCTCTTGTGCCGTCAACAAAGATAATCCCTGTAAATTGTCGACGATCTACCGCGAGGGTGGTTGCATAGTAGGTAAGGATTTGTGGCTCTGTTTTGGAAGGAGACTCCGACGAAGATGAGAATCAAGGTCCGGGTAGCCGGTGCAGGGTTGGCCGTTTTACTGGCGCTAACCGCCTGCGGGTCAAATGTTGGTAGCGATTCAGGTCAGGAAGGATCCAAGACATCGAATACGGCTGACATCTCGGAGGGCGTCCAGCCTGACGCTGCTGCTGTGGCACTTTTGCCGCAGTCCTATAAGGACAAGGGCGAACTGACGGTCGCGATGGACCTGCACTACCCGCCGACGACGTTCCTCGCGGAGGACAACACCACCCCGATCGGCCTGAACCCGGACATCGCCCGGCTCATTGCCAAAAAGCTTGACCTGAAGCTGAAGTTCGTGGACACGAAGTTCGACACGATCGTCCCGGGCCTGGACGGCGGCCGCTTCGACTTCACCGCCACGACCATGTCAAAGACCGAAGAGCGGCTCAAGGTCCTGGACATGATCGACTACTTCCAGGCTGGAAACTCCGTGGCAGCAGCCGCCGGGAACCCTTTGAACCTCACCGTTGAAACCCTGTGCGGGAAGAACATCGCCGTCACCCAAGGCTCCACCGGCCAGCTGTTGCGCCTTCCGGCCCTGAGCGAGCAGACCTGCACCTCCAAGGGCCAGCCGGCGATCAACGCCGTGACCCTGCCCAACATCCAGGACGCCCTGGTCCAGCTGCACTCCAAGCGGATCGACGGCATCCTCTACGACACGACCTCGCTCGCATGGGCCCAGAAGCAGCAGCCGGACTCCTTCACCCTCATCGGCCGGGTCAACGTCGGCAACAGCGACCTGACCGCCGTCGGCCTGAAAAAGGGCTCCCCGTTGACCCCGGCCATGCAGGCAGCGATCCAGTCCGTCCTTGAGACCCCGGAATACAAGAAGTCCCTCGAGAACTGGGGCCTGGAATCCGGAGCCATCACCGACGCCAAGCTCAATTAGAGGGACGCCGTGGAGAAATTCGTTCGTCAAGGAAGTGAGACCGCAATGAATGCGGTCGACCCGGCGCTCAAGCCAAGGCTCCGGCGACGAAGCACTTTCGAGTATGCCGCCTGGGTTGTGTGCAGCCTTTTGGCTTTGGGCATCCTGATCTCGGTATCAACCAACCCCAACTTCAAGTGGCATGTGGTTGCACGGTACTTTACCCACGAAACGATTCTCCGTGGTTTGATGCTGACGATCTTCCTCACGGTGGCCAGCATGGCCCTGGGAACGCTTCTGGGGCTGGTGCTGGCGATTATGAGGGGCTCGAGCATCAAGCCCCTCGCGGCCACGGCGGGCGTTTACATCACCCTTTTCCGGGGCACTCCGGTGCTGGTGCAGTTGATCTTCTGGTTCAACATCTCCGCGCTCTACCCGAACCTGACTATCGGGATCCCGTTCAC
>NZ_JBBCBS010000027.1:0-5679 GCF_037203945.1 Pseudarthrobacter sp. CCNWLW207 | reverse complement strand
CACACCCGGCACCACCACAACCAAACAACAGCCATGGATCGCTCCGGAGCAACTTTTCAAACTTACCCGGTTTCCAGGAGCTTTGCAAATCGGCGTTTCCGCGATTTCCTGCTCCGGCGAACCGGCCCCACCCGCATCCGGCACGCTAAGAAGCGTGCCATTTTCAGGCTGATGAAGAAGGGGGTTTGTCGCTATTTTTCCGCTTCAGCGGCGGCGACTCAGAAAACAATACACGGCCGGAACCCCCACGGCAAATCCACCCAAGAAGGGCTGCCTTCCCCCAGAAATCCCTGAATTTGCAGGGATTTCTGGGGCTATCCGCATTGCGCGTTCACGCCATGACTGGAATCCTTCGATATGGAGTGGATCACATGGATCCCGCCCCGCAGCGGCGGCCGCCCCCCCGCTCAGGGGCGTACCCGCAGGACCACCGAAAAGTCTGCTTCCCTGGGCAGGAGCCGATGGGCCTCAAGTACCCCTGGTCCACAGGCCGCGGTGCCTACTCCCCGCATCGCGTGGTCCACATAGACGTAGGTCCGACCGTCCGGCACAAGATCTGTGCGGTGCGTTGCCGCGTCCAATGCGTCAAGGCTGTAGGGACGGACCGTCAGGGCAAAAGGGGCTCCGGAGATTTCCAGCGTGCCCGCGGCGAGCGTTACTGAAGCTGATGTCACGCCTGACCGGGCGCCGGACTCCTGCGGCCGGACATAGTCGACGTCAAAGCCCTCAAGTGGCAGCGTGAACCATCCCGCCCTGGTGCCCTGGCCCGTGTCGGGGTAGCTCTGGTGCGGCCCCTGGCCGAACCAGCTGACAGTCCGCGCCTGGGAGCCAAGAACGAGCTCCAGGCCGGTCCTCGCCCATTCGACGGGGAAGCCGGCATTGGTCCAGTCCCCGTCCGGACGGACCTGCGTGCGCAGGTTCACCGAGGCTGCGTCTGCGCTCCAGGTGTAGTCCACCAGGACGCCGAACTGTTTGTCCGCCGGGGCCACCCGGGTGTGAACCGTCAGTACCTCGCCGCCATCCGAAGCAGGCTCTGCAGTGATGCCAAGCAGCCGCGAGTGCAGCCTGTTGAGCCCGGCCTGGCTCCATTGTGTGGCCAGCGGCCGACGGTCCGGGCCGGCCCATTCGCTACCCAGGTCATTGTCCGTTGGCGCCCACCAGAGCACTAGGCGAAAGTCCTCCACGGGCACATTGCCAAGGGAGAGCGGCAGCCCGGAGATCCTGTCAAACACCACCGGCCCCAGCCGAAGGGTGGCGGGGGAAACGCCCACCGGTTCAAGCGCTGCCGGTCCCCCGGATACCGCAAAGTTCTGAACCGACTGCCCCCACGCGAGTTCGTGGCCGGCCTCAGCCCAGTCCGTGCCGGAGGCAAGGACCGCACTAATGGTCAGGACAGCCGTCTTCCCTCCGGCCAGTGACGCCAGGCCGGCCGGAAGTTCAGCGAAGACTTCCGCACGAGGCGGCAGCGGCGAAATGTCCACGACGCCCTCGGCAAGCACCGCACCGCCGCCGCTGGCCCCGCCGTCGCGCGCGCCGCCGTCGGCCTCCAGCACATACCGGAAGCTGAGCGCCGACGTGTCCGAGAAGTCGTAGCCGTTGCGTACGGTGAAACCGGACCAGTCCTCGGCCACAGTGATGCGCAGGGGTTCGATGACCTTCTTGAAGTCCAGGAGCCCCGGGCGCGGCTTGCGGTCAGCGTCCACCAGGCCGTCGGTCACAAAGTTTCCGTCGTGAATTTCCTCACCGAAGTCGCCTCCGTAGGCGAAGTGATCACGGCCGTCCTTGCCCGTAACCGTGATGCCGTGTTCCAGCCATTCCCAGACAAAACCGCCCATCAGCCGGGGATACCGGTCGAAGAGCTCCTGGTATTCGGTCATGCCGCCGGGACCGTTGCCCATGGCGTGTACGTACTCGCACAGCACAAAAGGCATGGCACGGCGGCGGGCATCCAGGTCAGGATCGTCCAGCGGCTCCTCGATCCCCTTGCCGATCAGTTCCGTCTCCGCCTGGCTGGCGTACATCCGCGAATAGACATCCACGTACGCCGACGTCCAGTCACCCTCGTAGTGGATGGGCCGGGAAGGATCCCGATCCTTTGCCCAGCCGGACATCGCTGCCAGGTTCCTGCCCGTGCCGGCCTCGTTGCCCAAAGACCACATGATCACCGCGGCGTGATTCTTGTCCCGCTCCACGGTCCGCCGGATCCTGTCCAGCAGCGCCGGCTCCCACGCCGGGTCGTCACTGGGGTTCTGCGCCCAGCCTGCGCTCTCAAAACCATGGGTCTCGAGGTCGCACTCGAGCACAACGTAGAAGCCCAACTGGTCCGCCAGCGCCAGGAACTCGGGGTGCGGCGGGTAGTGGGAAGTCCGGATGGCGTTAATGTTGTGCTGCTTCATCAGCCGCAGCTCCGTTTCCACCACATCGCGCGGCACCACACGGCCCAGCTTGGGGTGGTGCTCATGGCGATTGACTCCGCGGAGCAGGACGCGTTGGCCGTTGACCTTGAACTGGGCGTCCTCGATGGAAATAGTCCGGAATCCCAGCTGCAAGGTCACGGTTTCGCCCGGTGCGGTGACAGTGGCTGCGTAAAGCCGCGGAAGCTCCGCGGACCAGGGCGAGATGGCCGGGATCCGGTGTTCGCTGCCGGCGGTCAGTTCCAGGTTCAGTTCGGGGACACGTACGACGGCGTCAATCGCCTCGCCGGCCCGGCTCACCTCGACGCGCAGGACGCCTTCCCCACTCACGTGATCGTAGTCTGCGTGCACAAACACGTCATCGATTCCCTGTTCGGGCCGGGCCTGGAGGGTCACGTCCCGGAAGATTCCCGGCAGCCACCACATGTCCTGGTCCTCCACGTAACTCGCGGCCGAGAACTGGGCAACCCGGACGGCCAACACGTTGGCGCCTTCTTTCAGAACCCCGGTGACGTCAAACTCGTGCGCCAGCCTGCTCCCGCGGGTTGTTCCCAGTTCCGTGCCGTTGAGCCAAACCGTGGCGGCGGATTCGACGCCATCGAACCGGAGAAGGGCCCTGGGGAAGAACTCCGGGCCGGCCAGGAATTCCACCACGTGATCGCCGATCGGGTTTGCGTCCGGCACGTGCGGCGGCTCCACGGCAAAAGGGAACTGGACATTCGTGTACGCCGGGGCTCCGTGACCATGCATGGGCCAGCTTGACGGCACGGGAAGGCTGGTGAATCCCTCGAGGTCCTTACCGGACTGCCAGCCGTCACCCGGTGCCTGCCGGATGCCGGGGCTGAGTCGGAACTGCCACTCACCGTTCAGGGACCTCCTGGGAGCGTCACTGCGAAGGTACGCCCGGGCCGGCAAGGTGCCACGGGCCGGTTCAAGGGACGCCAGCGCCGCGGCGTGGTCAGCGCCAACCTCGAGGGCGCGGCCCTTGGACGGCGCGGCGGAACTGGCTGGGATCCCGGCTGGCATGACGGGTGACTGAACTGACATGGGTCTTCCTTGCTGCAGGTTGCTGGGGGGCCGCACCGGGCGTTGTTCGGTTTTCGTGAACGTTCACGAACTACTTAACACTAGCCGCACGCGATCATTTTGGGTAGGGCTTCTTAGGCTGATTCGCGGATGACCAGCTCGTGGCGGAGCATTCTCCGCGCAGCTGCGCTGCCCGGCAGAATGGTGCCGGTCAGCAGCCCGGCGAGGAGTTCGACGGCGGCGCGCCCCACGTCGCGCAGGTCCAGCGAGAGGGTGGTCAACTCAGGGCTCATGAGTACGCCAAGCGGGATCCCGTCCATCCCCATCACGGCGCAATCGCCAGGGACCGAGCGGCCGTGGACGGCCAGGGCTTTCAGTGCCCCGGCTGCCATGAGGTCATTAAAGACAAGGAGCCCGTTGACGGCCGGCTGTTCGGACAGCAGGGCCTCAACGGCGGCCCGTGCGGCTTCGGCGGATTCGCGGGCGTGGGCTACCGTGAGTTCAATGCCAAGGTCCGCGGCCGCACGGGTGACTGCGGCGCCTCGGGCAGACAGTAGCGCTGCAGGACCCGAATCCAGGTAGGCAAGCCGAGTGCGGTCGGCGCCGACAAGATGTTCCAGACCGAGCCTGGCCGCATAGGCGTAATCGAACGAAATGCCGCCGGCCGAGACTCCTTCGGGGTCATCCAGCACCACCACCGGTCGATGGCCCAGCAGTGCCTGCGCCTCTGCCGCGTGCGGACCCAGGTAGCCAATGACAGCATCCACGTGTGGGGACAGCCGCTCAACTGCGTCCAGACTGATGCCGCTTCCGTGACCAAAATCATCCATCACCACGTTCCAGCCACGCAGCGTCGCCATTTCCACAACGCTGGAGGCGAAGGCGGGAAAGTATGGGTTGGTGAGGTCGGGTATGGCCAGGCCTACCGATGTGCGGGCGCCTTGGACGAGGCCCTTGGCATAGCGGCTGGGTGTGTAGCCCAGCTCACGCGCGAGTTCCTGGACGCGTTGACGTGTCTCCTGCTTGATTCCAGGCATGTCGTTCATCGCCCGGGTCACCGTCTGCCGCGAAACACCCGCCGCGGCAGCGACATCAAGGATCGTGGCACGCTTGACGGGCCGGCCAGCGGAGGGAGCGCTCATAGACCGTAAGTCTAGGGCTAGCCGCCCGGACCCCCTCTCACCGTTGCCCTACACGCCTGGCTTCCGAGCGATGATTGTGAACGTACAGGGCACGAGATCACGTTCGGATTCTGGCCACGCGAAGCCGCCCGGCACCTCAACCATGCGTGGCGAGAACCTCCACGGGATTGTTTTGTCCTCGTCGACCCGAAGGATCTGCAGACCCGCCCCCACAAGGGAGTTAATGATGTCTGACAGGGGATGGGCCCATTGATACGTCCGGGAATGAGCCACCGTGCCATCTCCGGCGTAGGTGGACTCGTCGTCCCATTGCTGTGCTTCGCCGTTACCAAAGTACGGATATCGAAGCTGCAGTCCGTCCGCATGCTCGTCAATGGCGTAAAGAGCTGGATGTCCATCGCGGATGTAAAACATTCCTCCAGCCCGCAGGAGCCCCGCTACCTGGGCCGCCCAGCGCTGCAGGTCAGGAAGCCAATTGATGGTTCCGATGCTGGTGTATACAAGGTCGAAGAAACCGTCGACGGCGGCACGGGCCTCAAGTACGTCGGTTTCCACCCAGACGGCATGGATGCCCAGACGCTCCGCTAAGTTGGCAGCAGATGCCAAAGCGGCCGGGGAAAAGTCCACGCCAGTGACCCGAGCACCAGCCCTGGCCAAAGAAAGAGTATCGGTGCCGATATGGCACTGAAGATGACAGACATCCAGCCCGGCGACCGTGCTGTCCGGGAGGAACGGACCGAGTGCGGCCAGGTCCGTCCGGATAACTCCGGTTAGATGGTTCGGATCGTCCAAGTCGCTGATCCCGTAGGCCTTTTCGTGCAGGGGCACCCGGTCTTCCCAGTTCTCACGGTTGATCGCGCGTGCAGAATCCCAGTCAATCGCACTCCGGCTATCACTCATCCGGCGAGTCTATGCAGTCGACAATCGAAACTGCGATTATTTCTGTTTATCCTTCGGCCTGGCCAACGTTGGGCAATAGGCCGGCAAGCCGGTACTAGCAACCACGATGTGTGTGTTAAGTGGGAGAACCCCCCAACACGTGTGTGTTGGGGGGTTCTCGACCTTAATGGTTGTCCGGCGGTGACCTACTCTCCCAC
>NZ_JBBCBS010000026.1:0-5693 GCF_037203945.1 Pseudarthrobacter sp. CCNWLW207 | reverse complement strand
TGTCCGGCGGTGACCTACTCTCCCACACCCTCCCGGGTGCAGTACCATCGGCGCTGTGGGTCTTAGCTTCCGGGTTCGGAATGGGACCGGGCGTTTCCCCCACGCTATGACCGCCGTAACCCTGTTACCCGACCCTGCCCGGTGTGTGCCGGGGGGTGGGAAGTCTGGTTACAACTGTTCCTGTTAGGGAACTGTGGTGTTGTTATTCAGTTGTGTTCTCAAGCAACGGGTTTGTTGTTTGGGAACCACATAGTGGACGCAAGCAGTCTTGTTTCTTTTTACCCTTTCCTGGTGTGAACGTCTTTTGAATGCCGTTCACGGAAGGGGTGTGTGGTGTAAGTTATCGGCCTATTAGTACCGGTCAGCTTCACGAGTCGTTAGTCCTCGCTTCCACATCCGGCCTATCAACCCAGTGGTCTGGCTGGGGGCCTCTCACACACAAGGTGTATGGAAATCTCATCTCGAAGCGAGCTTCCCGCTTAGATGCTTTCAGCGGTTATCCCATCCGAACGTAGCTAATCAGCGGTGCACTTGGCAGTACAACTGACACACCAGAGGTTCGTCCGTCCCGGTCCTCTCGTACTAAGGACAGCCCTTCTCAAATTTCCTGCGCGCGCAGCGGATAGGGACCGAACTGTCTCACGACGTTCTAAACCCAGCTCGCGTACCGCTTTAATGGGCGAACAGCCCAACCCTTGGGACCTACTCCAGCCCCAGGATGCGACGAGCCGACATCGAGGTGCCAAACCATGCCGTCGATATGGACTCTTGGGCAAGATCAGCCTGTTATCCCCGAGGTACCTTTTATCCGTTGAGCGACGGCCATTCCACAATGTACCGCCGGATCACTAGTCCCGACTTTCGTCCCTGCTCGAGATGTCTCTCTCACAGTCAAGCTCCCTTGTGCACTTACACTCGACACCTGATTGCCAACCAGGCTGAGGGAACCTTTGGGCGCCTCCGTTACTTTTTAGGAGGCAACCGCCCCAGTTAAACTACCCATCAGGCACTGTCCCTGACCCGGATTACGGGCCGAAGTTAGATGTCCAAAGTGACCAGAGTGGTATTTCAACGATGACTCCACCCGAACTGGCGTCCGGGTTTCAACGTCTCCCACCTATCCTACACAAGCCACTCCGAACACCAATACCAAACTATAGTAAAGGTCTCGGGGTCTTTCCGTCCTGCTGCGCGTAACGAGCATCTTTACTCGTACTGCAATTTCGCCGAGTTTATGGTTGAGACAGCGGGGAAGTCGTTACTCCATTCGTGCAGGTCGGAACTTACCCGACAAGGAATTTCGCTACCTTAGGATGGTTATAGTTACCACCGCCGTTTACTGGGGCTTAAATTCTCAGCTTCGCCTTGCGGCTAACCGGTCCTCTTAACCTTCCAGCACCGGGCAGGAGTCAGTCCGTATACATCGTCTTGCGACTTCGCACGGACCTGTGTTTTTAGTAAACAGTCGCTTCCCCCTGGTCTCTGCGGCCCCGATCCCCTCCGGACAGCAAGTGTCCATCAAGGTTGGGGCCCCCCTTCTCCCGAAGTTACGGGGGCATTTTGCCGAGTTCCTTAACCATAATTCTCTCGATCGCCTTAGTATTCTCTACCTGATCACCTGTGTCGGTTTGGGGTACGGGCGGCTAAAACCTCGCGTCGATGCTTTTCTCGGCAGCATAGGATCACCAAATCCCCCCAAACGGGGGTCCCATCAGATCTCAGGCATCATGAACAGCGGATTTGCCTACCGTTCGCCCTACATCCTTAGACCGGGACAACCATCGCCCGGCTTGGCTACCTTCCTGCGTCACACCTGTTAATACGCTTGCCTCCCAGGATCAGGTCCTGCGCTCCACCAAAACCCTCACACCACAAGGGCGATCGGGCAGGTCTCGGGCAGTTAGTATCCCCTGTTCAGCATGGGCGGTTTTTCGCCGGTACGGGAATATCAACCCGTTGTCCATCGACTACGCCTGTCGGCCTCGCCTTAGGTCCCGACTTACCCAGGGCAGATTAGCTTGACCCTGGAACCCTTGATCATTCGGCGGACGGGTTTCTCACCCGTCTTTCGCTACTCATGCCTGCATTCTCACTCGTGTAGGCTCCACCGCTGGTTTACACCGCGACTTCACTGCCCACACGACGCTCCCCTACCCATCCAGACGCCTGAACCACAAGGGCTTAGCTAATATCTGAATGCCACAACTTCGGCGGTGTACTTGAGCCCCGCTACATTGTCGGCGCGGAATCACTTGACCAGTGAGCTATTACGCACTCTTTTAAGGATGGCTGCTTCTAAGCCAACCTCCTGGTTGTCTTCGCAACTCCACATCCTTTCCCACTTAGCACACGCTTAGGGGCCTTAGTTGGTGGTCTGGGCTGTTTCCCTCTCGACTATGAAGCTTATCCCCCACAGTCTCACTGCTGCGCTCTCACTTACCGGCATTCGGAGTTTGGCTGACGTCAGTAACCTTGTAGGGCCCATTAGCCATCCAGTAGCTCTACCTCCGGTAAGAAACACGCAACGCTGCACCTAAATGCATTTCGGGGAGAACCAGCTATCACGAAGTTTGATTGGCCTTTCACCCCTACCCACAGCTCATCCCCTCCATTTTCAACTGAAGTGGGTTCGGTCCTCCACGACGTCTTACCGTCGCTTCAACCTGGCCATGGGTAGATCACTTCGCTTCGGGTCTAGATCACGCCACTGCAACGCCCTATTCAGACTCGCTTTCGCTACGGCTTCCCCACACGGGTTAACCTCGCGACGTAACACTAACTCGCAGGCTCATTCTTCAAAAGGCACGCCGTCACAGCTACAAGGCTGCTCCGACGGATTGTAAGCACACGGTTTCAGGTACTGTTTCACTCCCCTCCCGGGGTACTTTTCACCTTTCCCTCACGGTACTGGTCCGCTATCGGTCATTAGGGAGTATTTAGGCTTATCAGGTGGTCCTGACAGATTCACACGGGATTTCTCGGGCCCCGTGCTACTTGGGATACTCTCCAGGCGGTACTAAACATTTCGGTTACGGGGCTCACACCCTCTACGGCCGGCCTTTCAAGACCGTTCACCTATGCCAGCACATCACACCCCACTGTCCCGGCAGAGACAGTACGGAAAGTCCCACAACCCCGACCATGCAACGCCCGCCGGCTATCACACATGGAACGGTTTAGCCTGATCCGCGTTCGCTCGCCACTACTGACGGAATCACTATTGTTTTCTCTTCCTGCGGGTACTGAGATGTTTCACTTCCCCGCGTTCCCTCCACGCACCCTATGTGTTCAGATGCGGGTCACCAGGCAACTCGCGCCCCTGGCGGGGTTTCCCCATTCGGACACCCTGGGATCACAGTCCGGTTATCGACTCCCCCAGGCTTATCGCAGATTCCTACGTCCTTCTTCGGCTCCTAATGCCAAGGCATCCACCGTGTGCTCTTAAAAACTTGACCACAAAAGATCAAGGAGTAATTCACGAGAGAACCATGAAAACCACCCAGGCACCACCACCACAACCCCGAAAGGCCACAGCACCAGCACCCGGACAGATCCAGGTTCATATTCTTGGAAATTGCTTCTTATAAAAGATGCTCGCGTCCACTATGTAGTTCTCAAACAACAACCCCGTACCACACACCCCACACACAACCCCCAAAAGAGTCAACCGTGCGATCGGTGCAGCCAGGAAACCAGAAACAAACAAACACCGGAAAAAAACCAATCCCTCCGGTCCCTGTTGCCTCAGGACCCAACAGTGTGCCAAACACTAAACCACCCAACCCCCGCCCCGACGTTCCAAAACACCCCCGCAAAGGGAGACATCCGTACTAGACCAGGACAAAAACCAGGCAGCCGCTATCCGTTGATATTCCACCCTTGAGCACCCGCCGCAGAACTAGCGTCTGCGCAACGGGCATATACTCCTGACAAACCCCCACCAACGCATACACGCGGCAATGATCTGTAGGTGCTCCTTAGAAAGGAGGTGATCCAGCCGCACCTTCCGGTACGGCTACCTTGTTACGACTTAGTCCCAATCGCCAGTCCCACCTTCGACAGCTCCCTCCCACAAGGGGTTAGGCCACCGGCTTCGGGTGTTACCAACTTTCGTGACTTGACGGGCGGTGTGTACAAGGCCCGGGAACGTATTCACCGCAGCGTTGCTGATCTGCGATTACTAGCGACTCCGACTTCATGGGGTCGAGTTGCAGACCCCAATCCGAACTGAGACCGGCTTTTTGGGATTAGCTCCACCTCACAGTATCGCAACCCTTTGTACCGGCCATTGTAGCATGCGTGAAGCCCAAGACATAAGGGGCATGATGATTTGACGTCGTCCCCACCTTCCTCCGAGTTGACCCCGGCAGTCTCCTATGAGTCCCCGCCATAACGCGCTGGCAACATAGAACGAGGGTTGCGCTCGTTGCGGGACTTAACCCAACATCTCACGACACGAGCTGACGACAACCATGCACCACCTGTGAACCGGCCCCAAAGGGGAAACCACATTTCTGCGGCGGTCCGGTCCATGTCAAGCCTTGGTAAGGTTCTTCGCGTTGCATCGAATTAATCCGCATGCTCCGCCGCTTGTGCGGGCCCCCGTCAATTCCTTTGAGTTTTAGCCTTGCGGCCGTACTCCCCAGGCGGGGCACTTAATGCGTTAGCTACGGCGCGGAAAACGTGGAATGTCCCCCACACCTAGTGCCCAACGTTTACGGCATGGACTACCAGGGTATCTAATCCTGTTCGCTCCCCATGCTTTCGCTCCTCAGCGTCAGTTAATGCCCAGAGACCTGCCTTCGCCATCGGTGTTCCTCCTGATATCTGCGCATTTCACCGCTACACCAGGAATTCCAGTCTCCCCTACATCACTCTAGTCTGCCCGTACCCACCGCAGATCCGGAGTTGAGCCCCGGACTTTCACGGCAGACGCGACAAACCGCCTACGAGCTCTTTACGCCCAATAATTCCGGATAACGCTTGCGCCCTACGTATTACCGCGGCTGCTGGCACGTAGTTAGCCGGCGCTTCTTCTGCAGGTACCGTCACTTTCGCTTCTTCCCTACTGAAAGAGGTTTACAACCCGAAGGCCGTCATCCCTCACGCGGCGTCGCTGCATCAGGCTTGCGCCCATTGTGCAATATTCCCCACTGCTGCCTCCCGTAGGAGTCTGGGCCGTGTCTCAGTCCCAGTGTGGCCGGTCACCCTCTCAGGCCGGCTACCCGTCGTCGCCTTGGTGAGCCATTACCTCACCAACAAGCTGATAGGCCGCGAGTCCATCCAAAACCACAAAAAGCTTTCCACCCCCCACCATGCGATGAGGAGTCATATCCGGTATTAGACCCAGTTTCCCAGGCTTATCCCAGAGTTAAGGGCAGGTTACTCACGTGTTACTCACCCGTTCGCCACTAATCCACCAGCAAGCTGGCATCATCGTTCGACTTGCATGTGTTAAGCACGCCGCCAGCGTTCATCCTGAGCCAGGATCAAACTCTCCGTTGAAGTAAAACAAAAACGAACACAACACAGCCACCACGGGAAAACGCGGCAACCACACTGCAAAATTTGAAACCAGCTGTAAAAACCAAACCACACCACAGGGGCGGCACGATCTGGCCAAAACAACCAATCAAAAAACAATTGGTATCAACAAACTTGGCACACTATTGAGTTCTCAAACAACAGACACA
>NZ_JBBCBS010000025.1:0-7585 GCF_037203945.1 Pseudarthrobacter sp. CCNWLW207 | reverse complement strand
CCAACCTCGGCACAGCCGCTGCCGCCGACTCCGACGCCGAAGCAGCCAACAAAATCGGCTAACCCGCCGACCGGTTCGAGGGGCACCCCACTGGGGTGCCCCTCTTTTGTTTGCCGGCGGCAGCGGGTCGCGAACCCGCGTTCTATACCAATTGAGGGGCCGCAGGCGAGTCGGTCTAGGATGAACATGATGAGGGCGCAGGTCAGCTGGGACTCCCAGTCCCAAGGCACCCTGCATGGACTATGACATGAGGCACAATGGCCGCACGTAACGACCAAGACCCGGACGCAGACGCTCAGGGCGGCGGCGTCCAATCGGTTGACCGCGCCCTCCAGATTCTGGAAATTCTCGCCCGCGAGGGCGATGCCGGCGTCAGTGAGATCGCTGAGGAGATGGGCGTCCACAAGTCCACCGTGTCCCGGCTCGTTGGATCCTTGCTGGGCCGGGAACTGGTCCGCCAGAATAATGAACGCGGCAAGTACCAACTGGGGTTTGGAATCCTGAGATTGGCATCGTCCATCCCTGGACGCTTGAGCGTTGTGCGCGAGGCCAGGGAAGTTCTGGAGAGCCTGGCAACGCAGTACAAGGAAACCGTAAATCTGGCGGTCCTTCGATCGAACTTCGCTGTCAACGTGGACCAGGCCATGGGCCCTTCTACCCTTGCGACCTACGACTGGGTAGGCAGCCTGACACCCCTGCACGCCACTTCCAGCGGCAAGGTGCTGCTCGCTGCCCTGCCGGCGGACGAAAGGGACACCATCCTCAGGACGGTCGGGCTGCCGGCCCGCACGCCGCGAACCATTACGAATCGCGGGGAGCTGGAGAAGCAGCTGCTGGATGTCGCCCGGCAGGGCTACGCTGTGGTACACGAGGAATTCGAAATTGGCCTGACGGCGGTGGCCGTTCCCATCTTCAACCACTTGGGGAGTGTCATCGCGGCGGTGAGCATTTCCGGTCCTGCGTTCCGGTTCACGCCCGAGGAGCAGCCTGGGCTCATTGACGGCCTCCGCGAAGCAGGTATGGCCATCAGCGGGAAAATGGGCTACAGACGCCGGTAGGCCCGGCCCTAAGGGCCAGGCGTGGCGTTCTCATAGGGTGTCTAGGCAGGCTTGATAGTGTCGCCGACTTTTCCTTCGATCCAGCCGTGGAAGGCGCGGATGTGGTGTTCGCTGGGGACCAGCACACCACCCTTGGAGTAGACCCTCGAGCCCATGGCAGGCTCGCAGCGTTCGCACGCATCGAAGTCCTGCTGGTTGACGCGGTGGAACAGCTCCACAGAAGCCGTCACATCCACCCGGGATGTGGTCCAGCCCTTCTGAGCCTTCAATGGTGAAGCCCTGAGCACGGGCTGCCTTGGCTGCAGAAAGACCAGCCAAAGATGCTCCCACGATCGCGAGCCTCTCCATGTTCTCCCCTTCTGAATTGCTTCCTACGCAACAAGGATCATGATAAGCAACAGGGTGCCGCATGCCACGCTGAGTGTCAAGATGCGGCTTGGTCCCTTAGAAATACGTCATGAAGATGCAGAAATACCTTGACACTGGGCTGTGACGGGGCGCACTCTGTTGCTTAGCGCGAAATGTGTTGATCCCTGCGGAACGAACCGAAGGCTTTGCAGCCTTCCTTGCACGAGAAACCTGATCCCAAACCTGAAGAGGTGCAATATGCACAACGCCTGCCCGCTCAGTGAACTTGCTCCCGGGGAGGCATTACGGCTCGACACAGCTCCACCCATCGCCGTCTTCCACACAGAAGAGGGCGAGATCTTCGCCATCGACGACACTTGTACTCACCAGGATGCTTCACTGGCCGACGCTATGTGGAGGAATGTTGGGTCGGGTGCCCGCTTCACGCATCCAGGTTCAACCTCCGTTCAGGAGGCGTGGACCAACCGCCGGCCAAACTGCCGGTCCGGACTCACGAAGAGCAAATCGTCGATGGCAACATCATGGTCATCGAATCGGACGAAGCCCCCAACCTTCCGCCCGGACTAACAGCCGAAGGCCATGTTTAACCGCAAGCCCATGACTCGCCGAGCAAAGGACCCGCTCATGGCTATTAATAGTGACCTAAAACCCCTGACACCTGAGGAGTTGCCCGCCGACAATGGTCTGGCAAGGACTCACCCTAGTGAGGAGCCCGAAAGTTTGGGCAATACCAAAGAAGTCATCAGTGTCTCCAAAGAAGAAGACACACACCCCGCCGTCCTCGATCCGGAAGACGGAAGCGCAGAACCACTGCCGGACACCGAAGAGTATGAGCAGATCCTGGAGGAACTGCGCAATGCCAAGACCGAGCAGGCCGTCTCCCTGCGCCGGAACCACTCGCTCACCCTCGACAAAGTAACGTTCGGAATCACCGGCGCCATCGCCATCGCCTTTGTCATCTGGGGCTTCGTGGGCCGCGACAGCCTCTCCGCTACCTCCACGACCGCCCTGAATTGGGTCATGGAGTACACCGGCTGGCTCTTTATGGTCCTGGCTTCCCTGTTTGTCGTTTTTGTCCTGTGGCTGGCCCTGGGCAAGTTCGGCAACATCCCGCTTGGCAAGGACGGCGAGAAGCCAGAATTCCGTACCGTCTCCTGGGTCGCGATGATGTTCGCGGCCGGCATGGGCATCGGACTGATGTTCTACGGTGTAGCCGAACCGCTCTACCATTACATCTCTCCCCCGCCCGGAACCGTGGACGGCCGCACCCCTGCAGCCATCCAGACGGCCATGGCCACCTCGATCTTCCACTGGACCCTGCACCCCTGGGCAATGTACGCAGTGGTAGGCATTGCCATGGCGTACGGCACCTACCGCCTGGGCCGCAGGCAACTGGTCTCCGCAGCCTTCACCTCACTTTTCGGCATCAGGATGGTGGAAGGCCCGCTCGGGAAGTTCATCAACATCCTGGCCATTTTCGCCACCCTCTTTGGTACGGCTGCTTCTCTGGGCCTCGGCGCCCTGCAGATCGGCAGCGGCATGACCTCCAACGGCTGGTTCGGCGAAATCGGCACGCCCGTGCTTGTGGGGATCGTCGCCGTCTTGACCTTCTGCTTCGTCGCTTCGGCCGTCTCGGGCATCAGCCGTGGCATCCAGTGGCTCTCAAACATCAACATGGTCCTGGCCGTCGTCCTGGCACTCATCGTTTTCATTGCCGGCCCCACCCTGTTCATCCTCAACCTGATCCCGTCCGCAGTCGGCGACTACGCCCGCGACCTGGCCGAGATGTCGTCCCGGACCGAAGCGGTCGGCGATGAGGCCCTTCGGAGCTGGATGACCGGTTGGACCATCTTCTACTGGGCCTGGTGGATCTCCTGGACGCCCTTCGTAGGCATGTTTATTGCCCGCATCAGCCGCGGCCGCACCATCCGCCAGTTCGTCACCGGCGTGCTGCTGGTGCCCAGCGTCGTCAGCGTGATCTGGTTTGGCATCTTCGGCGGAGCCGCCTTCCACGTCCAGCAGGAAGCTGACAAGGCAGGAACACCCGGGCTGGTAACAACGGTCGACGGCGTCTCGTCCGTCAACTTCGACGGCGCACTCTTCGACCTGGTCAAGAACCTTGGTATGCCCGGCTGGCTTACTGTTGGCGTCATCGTCTTGGCTATGGTCCTGGTGGCAATCTTCTTTGTCACCGGTGCCGATGCTGCTTCCATCGTGATGGGATCGCTCAGCTCCAACGGCGCCGAGCACCCCCGCCGCGGAGTGGTGATCTTCTGGGGCAGCCTCACCGGCGCCGTGGCAGCGGTCATGCTGCTGGCCGGTGGCGATGAACCGTCGGAAGCCTTGGCTGGCCTGCAACGCATCACCATCGTCGCAGCGCTACCGTTCATCGTCGTCATGCTCCTGCTCTGCTTTGCCCTCGCCAAGGACCTGCGCCGGGATCCGCTGTCCCTGCGACGGCGCCTGGCTACCTCGGTCGTCGAACGGGCCATCAGGACTGGCGTGGAACAGCACGGCGGCGTTCAGTTCGACCTTGTCACGAAGCATGATTGCGCTGATTCCTGTCCTGACCCGGATTCCCACCAGGGCGGCACCCACACGGGCAGCATCCCGACCGTCCAGACCCGGCGGGCGGACCGGGAGTAAAAAGGTTCACCGTCAGTAGCAATCCGCCCCGGTGGCACGCGGCTCCCCAGCCCGTGCCGCCGGGGCGCACTCACACCCCCACTCAGCTGCAAAGGTCAGTACATGTACGATCGCCACGATCAACCCCCGATTCTCCGGGTCAGCCGGAACGGAAAGGAGCCGGTGGATATCCGGCTTGAAGCATCGAGTCCAGTGACCGTTCGGCTGCAGGTGGATGGTTGCTGCAACTGCCAACACCACACCGAAGACCGCCCCGGCTCGTATGTTGACAGCGACCTTGGTGTCCGCTGACGGCGGCCGCGCCGCATCAGCCCCAAGGCCATGACCGTTCAGCTGGGCATCCCGGTACTGCGCCGGTCCGGGAACAGCAATCAAGCGCCTAGTGTTTCAATTCACCGCAGGCCGATGCTGGTTGCCAGAGCTATGGCCTCCGTACGCGAAGTGACACCCATCTTCCGGAAGATGTTTCCCACGTGGAACTTGACCGTGTTTTCACTGATGTTGAGGGCGCCCGCGATCGACCTGTTCCGCTGACCGGACGCCAGATGCTGCAGCACTTCCAACTCGCGACTGCCCAATTTCCAGGCGCTGACGTCGGCAGGAGCAGCTTGGGGGGCATCCAGCGGAAGCGTCACGGAGACATCTGTACCCCAGCCGGGCATGACATCTACCTGCATCTTTCCGTCCAGGGCCTGAACCCGCCGGTCCAGCCTGCCCAAACTGGATGCGTCGGCGGCAAGAGTGCCGCCGCCGTCGTCGCGGACATTGATCAGCAGATTCTCGCCGTCGCAATCCCACTGGGCCCGGACCCTTCGGACTTCCGGCTGGTCCAGCATGGCCAGCAGTAGGCCCCGCACGATGGCCCGGGCTGCATGGGCCACTTCGCCCGGGAGGGCCCGCCCGTTCAGGGGAGGTTCGACGAACTGCACCTCCACCCCGCTGAAACGCGTCAGTGGAAGAAGGTCTTCCCGGAGGCGCTCGAAGGCCTTGGCTACCGGTTCTTCGATCAGGTCCGTGGTCCTGTCACTCAACGTGCGAAGCCTTACAAGGGCTTTGGCCACCAAATCCGTGGCTGCTGAACGTGCTGCGGCGTCGTCCAGCGCCGTTGACCTCAGCGCCCCGGCGACAATCTCAAGCGTTGTCGCATGCTGGTCCACCAACTCGGAAGTCACCCGGAGTCGTTCAGCTGACGCCGCCCGGGACTCCAACAAGTATGCAGGCGGAGCATCCGCGACCTTTTCGTGAATCCTGCGCGCGGCAAGGTGCCAGAGGTACTTGGCGATGTCCGCACCTGCTTCCGCGTTACCGGCCTCAGAGTCGGGCACAACAGGATCCGTAAGCACCAGCAAGGCCCTGCTGGAGAGGTATTTCATCGCGAGTACTGGACGTTCCTTTGCGGCAACCACAGCATCCCCCACCCAAGGTTCTTCCCCGCTAAGGGCAGCGCGGAGGCTGTCCAGCTCCTCGATGGACACTCCTGAGATGATGCTCTCCAAACCCGCCTTCTTCTGGGGCCTGCCGGTGCAGTCCTCCGTGAAGATCACCAGGGCGCTGCTGGCGAGATAAGGAGCCAGCGCCTTCCGCAACTCTTCCGCTATGGACGTCAGTGGGGCGTTCGCCACCGCCGCGATGGACTGCAGCAACGGCCATGGCAAAGCCGGGGTGCCGGGCGGCGTGAGGGGTGGGAGCCTGTCCACTGGCGAGCTGGTCATGGGGTCCTTTCGGCAGGAGCAGAGCACGAACTACCAGAAAGTATAGCTATAACCACCTTTAGTGGGCGTTACACCCATACCAAAGCAGCGGCAAGATTGATGGCGGAATACATCCCAGATGGATGGACGCCTCCAACAGAGCGAAGGAAATAATTGTGGGTCCAACAGCAATCGGTTCATCGGACCGCCTCAGCGCCGGGGCAATTCTCCAGAACTTGTCCCTCATTTCCGGCGAGATCAGTGGCACGGCTGCCCAGGTGGATGGAGACCGTTTGGAAGCCATGACGGCATCCATCCGTTCCGCCGACAGGGTTTTCGTCGCCGGTGCCGGCCGAAGCGGCCTCGTCCTCCGCATGGCTGCCATGCGGTTGATGCATCTCGGCCTCAACGTCCACGTGGCGGGCGACACCACGACTCCGGCCATCCGCGCCGGCGATGTGCTTTTGGTGGCGTCCGGCTCCGGCTCCACCTCTGGCGTGGTCAAGGCAGCCGAAACCGCTGCGGCGGCCGGTGCCCGCGTGGCTGCGGTGACCACCAACCCCGACTCCCGCCTCGCGGACCTGGCGGATTCGCTGGTGATCGTACCTGCCGCACAAAAGACGGATCACGGCTCCAGTGTCACTCGCCAGTATTCGGGAAGCCTCTTCGAGCAGGTCCTCTTCGTCCTCACCGAAGCCGTTTTCCAAACCATCTGGAACGACACCGACGCGCCGGCTGAAGAACTCTGGCTCCGGCACGCAAACCTCGAATAAGCCCCTCCTTTTACGCCACACCAACACCAACAGAAAGAGAAACATCATGAAGCTTCAGGTAGCTATGGACCTCCTGACCACCGAAGACGCGCTCGAGCTGGCCGGCAAGGTCGCCGAGTACGTTGACATCATCGAACTCGGTACGCCCCTGATCAAGGCAGCCGGACTTTCCGCTGTGACCGCAGTCAAGCAGGCCCACCCTGACAAGATCGTCTTCGCCGACATGAAGACCATGGACGCCGGGGAACTCGAAGCCGACATCGCGTTCAAGGCCGGCGCCGACCTGGTCTCCGTGCTGGGAAGCGCCGACGATTCCACCATCGCAGGTGCCGTGAAGGCCGCCCGTGCACACAACAAGGGCATCGTCGTGGACCTCATTGGTGTGCCGGACAAGGCCACCCGCGCCAAGGAAGCACGGGCACTCGGCGCCGAGTTCGTGGAGTTCCACGCAGGCCTGGACGAGCAGGCCAAGCCTGGCTTCGACCTGAACGGACTGCTCAGCGCCGGTGCCGAAGCACGCGTGCCCTTCTCGGTGGCCGGCGGCGTCAACCTCTCCACCATCGAAGCCGTCCAGCGGGCCGGGGCTGAGGTTGCCGTAGCCGGCGGCGCCATCTACGGTGCAGCCGACCCCGCCCTGGCAGCAAAGGAACTCAAGGCCGCCATCGCCTGATCCCACACCCAAGATGCGGCGGCCGGCACCGGAAGGTGCCGGCCGCCGTATCTGGTAGTGGCACCCCTCGGCCCGATACTGTCCTCCGCCCAGAAAGCAGCAAATGCCAGATACCCTCGTCCGGTCACCCCGAACCAAGAATCCGCTCCGGGATCCGCGTGATCGTCGTTTGAATAGGATTGCGGGTCCGTCGTCGTTGGTGCTTTTTGGGGTGACTGGTGATCTTGCGCGTAAGAAGCTGATGCCGGCTGTGTATGACTTGGCGAACCGGGGGTTGTTGCCGCCGAGTTTCGCGTTGGTCGGTTTCGGGCGGCGGGCGTGGAGTGATGGGGAGTTCGCTGCTGAGGTGAAGTCCTCGGTGCAGGCTTATGCGCGGAC
>NZ_JBBCBS010000024.1:0-9383 GCF_037203945.1 Pseudarthrobacter sp. CCNWLW207 | reverse complement strand
TCTTCCGGATCACGATCAGGCAGCTGGTTAGTCAACCCGCTGAGGATATGGGAGGTATCTTCTCCTGCAGCCACGTCCAACCTCTCTTTGCGCGCATTCATCGGCGCTCCCAGGCCGGGCAGGGTGGCTGTCCGGCGTGAGGGCGACGTGTGCGACGTATCGGTTACAACAGCCCGGTCATGTGCGCCGGGCAGGGTCCTACCACGCCTATGTCTGCATAGAGTTCCAGGGCGGTCGCCCCGCAGGCATAGTTGTCACCGATCACTCTAGCTCTGACTTCAACACGATGCGTAGCCGCGCCTTCGGCACCGGTCTTGTATTTCGCGGTCATACTGGTTGTGTGACGAAAAGCCGCTGCGATGCGGGTTGGCCGTGCCGGATGTGACGCAGAATATGGCGGATCGCGGTACGGGCAGCTTGAAGCGCAGGCACAAAGGGTGTTGGCTTGGAGTAATGGAAATCACTATGCGCACTGCATGTATAAGGCATTGGAGGAACACGTGAGCGAGGCCGACGCCGCCACTTCGGTAAATGTGGCGGAAAAATTGGGTTTCAAAAACGGGGATCTGATTCAGGAGTTCGGTTACGACGACGACGTCGATTTCGACTTACGTGACGATATAGAGGACCTGACCGGGTCCGAGCTCCTGGACGAGGACGACCACGATGTCGTTGACGCTGTCATCTTCTGGTGGCGGGACGGCGACGGTGACCTGGTCGATACACTCATGGATTCGCTGACCACCCTGAGCGAGAACGGCGTTGTCTGGGTGTTGACTCCCAAGTCCGGGCGGCCGGGTTACGTCTCTCCTGCCGAAATCCAGGAAGCCGCACCCACCGCCGGGCTGCACCTGACCACCTCCGCCGGTGTATCCAAGGACTGGAGTGCAACCCGGTTGGTGAGCAGGAAGAATAAGTGAGCCCAGGACTTGCCGTTGACGGCCTGACCTTCCGGGCGAGCGTGGAAACTACGGTACCCGCCGTCGGTGAGGCCGCCCCGGACTTCGAGCTCACCAATCAGTTTGGTGAGCCTGTCCGGCTCTCATCCTTCCGCGGCCAGAACGTTGTCTTGGTCTTTTATCCTTTCGCATTTTCCGGCATCTGCACCGGTGAACTCTGCGAAATCCGCGACAACCTCGCTGTTTTCGAAGACGCCAAAGCCGCTGTCCTGGCCGTCTCCGTGGACAGCAAATTTAGCCTGCGGGCCTATGCGGAGCAGGAAGGCTACAGCTTCGACTTGCTTGCGGATTTCTGGCCCCACGGTTCTGTGGCCAGCGATTACGGCGTTTTTGACGCCGAGAGTGGGATGGCGCGGCGCGGGACCTTCATCATTGATCGGGCCGGCATCGTCCGCTACGTGGTGGTGAACCCCCGCGGCCAGGCCCGCGACCTTTCTGCATACCGTGATGCCCTGGCAGGTCTGGACCAGGCCTGAGCCCGGATGGATCAGCGCAGGCACAGCGTAGGGCTCACCGGTTTCGCTAGCCTGCCCACTGCGCGCCCTGCCGTTCTGGCTGACGCTGATCTCGAAGTCCTCCGCAGGGTCCGCGCCCTGCTTGCCGGCAAGCGCATTGCGCTCCTCACCGGTGCTGGGCTGAGCACTGATTCGGGGATTCCTGACTACCGCGGTCCGGATTCAGCGCCGCGGTCACCCATGACGTACCAGGAATTTGTGGGGGACCCGGCTAACCGCCAACGCTACTGGGCCCGTAACCACATCGGGTGGTCGCACCTCCGGCATGCCGATCCCAACGCAGGCCACCGGGCGGCAGCAGAGCTTGAGCGCCGCGGCCTTCTCACCGGCCTCATCACCCAGAACGTTGACCGCCTGCATGAGGAAGCTGGCAGCTTCAACGTGGTGGACCTTCACGGCCGTTTCGACCAAGTCGTCTGCCTGGAGTGCCGCCGCATCTTTTCGCGGCGCCTGCTCGCCGGAATGCTGGAGGAACTCAACCCAGGTTTCTTGGAAAAAGCCAGCGCCTCCGGTCTGGTGGAGATGGCCCCGGACGCCGACTCGACCGTTGAGGACCAGACGCTGATTGGAAGCTTTGTTGTGGCAGTCTGCCCTGCGTGCGGCGGCACCCTCAAGCCTGACTTTGTGTATTTTGGCGAAAACGTTCCAAAAGACCGTGTAGCACGGTCGTACTCGATCGTGGACGAAGCGGATGCGTTATTGGTGGCGGGATCTTCCCTGACGGTGATGAGCGGATTGAGATTCGTCAGGCACGCAGCAAACGACGGAAAACCCGTCGTCATCATCAATCGGGGAGCCACCCGCGGGGACGACCGCGCCACCATCAAACTGCATGCAGGGGTCAGTGAATCCCTGGCCTGGCTGGCTGTGGAATTGCCGTCACTGTGAGGGCATTGCGCCCCCTTATGGGGGGGCCGATTGGCTTTTGACGTGGCGAGTCAGGTAAAGTCTATGTTCGTTGGTTGAAGCGCTGCGGCGCGGAAATCATCCCTTTGGGTCTTTAGCTCAGCTGGTAGAGCGCCACGTTTACACCGTGGATGTCATCGGTTCGATCCCGGTAGGACCCACCAAACAAAAACCCCGTTGCTCCGGCCTCCTCGGCCGCGAACAACGGGGTTTTGTTGTGTCCGGGAATCTCACTCCGGGGCTATCACCTAAGCCTTGCGCACATGATGGGGACGCCTTCGACTGCCCAGCCCTCCGGAGCGACGTGGACGGGCCGTGTTTCACTGTCGGCTGCGCCTTCGCAGGCCTCCTTCGCCGCCTGTACCCCGTCGGACCAGGACGGGCCCGCTTCACGCGCTACCTGGGTGGGGAAGTACGAAACAGCGAGCAAGACAGCCAACACTGCTCCGACCGCTGCGGCCGCTGGCACCGACTTTCTTACCAGGGATTCGGCGAGCAGGGGGACCAGCGCCAGGATAAACATCGAGGGGACCGCCGAGTAACGGGACAGTGTGAACTGCGCCCATTCAGTGTCTGTCAGTTGCGAGTAGTGGAATTCGCCACCCGGGTTGGCGACAAGGCATGCCGTCCAGATGCCCAGCGATGCGGCCAGGAAAACCAGCGCCACCAGGCGGTTCTGCTGGGAAGCCGTGGTCAGCAGATAGGCCGCAAGCGCGACTATGGGAACGCTGGCCACCACCACCGGGGCCCAGCCGAAATTGAGGATGTTCAGGCCCATGTTCCGGGAGGCGCCGTAAACGACCACGCCGGTAATGTTGACGAACCATCCGATAAGCACAGATCCCAAGTCAATGAACTCGCCCTTTTGCTCACTGCGAGGGAAGGCGAACACGGTGAAGATTTGGCAGGCGGCGCCTGCGAGGAGCCCTGCCCGGGCGGGCCAATAGGCTTTATTCCTGACTCGGAAAAGAACCAGCGGCAGGAAGACGACCGAAATCACCTCGGTGATTGCCGAGAGGCCTGCCACCGCAAAGAGCAGGAAGCCCGATGCTTTGTTCTCCGCTGGCTTGAACAGCAGCCACGGCATGAGCCATAGCAGATACCAATGCAAGTTGGCGGTGTTGCCTAGGATCTCGTAAGGAGCGACGCTGACCATGACCGGTATGGCCGCCCAGGCAGCCCGCAACCAGACCTTATCCGTGAGGGCCCCGGCGCAGTAGTAGGTCAGGAAAGCAACCAGCCCCACGACGAGGGACGATGCGAACGCCAACGCAACCGCGAAGTCCTTCAGTGCCACAAAATGGACCACCAGTTCCGCAATGGTTCTTGGGAGAACATGCAGGTATCCCTCGTATGGGGCAAAGAGGGCAGCCGGACCGCCTCCGGAGAAGGCTTGGCCGATGAAGATGGGGCCATCTTCAGCCCAGACTGTTGCCGACGCAGCAGCGGGCAGCCGCAGGAAGGCCACGAATGTTGTGATTGTCAGTGCCACGACGGCCATGGCTGCCCGGCTGGCGAATACCCGCAATGCTTTGTCTCCTGGTTTGTGCTTGCAACGGAGTCAAAGCCCGCCTGTCCGGGGCCGGCTCCAGCCGGTCTGCCCAGGCTTCAATATAGCCCAGAACCATGTCTGGAACCCGAAGTGGCGGTGTGCGGCCAACATCGCGGAAGACTGTCCGTTAATTGTCGGACCTCCGCTATAGCGTGCGGGTATGGAACATGTGGTGCTCAAGACAACTGCAAGCGGAAACCCCGCAACGGTGATCTGCGGGGGCAGGCAGTGGGCCGTCAGCGCAGCACCTGTCCGATGGTTCGAACGTGTCAGCTGGTGGGAAGGCCAGCGACGAATGCCACGCGGAATCAGCCGCGTGGATGTGGAGGTGCTGCAGGTCCAGGTGCGGTTGGGGAACAACCCCCACTCGGCATTGACTACCATGACGCTGGTCCGGGATGGGCTTGGCGGCAGTTGGAGGCTCCGGGAGTCCGTTGCGGACGCGGCCTGATGGAAAAGCCGACCGGGCATTGGAAAACCCTCCACCGCGACTATTGGGGGATGCCGCGGTGGAGGGTCTGAGATGAATATACCGTGAACTCCCGGAAACAAAAAATGTCACGCAGGTACTACGCAAAGTTTTTCGAAGGCGTGTCATAAAGGCCCCTCCAGCGTGGGCTCCCAGCCATTATGATGGTTGGTGTTCAGTGGAATGAACAGCTGGACGATGACAACGCATTGGCGCGCCAACCGAAGGAGAATCATGGCTGATTCCCGCACACCCCGATCCTCCGAGGGCCTCGGAAGCGCTTCGCCGGCGCCGGCGGTCACCCGAGCGGCGGCTGTCTTGGAGGCTCTGGCAGCGTCCCCTGCAGGAAAGTTGACCCTGAGCGATCTTGCCCGTGAGCTGGGCATCCCTAAGTCATCGACTTCCAACCTGCTCCTTGCCCTCGAAGAGGCACGGCTTATCGGCCGCCAGGGTGCGGAGTTCACACTTGGCCGGAAGTTGGTGGAACTTGGTGCCGCCTATCTCAGCAGGCTGGACGAAGTGCAGGAGTTCTACCGCTATTGCGAGCAGGCGCCCACACTTTCCGGCGAGACGGTCCGCATTGCCATGCTGGACGGGACCAATGTCATCTATCTCGCCCGTTACGAGGGCCATCCAGCGGTAAGGCTCACCTCCAACATCGGCGACAAAATGCCGGTTTCCCTGTGTGCCGTGGGCAAGGTGCTGATCGCCCGGCTTCACGATCACGACATTGAAGCCATGTTCCCGGACGATCTCGAGCTTCCGGTCATGACGCCAAAGTCCCTGCGTACGGGAGCGCAGCTAAAGGCGCAGCTGGAGACGATCCGTGATCAGGGCTATGCCTTCGAAGATGAGGAATCAACCACCGGAGTGGTCTGCCTTGCTGTGGCAGTGCCGACCCACGGTGCCCACGGCCCCAGCCTGGGGCTCTCCGTCACGGCCCTGAAGGCCACGTACTCCGCGGAACAGGGTGACCAGATGGTCAAAGAGCTTCGGGAACTCGCCCAATCCCTCGGCAACCCCATGGGCTGAGACGCCAATTCAGGGGCCCTGACCAAAGCAATCGAACAATTTCACTGCAGACTCTTGCCGCTTGTTCAACTTGCTGTACTCTGTTCAATATAGTGATCTGCACAACAGGTGCTGTCGCTTACCCACCAGGCCAACGGGGGCCTGGCGTGTTTTTGAGGGAGTTCCAGTGACAACTCGTACTAAATCACCGCTAGCTGAAGCGGACGGCGCCGTCGTCGATCCGGAGCAGCTGCGAAGGGCAACTCTTGCCAGTTCCGTGGGTTCCGCCCTGGAGTACTACGACTTTTACATCTACGGCCTGGCCTCGGCCCTGATTTTCGGCCCTCTGTTCTTCTCCCCGCTGGGCGAGAGCGGCGCGGTCATCGCCTCCTTCGCGACCTACGGCGTTGGGTTCGCTGCCCGGCCGTTCGGCGGCGTTATCTTCGGCTACATCGGGGACCGTTTCGGCCGCAAAATGGTCCTGATCCTCACCATCGGGCTGATGGGCATGGCCAGCTTCGCCATCGGCCTGCTGCCCACGTTCGAGCAGGCCGGGATGGTGGGAGCAGTGCTCCTGGTGGCCCTCCGGATCCTCCAAGGGTTGGGCGCCGGTGCCGAACAGGCCGGAGCCACCACCCTGATCTCGGAAGTGGCACCGCGCCGCCGTCGCGGTTTCTTCGCCTCCCTCCCTTTCGTTGGCATCCAGCTCGGTACCCTCCTGGGTGCCGGTACGTTCGCCCTGATGGCCCTGGCCGACAAGGCTGTCCTGCAGGGGTGGCTGTGGCGGGTTCCGTTCCTGGCCAGCGTCATCCTGATCGTCATCGCTGTGTTCATCCGGCTGCGGCTGAAGGAGACTCCGGTCTTCCAGGAACTCGAAAAGCACAAGGCCGTGGTCAAGAACCCGGTGGGCCAGATCTGGAAGCACTCCAAGAAGAACGTCCTGATCGGCATTGGCCTGCGTATGGGCGAAAACGGAAACTCTTCCATCTACTCCGCACTCCTGGTCTCCTTCATCAGCATGCCCGCCGGAATCTTCGCTGGCGACAAGTTCATCGGCCCCACGGGCCTCCTCATCGCCGCCGGGTTCGCCGCGGTTATGGTGGTCACGTTCGGCGCTCTGTCCGACCGCTTCGGTCGCGTCCCTGTCTACCGCTACGGCGCCCTGTTCCAGGCCATCATCGCCCTGCCTGCCTTCTACCTGGTCACCCTTGGCAATGTCACGCTGGTCTGGGTGGTCATGGTGGTGGGCATCTCCCTGGGTGTCCAGTCCATGCTCGGGCCCCAGTGCGCCCTCCTGCCGGAACTCTTCGGATCCCAGCACCGCTTCACCGGTGTGGCACTGAGCCGCGAACTCTCCGCTGTCCTCGCCGGCGGCTTCGCACCCATGATCGGCGTGGCCCTCCTTGCTGCCACGGGCCACTCCTGGCTGGTCCCCGCGATCTACTCCCTGGTCCTGGCGCTGATCTCCTTCGGGACAACGTTCTTTACACCGGAAACCAACGGCCGTGACCTGGTCCTCGTTGAGGATGCCAGCTAGCTCACGTGTTCCATGGAAGGTGGCCTCCCCGGCAACGGGGAGGCCACCTTTCGGCGTTAGGAGCGTGAAAGGAGTTTGCTGCCCGGGTCATCAGCCGCGCTCGTCCTGCGGTGCCGCCGGTTCCGCAGACACAAAGAGCCCCTGCCGGGATTCCTGTTTCCAGGATCCGGGGCAGGGGCTCTGACGTGCCGGCCTCTTGGGTGGACCAGCACGGCGGACCAGCAGTGCGGACCGGCAGTGGCGGATCAGTAGAAGTGGACGGTGTCCACAAGGTGGGGCAGGTCGCCGCCGTCGAGGAACGTGCGCAGGTTGCTGGCGAAACGCTCCGCGATCAGGCGGTTTTCCGCGGCGCTGAGTGCCGATGTGTGGGGCGAGACCATAACCCTGGGGTGGTGCCAGAGCGGGCTCTCCTGGGGCAGCGGTTCGACGGCGAAGACGTCCAGGCAGGCGTACGACACCTGGCCGTTGTCCAGTGCTTCCAGCAGGGCTTCCTCGTCCACCACCGTGCCACGGCCGACGTTCACGAAGACCGTCCCGGGCTTCATGGCCGAAAAGACCTCACGGCTGAAGAGCCCTTCTGTATAAGGGGTCCCCGGGAGGGTATTAACCACGGCGTCCGCAGTGGCCAGCAATCCCGCAAGTCCGTCATTGTCCGAAACCTGTTCGATTCCCTCGATCGGCTCCACTGTGCGCTTGGTGCCGCTGACCTTCATGCCCAGTGCCCGGGCGATCCGGGCTGTTTCCAGTCCGATCTCTCCCAATCCGGCAATCACCAGGGTTGATCCGCTGACCAGCCGGGTGGGGGTGCGCAGCTCAGGCCATACTTTGGCGGCCTGGTCCTGCGCGAGTTCGGCGCTGCGCTTGAAACCGTTGAGGATTCCCATCGCAGCAAATTCCGCCAGCGGCAGGGCGTGCACGCCAGCGGACGTGGTCACCTTGAACTTCCGCAGGGTCTCCTGGTCCAGCCCGGAGGCCTTCACCGCTCCGCCGGCCCCGGCCGCCATGCAGTGGACCCACTGGAGGTGCGGATTCTCGCGGGCGATCCTCGCGAGGCCCGCCGGACTCTCATTGGGGAGCCCGTACAGCACCTGCGCCTGGTTGAGCATGGACCAGTATCGCTCCTCCTGCTCAGCCGTGCGGCTGAAAGCGGGATCACCGGAGTGGTCCGCCGGAAAGCGCTCCGGCGGCAGCAGGTCGGGATCGTAGAGGACGGTAACGGAGGGGTCTACGGCGCGGAGGCGGTCCACGAGCTCAGCTTCGAGCGGGACGGCGATGGCGACGATGGTTTCAGACGTCATAGTGTTCATCATACTGAATGGAGGATAGGATATTGGACAGATTTCTTTTCATTAACCACGAAGATGTGAGGAAGTAGCGGACGTGGAAGACAGAAGCGCGGGCTTTGTGGGCCTGGGGCTCATGGGCAAGCCCATGGCAGCCAATCTCCTGCGAAGCGGGTGGGACCTGACGCTATGGAACCGGTCGGCCGGCGCCGTTGCGGCGCTGGAGCAGTTAGGTGGACGGCCGGCGCACGACGTCGCCGACATGCGCGACCTGCCGGTGATCGTCTTTATGCTGCCGGACCTGTCCTTCATCGAAGAGGCCGCTGCCGGACTACTGAAGAGCTGGCGCGCTTCGCCACCACGGGCCGGCACCAACGTTGTGGTCATGAGCAGCGTCTCGCCCTCCGGTGTGCAGAACTTCGGCCTAGAGGTGCAGCGGGCCAGCCAGGGGAATGCGGCCGTGCTGGATGCCCCTGTCAGTGGCGGAACAGCCGGGGCCGCGGACGGCACGCTTGCCATCATGGCCGGCGGCGCGGATGCTGACTTCCGCAGGCTGGAGCCGTTCTTCGGTGCCATGGGAACCACAGTGCGGCACATGGGAGCGTTGGGGGCAGGATCGCTCGCCAAAGCGTGCAACCAGTTGATTGTGGGAACAACGACGGCGGCGCTCGCCGAAGCCGCGGAACTGGCCGAACGCTCGGGCATGGACGTTGAATCGCTCTTCGAGGTGCTGTCCGGCGGTCTCGCGGCCAGCAGGGTCCTGGACATTGTCGGCCCGCGGCTTGTCCGCAAGGACTACACGCCCAGCGGCCCGGCCAAGTTCATGCACAAGGACCTCTCCTTTGTGCTCGAGTCAGCCCGGGCCGCCGGTGCTGCTGTGCCCATGGCGACTGCCGGCGTCGAACTTTACGCCGAACTCAAGCGCCAGGGCCTCGGCGACCAGGACCTTGCGGTAGTACGGCAGGCCATTTCACAACTCAGCGACGCAGCAGCGGACAGCGCAATGAAAGGGACAGTTTCAGCATGAGTGGACTTTTTGACCTGTCGGGGCGGGTTGCTTTGGTGACGGGTTCCAGCCGGGGGATTGGTAATGCGCTGGCGCGGGCGTTGGCCGACGCCGGTGCCACCGTGGTGCTGAACGGGATCAATGC
>NZ_JBBCBS010000023.1:0-13488 GCF_037203945.1 Pseudarthrobacter sp. CCNWLW207 | reverse complement strand
CCCTCACCGACGGCACCCTGCACATCAACCCCGTCATCACCCACGACTACCCGGTGGACCAGGCCCTCGAAGCCTTCAACGTCGCCCGCAACTCCGCCGAATCAGGGAAAGTACTCCTCAGCTTCGGCCACGGGCGGACTTCATGAACGCGCACCTGCCGCCCTGGTGGTCATGGGCGTCTCCGGCTGCGGGAAGTTGACTATCGGCCTCAGCGGCAGGGCTCTGATGAGGGGACGGCGGCGGGCAGGTAGCTTTGAGTCTCAATACATTCGAAGCCAGCCCCCACCCCAAAGCGTCAGGAACCGAAAACCCTATGCGCAGTTTCACGTCCCTCGAGCAACGGATCGACGCCGGGGCACATCGTTTCCTCGACAACGCTGCGGCTGGAGGATTCCGCTCCAGGCTCACCGAGTTTGTGGTGTTTGGCCTCAAACAGGCATGGGCCTGCATTTTCGGCGCAGCCCTGCTCGCCGTGTTGATGGCGGCCCGGCTGTGGTATCCCGAGGAAGCAGCATTGGCCAGGAACGACTTCCTGACCATTGCCGCCGTGCTTATCCAGGTCCTGATGGTGGTTGCGCGGCTGGAAACACTCCGGGAGCTGCGGGTGATTGTGCTCTTCCACCTGGTGGGAACGGTGATGGAGCTGTTCAAGACCGACGTCGGCTCCTGGTCCTACGAGGCCGAAGGCTTCCTGCGCATTGGCGCCGTTCCGCTGTTCAGCGGCTTTATGTACGCGGCCGTGGGTTCGTACATGGTGCGCGTGTACCGGCTTTTCGATCTGCGTTTCGCAAGGTATCCGCGCAGGTGGATCACCGCGGTCGTGGCGGCAGGCATCTATGTGAATTTCTTTACCCATCACTACATCTGGGACGCGCGCTGGGTGCTGCTTGCCGCCGTCGTAATCATTTTTGGGCGTTGCGTGATGCACTTCCGGGTTTTCCGGCGGAAGTTCCGCATGCCCCTGGTCATCGCCTTCCTGTTGGTGGCGCTGTTCATCTGGATTGCGGAGAACATTGCCACCTGGTCCGGCGCCTGGCTCTATCCGAGCCAGCTGAACGGCTGGCAGCTGGTGCCCTTTGAGAAGCTGGTGGCGTGGTTCCTGCTGATGATCATCTCGGTGGTACTGGTGGCGTGGGTCTACAAGCCCGAGCCGCCGGAAAAGCCTGAGGAGCCTGCCGAGGCGCTGCCGGCGGTTGCGGCGGATGTATCGTCGGTCGACTGACGCACTGGCGTGCGGTCAGAAGCCTTGGCCCTGGTCCGTATCCGCGGGGCCGGAAGGGTCAGCATGAGCAGGCTGCCTGCGATCATGGCGGCACCGCCCCAGGCGAGCGCAGGCAGGCGTTCGCCTACCACGATCACTGCGAGGACAGCTGCCACCACCGTCTCTGCAAGGGACACGGTGGTGGCCGTGCTCGCCCGGACGCGGGCCAGGCCCCAGCCGAACAGGACGTAGCCGGCGAACATGGGGACCACCGCCATGTAGGCGCCCACTGAAAAGTTCTGCCAGGACACAAGGAACGGAGCTCCGGTCGCCACGAGCACAGGCATGAGCAGCAGCCCGCCGACGCCGAAGACGGCTCCCATCACCGCGCGTGATGGCGCGCCGGTGTTGATCAGGCGGTGAGCGGCCCAGGAATACAGTGCGTAGGTCAGTCCGGCCAGCAGTCCCAGTGCGATGCCTGCCGGCGTCGAAAATTCGGCGCCCGGTGGCTGATCCGGGTGGCCTGCTTCCGCGAAAGACTCCGCCAGGCACAGCAGCGCAGCGCCCGAGACGCCAAGGACCGCCCCGACGGCCCACCGGCGGGTAAGCCGCCTTTTGTCCACCACACGCTCGATGACGGCGGACGCCAGGGGTGCCGAACCGATGGAGACGACGGTCCCGACGGCGACGCCGGCCAGATGCATGGACGAATAGAAGGCGAGCGGGTACATGGCGACGGCCAGCGCGCCGAGGGCCACCGTGCGCCATTGGCGGCGTAGGGAACCTCTGAACGCCAGTATTGGACGGGCGGCAATCGCAGCTTGAAGCAGGCCGCCGAAGCCCATGGCCACCGCCCCGATCGCCAGCGGGCTGACATCCGGGGCGAAGGTGGCTGCAGTGCCGGTGGTGCCCCACAGAACGGACGCGGCGAGCACAAATACTGCACCCCAGGTGGCTCCCTGAAAACCCGGTGCTTTCACAGGTTCCCGATCAGGGTGGCGGCAATCCCGCGCGCTTCCCGGACACGGTTGTCGTTGCCTTCGAGGCCGGCGCGGACCATGGAGCCTTCAAGGAGGAATGCCAGATGCTGCGCCATGGCCGCTGCCTGGTCCGCTTTGTCCGGCAGAAGCTCGGCCAGGTGCCCGGACAGCAGCGCTTCAACTTCTTCCTTGTGCCGCCGGACCACTTCCCGGCCGGGGTCTCCGGCGGGAAGTTCAGCGGCCGCGTTCAGCAGGCCGCAGCCGCGGAAGCCATGCTCGTAGGCCAGATCCGCGTGGTCCGCGTAGGCATCAAAGACGGCCAGAACGCGGTCTTTCGAGTTCGCAGCCTTCTCCAGCCGCACCCGATAGAGCCCCAGCCACTCTTCATGGCGGGCGTACAGGTACGCGGTGACCAGGTCAGCCTTGGACGCGAAGTTGTTGTAGAGGCTCTTCTTGGCCACGCCTGCTTCGGCTGTGATGGTGTCAATGCCCGTCCCCGTCAGGCCGTAGGCATAGAAAAGCTTGGCGGCCGCCTCGAGGAGGGCGTCACGGGCAGGCCGCCTGGGCGGTGTGGTCTGTGCAGCGGTCTGTTTCCTGATCATTGCTGTCCTGGCTGATGCAGATAGAGTAGGTAGCCCAGTCTACCTACTATCTGACCGCGGGCAAGCGACAGGCGGATCGGCGCCAAAGGTTTCGTGCAGTCCCGGTTGCGACCCGAACAATTCCGGCTAGCCTGTTTCTTGGGCGGCACTACAAGCTGACCGATGATGGGGCGGGCATCGTGATTGTTATTGTCGGAGGGTCCAATGGCCATTGATTCGTGGGGCGGACGGGTAACATCCTCCCGCTTGGGCAGGGAGGCCGCAAAGATATCCGGGCTGCCGGACGATTCCCCGGCGGCCATGACAGTGCTGGTGGTGGACGACGACGAAGGCTCCCGTCTTGTGGCGAAGGCCGCCGTCGAAAGGTCCGGGCATGAGTGCATCGTGGCGGCGGACGGCGATTCTGCATGGCGGCTCTACCAGGAGCGCCGCCCCCAGGTGGTGGTCAGCGACCTGATGATGCCGGGGCTCGACGGGTTTGACCTGTGCCGTGCGATCCGGGCAGCCGAAACCGGCTCCTATACATACGTTGTGCTGCTGACCTCGTACCGAGCCCAGGAAGACGTGCTGGAAGGGATGAAGGCCGGGGCCGACGACTACGTGAGTAAACCCCTGGACCCCTTTGTCCTGCACACCCGCCTGCTGGCTGCGCGGCGGGTGACCACGCTCCATGGCGCCTTGGCAGATGCCCTTGACGAAGCCAGGGACAGCAATGAAAGGCTGGCGGAATTTACCGGCCGCGTCAGCCATGACCTCCGCAATCCGCTGACCTCCATTCTTGGTTACGTTGAGCTGGGTGCCATGGAAGGTGAGCAGGCTCCCGAGGAAGCCGCTGAATATTTGCACATCGTGGGCAACAGTGCCCGCAGGATGCTGTCCATGGTGGAGGAACTGCTTGCGTTCGCCACGATCGGCGGGTCGGTGTCCAGGGCACAGCTGTCACTGGCCAGCCTTGTCAAGGACGTCACCGACGACTTGAGCCTGAATCTGAGGGAGGCCGGTGCAGTGGTCGAGTGCGGGGATTTCGTTTTCGAAGCTGACGAAAGCCAGATGCGCGTGGCGTTGCAGAACCTGATCCAAAACGCGGTGGCCTACCGCCGCCCGGATGTGCCCGCAGCCATTCGGATCACCGGCCAGCGGACCAGCTCCGGCGCCGTCGTGCTCGTGGAAGACAATGGCAAGGGGATCCGCGCAGCTGATCGCCGCCGGGTGATGGAACCACTGGTTCGCCTGCACCGGGACGGAGATCCTGCCGGAACGGGGCTGGGGCTGGCCACGTGTGCCAGAGTGGCGGCGGCCCACGGCGGGCGCCTGGAAATATCGCAGAGCCCCAGCGGCGGGACGGCCATCAGCATTCACCTCAGCGCACCCTGACGGGGGACGCGCGTGCAGTACCCGCCGTCGTTTTGCGCTCCGGGGCCGGGATGCAATTTCACGGCGTGATTCCGGCTGTCGTGCCCCTGATGGGGACAATCCAACAAAAGGATTGTGGGGCGTTCGTGTAGATTCGTGAGTATGGCCACCCTGAATCCGAATGCCGAACCTGACTCTTTCCGCGTACTGCCTGGCGGAGCGTCCAGGCTGCGTGTGGCGGTGCCGTCGGTGGCAACCCGCGTGGCCGCTGAACTGCGGCTGCAGATCGCCGAGGGCGACCTCCAGCCCGGAGTGAAACTCAAGGAAGAAGCCCTCTCCGAAGAACTCGGCGTCTCCAGGAACACCGTCCGCGAGGCCTTCGCCGAACTCGTCAGTGAGCGCCTCTTGGTCCGCGAACCCAACCGCGGCGTCTTCGTTGCCAGCCTGGGCGCCAAGGACATCCATGACGTCTACACCGTCAGGCGCGCCATCGAAGTGAGCGCCGTCCGTGGCGGCGGCACCCCCGAACGCATCGCCGCCGTGCGGGCGGCGGTTGAAGAAGGAAAAAGGGCGGCAGCCGCCGGGGACAACGAAGGCCTCGGCAGCGCCAACCAGCATTTCCACGGGGCACTCGTGGCCCTGGCGGACAGTGAAAGGCTGAACACCATCATGTCCCAGGTGCTCGCCGAGATGCGCCTCTTCTTCCACAAGGCGTCGGTTGACGGCGGTTTCTACCAGCATTGGCTGGCGGACAATGACCAGATATGCCAAGCCCTCGAAGCCGGCAAAACGGAACTTGCCGCCGAGCGCCTGACCGACTACCTCAACCGCTCCGAAGAGCACCAAGCCGCGGTGCACGCGGCCGGGTCTATGGCCTCGAAGTAAATCCCAGCAGCCACTCCGCGGCCGGCAGCAAGGGAGCCCTCCTCGGTGGGGGCTCCCTTTTGCCATGCCCGGGAACGGGCCTTTCGCGAACCGAGTAGGAACTAGCCCTTGACGGTGTGATCTACGTCGCGTAAATTGTTCAACAAGCGGATTGTTCAACAATCCAACGATTCATCGCAGTTACGACTCCCGCATCACCTCACGGCAGCCGCCTCTTTCGCTCCTTTGCCCGCCTTGCGACGCCGCAAGCCGGGCACGCAGGGGCAAAGCCAGCCCATCCGCGCAGCGGATGACATCCACTCTCTCCATGGAGGAACAAATGGCCACTCCCCAAGCAATGGCCCCCGTTGACCCGAAGCCCCCGGTGGGGCGCAAGGACATGTACAAGGCATTCGCGGCCAGCCTGACTGGAACCGCGCTCGAGTTCTATGACTTCGCCGTCTACTCCGCAGCAGCGGCGATCGTCTTTCCGCTGATCTTCTTCCCGGCCTCGGACCCCGTAACAGGAACCCTGCTGGCCTTCTCCACCTACGCCGTGGGCTACATTTCCCGTCCCGTGGGCGGCATCATCTTCGGCCGGCTCGGCGACGAAATCGGCCGCAAGAAGATCCTGGTCATCACGCTGATGCTCATCGGCGTCGCGACTTTCCTCATCGGCCTGCTGCCCACCTATGACAACATCGGAATCATCGCTCCCGCCATCCTGGTCTTCCTCCGCTTCGCCCAGGGCGTCGGCGTCGGCGGCGAATGGGGCGGTGCGGTCCTGCTTTCCAGTGAATTCGGCGACCCGAACCGCCGCGGATTCTGGGCCTCTGCTGCCCAGATCGGCCCGCCCGCAGGCAACCTCATGGCCAACGGCGCACTCGCCATCCTGACGCTGATGCTGTCCGAGGAAGCCTTTCTGGACTACGGCTGGCGCATTGCGTTCCTGATCTCCGCCCTGCTGGTCGCCTTCGGCCTCTGGATCCGGCTTAAGCTCGAGGACACCCCCATCTTCAAGGCCATGGAAGCCCGCGGTGACAAGCCCAAGGCCCCCATCCGCGAAGTGCTGGCCACGCAGCGCCGCCCCCTTATCGCCGCCATGCTCAGCCGCATCGGCCCTGACGTGCTCTACGCCATGTGCACGGTCTTCACCCTGACCTACGGCATTCAGGAACTCGGCTTCGACCGCGGCCAGGTACTGGTTGCCGTGCTCATCGGCTCGGGACTCCAGATCTTCACCATGCCGCTTGCCGGCGCCATCTCCGACCGCATCAACCGCCGCCTGGTTTACGGCATCGCCGCAGTTGGCGCCGCCGTGTGGGCATACCTGTTCTTCATCGTCCTCGAAGGACGGTCCCCGGTCATGCTCATCGTGGGCATCGTGCTCGGCCTGCTCTGCCACTCGTTTATGTACGGACCCCAGGCGGCGTTCGTCGTCGAGCAGTTCTCACCGCGGCTCCGCTCCACCGGCAGCTCACTGGCCTACACCTTCGCCGGAATCCTCGGCGGTGCCATCGCGCCGTTCATGTTCACCCTCCTGCTGAGCACTTACGACAGCTGGATCCCGGTGGCCATGTACCTCAGCGTGGCCTGCCTCCTGACCCTGGTGGGTCTGGCCCTGGGCCGCGACTCCAACGTTGCCGAGGACGAGGAGTACCTGCAGTCCTCCACTGAACTCGTGGAGTCCAAATGAGCCAGCCTCACGCGCAACTGTCCCCCGCTGACGCCCGCCTGAAGTTCCGGAACGGCCTGGTCACCCCCACCTCCGGCTGGAGCGACGGCTACACCCAGGCCAACCTGATCGCGGTCACGGCAGACTACGCGGACGAATTCATCGAGTTCTGCCGGCTCAATGCCAAGGCCTGCCCGATCATCGACATCATCCCGGCGGGGCAGTTTGAAAGTTCGCTCGCGGCGGGGTCGGACATCCGCACGGACATCCCCGCTTACCGGGTGTGGGTGGATGGGGAGTTGGCTGAGGAGGTTACCGACGTTGCGTCTGTCTGGCGCGACGACATGGTGGGCGTCCTCATCGGCTGCAGCTTCACCTTCGAAGCGGCGCTGGCAAGTGCGGGGATCCCGCTGCGGCACACCGAAACCGGCCGCAACGTGCCCATGTACCGCACGACGGTCGAGTGCATCCCCTCCGGCAGGATCCACGGCCCCATGGTGGTTTCCATGCGACCGATGCTGCCCGAACTCGTGGACACGGCCATCCGGGTGACGTCCGAGGTCCCCAAGGTTCACGGGAGCCCGGTCCACGTCGGTTCCCCCGAAGATCTGGGCATCAAAGACATCAACCGCCCCGACTTCGGTGACGCCGTGGAGATCAGGGCAGGGGAAGTGCCTGTTTTCTGGGCCTGCGGCGTGACACCGCAGAGTGCGGTCATGGCATCCAGGCCGGCCTTCGCCATCAGCCACGCGCCCGGGCACATGTTCATCACCGATGTTCCCGAAAGCAACTACCGGGAACCGGCGGGAGCGGCATCGTGAAGCGGAGGCTGCCCGTGGCCGAGAAGCGGGCCCGCAGGGTCATCAACCTGTCAGTGCCGCGGCAGCAGGCCACCGGCGCGCACTGTGAACTCACCGGCGTCTGGAAGAGCCCGGCGGGAGCGAGCATCTCGGTCTTCGAAGGTCAGCTCCTTCCCAGCGATTCAGGCCGGCCGTGCGTCTGGACGTACGCTGGCCTCCCGGCAGGCAGATCCGGGGCAAGAGACGCCCGGTGGGCAGTTCCGGAGCACCACAGACTGTAGAGGCAGCAAACGCAAGCGGACGACGGCGGGAACCTCCCGCCGTCGTCCGCTTCGTTTCGTGGGCTGTTCAGTCCGTCCTTGGTCGCCATCCCGCCCGAGTCCAGGCTCTGAGCACGGTCCAGGCGACTGTGGCGGCAGCAATCACCCTGGGTGCCGGGATGGCCCCGGTGATGCCTTGCTTTTTCGAACAGCCGCCACGACGCTGACCGTCACGGTCAAGGCGATGAGGACAATGATTCCGGAGAAGTTAGGCTGGAATTGCAGGGCCAGCGCGCCGTTTTCGGTTCCGGCCGTGGCTTTGAATATCCCCAGTAGGGTCGCCGGAGAACCAGTCGAAATGGCTATCACGCTGGTAGCCACGCACAGGATGAAGGACAGTGCCAGTCCCGCCGCCACTCCGTCCAGGACGGCTCCAATAATTTTCGACGCCTTGTTCATGGATGTCCCTCCTCAAAACGGTCAACGCAACGCGCCGCCTGTGGTTGTTCCCCCGCCAGGAAAATAGCGCGACGTGTTGTCTCTAGGTAGTGGAAGTGGTCAAAACCTGTGGAGATTTTCCAAAAATAGACGAGTTTTGGGGGTATTTAGGTGTGGTTCCCGGAGACCTAGGTATAGGCCGTTTCGCTGGAAGTACCGGGCCCTCCGGGCCCTGAGGAACCTACCCACCAAATGTTGCTGCACAGCAACGTTGAGTCGTTGCCTGACGCTAGGGCAGTCGGGAAGGCCGGAGCAGCGCTGGCGCACCGGCGCGTTCAGGGTCCAGCAGTACCGGGCTGATCAGGACCGCCGGCCCGCGGTTAAGGACGCCGTCGCTTAGTACCTGGCAG
The DNA here is from genome assembly GCF_037203945.1 of Pseudarthrobacter sp. CCNWLW207. Taxonomy (NCBI): domain Bacteria; kingdom Bacillati; phylum Actinomycetota; class Actinomycetes; order Micrococcales; family Micrococcaceae; genus Pseudarthrobacter; species Pseudarthrobacter sp. CCNWLW207. Next base: position 4,905 of record NZ_JBBCBS010000023.1, on the reverse strand, counting down.
CGGATGCCGCCCCGTCCGCGCATTGCCTTGTGGGCGCCCGGGGCGAGCATCTGGTCCATCCACGCGCAGGGGTGAGCGGGACGGCCTGCCTTGAACCTCGCCACGTTGCCGTGTGATTCGAGGGCAAATTCGCCGCCGAGCAGGGGAGGCAGGTCCGCTCCCCGAAGGATCACGTTGCGCCGTGTCAGCAGCGGGTTGAAAGGCGCCGTTCCCAGTTCAGCGGCGATGGACTCCAGTGCTTCGACGGCCATCACCGTGACGGCGGCGTCCATGTGCGCCGCTTTGCCGAAGAACCGGTCGCCCACGATCCCTTTGCCGGCCACGAGCTCAACCCGGTCCGCATCCGTTGTGGGGACGTCGGCGGCTCCTTCGCGGGCCCGCCCGAAATATGCATGCGCCGGGGAAACCAGCAGGTGCAGGACCTCCACGTCGTACCGGTAGGTTGCCGTCATTCCCTCAACCTATCGCGCGAAGGAACGCCCGGCGATAGGCCGGGCGTTTACTCCTCCAGCTGAGGCAGGCACATGCAGCGGATCTCGAAGAGTGGCAGCCCCGGCTCCTCCGGCCCGTGGCCGGTGGACACCAAAAACTCATCTTCGAGGACATAGACGGGCAGCTGCGGCGAGAGATACGTGTTGTACCGGGACGGGTAGACCCAGTGACCGTTGATGTCGAAAGCCGGCAGGGCGTAGGCGTCCCGGCGGTTGTGGGCGGAGGGGAACAGGCAGTCGCCCACCCAGATGTGGCTGGCCAGCCCGTACAGATAGTCACTGTTGTGCGTTGTGGGGAAAAGAATGGCCTGCATCGGCGCTACCCCTTCCGGGACTCGAACCGTTCGCGGGTGAGGAATACCAGCTGTGCTTTCTTCTCAGCCAGCTGTACCTGGGCGCCGGCCTCGAACCCGAAGCTCACGAACCGCCCGATCGCCTTGCTGTTCCGGGCGTCCGGCTCCGCGACAACGCGGTCCTTAGCAGGGTCGGACAGCAGGAACCGGATCAGGCCCGCGAGCACGGTGGCGGTGAAGTTCGGGACCGGACGTGCAGCCGGAGCCAATAGCAGATGCAGCCCGGTATCCCCGGGGCGCGCAGGGTAAGCGTCAGCCACCGGATCCTGCAGCGGCTCGTACGTCTGGAACAGTCCCGCGGGTTCGTCATCGACGGAGATCAGATAGGCGTGATGGGTGTCCAGGCCGTCCACGAACAGGTAGATGTCCCGGACTTCGTCCCGGCCCATGGACTGCATGCCCCAGAACCTCGCGCGGTCCTCCCTGACCCAGCCGTGCAGCAGGTCGGCATCGCTTTCCGGAGCGAGCGGGATGAGCCTCAGCTGCCCCAGGCCAGGCAGCTCTTCCGTGTAGACGGCGTCCCTGACGGAGAGCGGAACGGCAGTGTCAGCGTGGGTCATGGTTCTCCTTGGTCAGCTGCTCCCAGTCGGTGATGACGGGGATGAGGTCACCGGCAGCCCAAAGGGGCAGCTGGCTGGCGAAGTGCTCGTGGTCGGGGTGTCCCGAGGCGCCGAAAGGGACGATCCAGCGGCTCGCGGCCCGGTCCACCAGATCCCAGACGTAGCGGGCCACCGGTCCGCGGAACGACCCGTCGGTCACCCCGGGCAGGCTCTCTGTGGACAGGACGCAGCCGGTATCCCCGGACAAACTGGTGAGGGGGACTGTGGGCGCCAGTCCGCGAGGGCCGTGCTCGTCCAGGGCATGCAGCGGCAGCACAGTATGGCTGGATCCCCACGTATCGGTGGGTGCTGCTGCTGCGAGTTCCTCCAGCGCCTCCCGTGCGGCCCCGGCGACGTCGACGCCGGCTGCCGGGCCTTCGGCGATCAGTGTTTCAAGGGCGAAGCCCACACGTGAGGCGGCGTAGAGCCAGGGACCGAAGAGAGGGGAGTGGCCGTGTGGTTCGGCCAGGGGCAGCAGTTTGGGCGTGCGCGCCAGGGCGAGGACCAGCGCAGACCTCCAGGCCGCAAACGCGCCGGCGCCGCTGCTGTTTCCATCCATGTGGCCGTCCCATGACAGCAGCCGCCCCCGGAGGGCAACCGCCGGAGCAGAAAGCGAACCGCATCCCCGGAGCAGGGCGCGGAGCGTTGGCCAGGAACCGAGATGGGTGTCCATGTGGATCCGCTGCATGGCAGCTGCATCCAGCCCAGGCCCATGATCCTCCAACAGGTGCCGGATCCGCCGGGCGCGGTGGGCCGGGGCGAACTCAAGCCCCAGCAGTTCCCCGCCGCCGGAATCTCGGTCATTGGCGTTCACGGCCAGGGAAGGCACATGGGAACTGGGCATTTTCTCCCACGCACCCGTCCACTGGTGGTCCGCCGCCCACGCCGGGACAGGGCGGACCCGGTTGTGCCGGCTTCGGACGGGGACCTTTCCGGCGACCAGTTGGCGGACATCACCGCTGGTATCGGCAACCAGCACACAGTTCACCGGCTCCACCCAGGAGTCCAGCGCTGCCTCCACCTCCGCCGCGGATCGGCTCCGCAGGAGCGGCAGGAGGGCCTCGAAGCCCAGGGTTCCCGCCGACCGAGCCGGCGTCCGCAGGCTCAGCGCACCGCCGTCGGACCCTCCCGAGATGACCGGACCCCGGGCAGTTTCGATGACCTCCACGGTTTCCGCCGCCGAGCCGCGCACCAGAATCTCTTCCGCGTGGTGCGCGAGGACAGGCTCCCAGCCACTGGGCCCCAATGCGGCAACCCCGCCGTCCTGGTCCCGCAGCTGCTCGCGGAACAGGTCCTGGTAATCGGCCATGGCATTAGTGACAGCCCAGGCGACTGACCCGGCGTGGCCAAAATGGGGGATCCCGGGCACGCCGGGAAAAGCCAGCCCGACGACGTCGAACTCCGGGCACGCGAGCCGTACCTGCTGGTAGACGCCCGGCAGTTCCATGAGGCGATGCGGATCGCCTGCGATGAGTGGTGAACCGGACGCGGTCAGCCTGCCCGCCGCGGCCCACGCGTTGCTGCCGGCCCACACGGGAGCTTCGATACTGAACAGGCCCACCGCGTCGTCGCCGAGGGTCGTGGCCACGTGTTCGCGCCAGAGTTTGTTGGGGAACGTGCCGAAGAGAATGTGGTGGACCAGGAAAACACCCAGCGGCGTCCACGGCTCCCAGGCGGCGGGTGCGGTCTCGGTTGCGCGGAACTCGTCGGCATCCCGGCGGCCTGTTTCGAGTGCATGGTTCACGCCGTCGACGTAGGCCGTGCACCAGCGCCTGGTGTCGTCGTCGAGGTTCTTAAAGCACCGGAGCGCTGTGTCATCCAGCCGCACCCGGCGCGCAAACCGGTCCCAGTCCAGCCCGTCCGCTCCCAGATGCTCAGCCGTCCTTCCCTCCGACCGCCAGCGTTCCATCTCGATCTGCCAGGAACGGTCGGCGGCAGCGTTGTAGCCCTGAAGGAAGGACAGCTCGTCAGTGGAGCCTGCCCGGAGGTGCGGAATGCCCCATGGGTCCCGGAAGATCTCCAGCGGCATGGCCGCGGAACTGTCGCTGGGGGCAGTTTCAGTGGTGGTCACGTGGATCTCCGGTGGTTAGGTAAGGCTTAGCTAACCAAAGAATAGGGTGGTGCGCCGCGTTCGCCAAAATGTTGCGCGAGAAAACGGGAGCGGCCGACGGCGGGAGGCGGCCGCCGTCGTCCGGTTCCGGCGTGCCCGGTGTTGGCTGTCTCCGGTACATTTGTGGGCATGGTTCCCGGATTTGCCGACATGGGCGCAGAAGGTATTCTGCTCGCCGGGGCAGGCCGCGCCATTTTGCTGCAGATCGCTAACCCGGCCGTTGGCCACGGCGTTGCTGAGCACAGCCACTTCACGGAGCGTCCGCTCGACCGCCTTCGCGGCACTCTTACTTACGTCTACGCGATCGTCTACGGCACCGAGGGGCAGGTGGCAGCCGTCCGCCGCCGGGTGAACCGCGCCCATGCACCGGTCCAGCGCGCCCCGGATGAAACCTCGAACGGGTACAGCGCCTATGACGCGGATTCGCAGCTCTGGGTAGTGGCGACGCTGTACGACACCGCCGTCACCATCTTCGAGCGGGTCTATGGACCCCTCGACGACGAAACGGCCGATCTGATGTATCGCGACTACGCCAAACTTGGGACAGCCTTGCAGCTCCCGGCGGAACTATGGCCGCCGGACCGGGCGGCGTTCCGCGTTTACTGGAACTCTCGCGTAGAGTCCCTCACTGCCGACGACGCCGCAGTGCGTGTGGCCCACGGCCTCCTCCATCCGCGGGGCGGGCCGCTCTGGTACCGCGCCGTCATGCCGTTTGCCCGGTTCCTCACCGCCGGCCTGCTGCCGGACCATCTACGCGACGGTTTTGGATTGCCCTGGAGCGCCAGCCATGGTCGCCGATTCGACTTCACTATGAAGTGCACTGCCGTGGTTTATCCGCGGTTGCCGCAACGGATCCGGCACTGGTTCAAGAACTACTGCCTGGGGCAATTGGACGCCGCGTAGCAGCGCCGGCCGGGGCCACGCCGAAGAGGTAGCCCACGGGCTCCACCCCTGCGCCCACGGATTCAGAACAGGCTGGCCGGCGATAGCCCCAGGATCCGCGGCTGCCATGGATTGCTGCGGATAGCTGGACCCGAGGTCACCACCCGGGGTATTGGAACGATGCGTAGGTAATCCCAAGCATGGCCAACATGCCAAGAACGCCTACTGACCAACCTTCGATGGTCTTTCGCAGCTTCTCATTGCGTCTGCTGTGAGTATCGCTAAGCATGGACGAGCCGCCCTGCCGTGCAGTCAGCCAGTGCGCGTTCCGCCGGTGCAGTCTCGGCAGGATCTGCAATTTTGGGTGGCCATTCCAAAGACCGGACCACTTGGCCGAAGACCTCGTCGGGGTCGAGGCGGCGGAGTTCTTCGGCGAGGCAGTCGCGGAGGCTGCGGCGTGGCAGGGAGAT
>NZ_JBBCBS010000022.1:0-22821 GCF_037203945.1 Pseudarthrobacter sp. CCNWLW207 | reverse complement strand
TCCGTCTGCCAGCTCTTAGCGGTCAGCTCAGTGCCGCGGGCTGCTTTAACCGGGCGGGCACCGGTAGTGAAATCGGCTTTCAATGTATTGCTCCTAATATCTTGCGCGGGCCTAGACCAGATTCTTGGACTTGAGCCAGTCCTGGGCGATCTCGCCGATGTCCTCGAACTTCGCCACGCGGCCGTTCATCTCGATGAGGTCTTCCGTGGTGAGCGCGGCCGAGACTTTGTCCAGGACCTCCTTGACGGTGGCCGTGGACTTCTTCTCGTTGATGACCGGGACGATGTTCTCGGACAGGAAGAGGTTCTTGTCGTCTTCGAGCGCAACCAGGTTGTTGGCGGCCAGCGCCGGGTCGGTGCTGAAGAGGTCGGCCACCTGTACCTGGCCCGAAAGAAGGGCGTTGAGCGTCAGCGGGCCGCCGGCGTCGAGCGCCGAGAACTCCTTGAACTCCAAGTTGTAGACGGACTTCAGGCCGGCGACGCCGTTAATGCGGGTCTTCCACTCCGGGGGGCCGCCCAGGACGAGTTCCTTGGCCGCGGGCTGGAGGTCGCTGATGGTCTTGAGGTTGTGCTTCTCGGCTGTTTCCTTCTTGACAGCCAGGACATCCTTGTCTTCTGCTTCGGAGGCCGTCAGCATGGTCAGCCCGGACGGGACCTTGGTGGCCAGTTCCTTGGCGACTTCTTCGGAGGAGACTGCCTTGGTCGACGAATCAAGGTACTGCAGGAGTGCTCCGCCGTATTCGGGCATGAGGTCGATGGAACCGTCCTTGAGTGCCGGGATGGTGACTTCGCGGCTGCCAATACTGGGCTTTTCGGTCACCTGGACGCCCTTGGACTTGAGGGCTTCGGCGTAGATCTTGGCGATGAGCTGGCTTTCGGGGAAGTCCGCGGAGCCGACAATGATGCTGTCACTCGAAGCAGCGGCCTGGGTGTTGGAGCTGCTCATGGGATCCCCGCCGCAGGCGGTCAGGGCCAAGGCTGCAGTAGCCGCGAGGGTGATGCCGGTCAGGTACTTTTTCATGTTAATGGCTCTCTGGGGAGGCTGGCGCGGGGCATGCAGCGGCCAGGTTGGGGTGGGTCGGGTTGCCGGACGGCGGTTGGGATGTTGCGTGGGGTGGTGAGTCAGACCGTAGCGGGGATTTGCACGGTGTCGGCCGCAGCGGCCGATTTGATGGTGCGTCGGGTCAGTCCTGGTGAGACGATCCGACGCGTGATGAAGGCAAGTAGCTGGTCGAAAACAAGGGCCATCAGGGCCACGAGCACGGCGCCTGCAACCATCTGGCTGTAGTCGTTCTGGGCCTTGCCATCGATCAGCAGGCGGCCGAGTCCGCCGAGCGAAATGTAGGCGGCGATGGTCGCCGTCGAGATGATCTGCAGCAAGGCGCTTCGGACACCGGACAGTACCAAGGGGAGCGAGCAGGGGAGCTGAACATCCGTGAGAATCTTCATGGTGCGAAAGCCCATGCCCTTGGCGGCGTCGACGGCGGCAGCATCCACGGCGCGGATGCCGGCATAGGTGTTGGTCAGGATGGGCGGCACCGCGAGCAGCACCAAGACGATAAGGCTCGGCAGGATGTAGCCCATCTTGGACGGGAAGGCCGGTGAGATCAGCAGGACCAGCAGGATCAGCAGTCCCACGCTGGGGAGGGCGCGGAGGGCATTGGCCAGGCCGGCGATCATGAAGACGCCTTTGCCGGTGACACCGATGTAGACGCCGAGCGGAACCGCTATCACGGCCGCGATGGCGAGGGCGATGAGCGAGTAAACGAGGTGCTCACCGATCAGGTTGGGGATGCCGTCGGCACCGGTCCAGTGCGCGGGGTCGAACAAGTAGTTGATCATGCTGCCACCACCTTGGGGGTCCACGGTGTCAGCCACCGGTTGAGGAGGATGATCAGTCCGTCAATGATCATGGCCAGGACCACGCAGAGGATGATTCCGGCGATGATCGGGGTGAAGAACCGTAGCTGGAAGCCCTGGGTGAAGAGCGAACCGAGCTGGGGGATGCCGAGGAGTGCAGCCACTGACACGAGGCTGACGTTGGAGACCGCTGCTACGCGAAGGCCGGCGGCGATCACCGGCACGCCGACGGGAAGTTCAACTTTCAGGAGGCTCTGGTAGCCGCGGTAGCCCATGGCCTTCGCCGCCTGGACGGTATCTTCGGGAACGGAATCCAGGGCATCGGCAACCACTCGGACCAGCAGCGCCACTGTGTAGATGGTCAGCGCGGCCACGATGTTGATGGGGTCCAGGATCTTGGTGCCCAGCACCAACGGCAACAGGACGAACAATGCAAGCGAGGGCACGGTGTAAAGCAGGCCCGCGATGCCTACCAGGAGGGGGTAGATCCGGCGGCTGCGGTGTGCCCACCAACCCAAGGGCAGGGCAATCAGCAGGCCAAGGATCAGAGGGGTGACGGCGAGCAGCACATGCCAGCCGAGCAGGAACACAATATTGTCGAACTGGCGGCCCAGCCATTCAATGTTCATCGGGCCGTCTCCAGATGTGGTTCGGCCTCGATGGCCTTGACGATGTCGGACGCAGTTACCGTGCCGATGAGTTCACCGCGGTCGTTGACGACGACGCCGCGGCGGCTGGGGGAGGACAGCGCTGCGTCCAGAAGCTGGCGCATGGTCCCGGCCGATGTCGCAGACGTGCCGCTGAGGTTCAGGTGCTCCCGCTTCAGCTCGCCGACTACCAGCTCGGGCTGTGCCCAGCCAAGCGGTTTTCGTCCGCCGTCGACTACCAGGACCCATGCCCCGGTGGCCCTCGCACGCGCCTCCGCGGCGGAGTCTCCGAGCTGGACCACGGCCTCTTCGCTCACCGTCACGGCTCCGGCCACATTAGTGAAGCCCAACGAACGGTAGCCCCGGTCGCGTCCTACGAAGTCGGCTACGAATTCGTCTGCCGGAGAAGTGAGAAGCTCCGACGGCGTGGCCATCTGGGCGAGCTTCCCGCCGACGCGCATCACAGCCACCTGGTCCCCGAGCTTGAGGGCTTCGTCGATGTCGTGGGTAACCATGATGATGGTCTTGCCGATTTCTCGCTGGAGGCGGAGGAACTCGTCCTGGAGCTGCGCCCGGACCACCGGGTCCACGGCGCTGAACGGTTCGTCCATCAGCATGAACGCAGGATCCGATGCCAAGGCGCGGGCCACCCCAACACGCTGCTGCTGGCCGCCCGAGAGCTGCCAGGGGTAGCGCTTGGCGAAGTTCGCCGGAAGGCCAACGCGCTCTATGAGCTCAAGGGCCTTCTTTCGTGCTTGCTGCCGGCTCTCGCCGAGCAGCAGCGGCATGGTGGCTACGTTGTCCACGATGGTGCGGTGCGGGAAAAGCCCGGCGTGCTGGATCACGTAGCCGATCCTGCGGCGGAGCAATGCCGCGTCCATCCCGGAAGTGGGCTGGTCATCAAGGTAGATGGTTCCGCTGGTGGGTTCGATGAGGCGGTTGATCATCCGGAGCGAGGTGGTCTTCCCGCAGCCGGACGGGCCGACAAGGATGGTCAGCTTGCCGGTGGGGGCTTCGAGGTCCAACCCGTCCACGGCCACTGTCCCGTCCGGGTAAGTTTTGGTAACGCTTTCAAACCTGATCATTTTGTATCCATGCTTTCCAGGGGCTTTCCATGGTCTTCGGAGGGCGTATTGAGAATGGTTTTGGCCACTGTCGCCAGGTCCTCGCCGATTGTCATTGCCTTCGTTTCATCCAGCCTGTAACTGGGCGCCACGATGCTCAGGGCAGCCACGGTCCGGCCGCCCATGATGACTGGGGCGGCAACGGCCGTCACATCGTCTTCAACACCGCTTCGCATGATGGCGAAGCCGCGTTCGGACTCGCCGCCGGTGAGGACCTTGCCTGCGGCCGATCCCTCCAGCGGGATGCTTCTGCCGACCCAGCTGGCATGCCGGATCGAGTGGGTTCCTTCAACTATTGCTATGTAGATTCCGGTGTCCCCAGCGCCGGGAATGCTGAGATAACAGGACTCCCCGAACTTTGCGACGAGTCCCTTCATAGCCGGAGTGCACAAGGAGACCAAGGACTCGTGGCCCAGGGCCAAGGCACCGAGTTGGATGACGCTGGCACCCGGCCGGAAGTTTCCGCCCGGGTCCCGCGAAACGAACCCGCTGGCCTCGAGCGTCCGGAGCAGGCGCAAGGCCGTGCTGGCGGACAAGTCAACCACCCGGGCTGCGTCACTGAGGCTGATGGCCCCGTCTGTACACACAGCGCTCAAAAGCGCCAGGGCCCGTTCCACTGTCCGGGTTGAAGAATCTGCAGCCACTGGTTGACCCGCTTTCGAGTGGTCCGAATCACTATCTCTTGCCACTAAGTAAAAACCAACTTTCATTCGATGACAATAGGTCCGGCCTACATTTCACACGCTCTTCACAAAATCCAGGTTGACCGGCCCCTGGTGGGACGGTCATGTTTCCGGCATGTTGCGGGCCTGTTAAGTGTCGGCGGCATTCCTCCCGAGGCCTTGCCATGCAATGGAAACTGGTTTTTACTTGGTGGCAGTTCGTACTAATCGGAGGTACATGTGGAAACCGTCAACCAGCTCCTTGACTCCATCAAGGACGTGGGCCGCGACGCGGTCCGCGGAGGCTATTCCCGGGCCGTCTACTCGACGGCGGAACTCGACCTGAGGGCCTGGTTCATCGACGAGGCGCGCCAGCGTGGCCTGGATGTCGAAACTGACCGAAACGGCATCATCTGGGCGTGGTGGGGTCAGCCCCAGGACGGCGCCCTGGTTACCGGCAGCCACCTTGACTCCGTCCCCGGCGGAGGGGCCTTTGACGGCCCGCTGGGGGTAGCTTCCGCGCTTGCCGCCGTCGATCTCCTCAAAGCCCGGGGAGTGCAGCCGCGCCGCTCCCTGGCCATCACCGCCTTCCCCGAAGAGGAGGGCTCCCGCTTTGGAGTGGCCTGCCTCGGGTCACGCCTTCTCACAGGAGCCATCGACGTCGACAAAGCGCGGAACCTGCGCGACGCTGACGGCAACACATTCGCCGACGTCGCCCGCGCCAATGGCCTGGACCCCCGCCACATCGGTCCGGATCCACAGGCGCTGGCGCGTATCGGTGACTTTGTCGAACTTCATGTGGAGCAGGGAAAGGGCCTCGGAGCGCGCGGCCCGGCCATCGCCGTCGGAAGTTCCATCCTCGGCCATGGCCGCTGGAAGCTGAGTATCAGCGGCCAGGGCAACCACGCCGGGACTACCCTGATGGAGGACCGGGCGGATCCGATGGTGGCTGCCGCGCAAATCATTGTGGCCATCCGGCAGGCCGCCGCCCGCCAGCCCGATGCACGCGCCACGGTGGGGCGCCTCATCCCGGTGCCGGGCGGAACGAACGTTATCGCCTCCCGCGTGGACATGTGGCTGGACGCCCGCCACCCGGACGACGCCGTCACGGCCAGGCTCATCGAAGCAATCCATGGCAGGGCCCAGCGGCTGGCAGCCGAAGAAGGGTGCACGGTCATGCTGACTGAGGAGTCCTACAGCGAAACGGTCCATTTTGATCAGGGCCTGACCCGAACCATCAGCGGGATGCTGCCGGGGGCGCCGCTGCTGGCCACCGGGGCAGGTCATGACGCCGGTGTGCTGGCCGGATTTGTGCCGTCCGCCATGCTGTTCGTCCGGAACCCTAGCGGAATCTCGCACTCCCCGGAGGAACACGTCACCGATGAGGACGCCGGCACCGGCGCTGCCGCACTCGCGGACGTCCTGGAAGGGCTGCTGTGATGCGGTACTGGTGCGAGGCGGCAATGTTCGACGGCGGCACCGGTCCCGCAGTTGCCGGACGGGTGGAGATCGAGGTGCAGGACGGCCGGATCACACGCATCTCCCCGTCCGTTGACCCTTCCCCGGAGGCGCATATCCTGTCCGGCGTGGTTTTCCCGGCCGCGGCAAATGCCCACTCACACGCCTTCCACCGGATCCTGCGCGGCCGCACGCACCACAACCGTGGCGACTTTTGGGTCTGGCGGGAGCACATGTACCGCAGCGCGGCGGAGCTGACGCCTGACGCCTACGAGCAGCTCGCGACGGCGGTCTTCACGGAGATGGTGGTGGCCGGCTACAGCAGTGTGGCCGAGTTCCACTATGTCCACCACCAGCCCGGCGGCGTGCCATACCCGGAACCGCACGCCATGGAGCTTGGCCTGGCCAGGGCGGCCACCGCCGCCGGGATCCGGCTGACCCTCCTGGACACCCTGTATCTTGCCGGCGGCATCGGACTGCCGCTGAGCCCTGAACAGGCCAGATTCGGGGACCGGGACGTGCAGGAATGGCTGGACAGGGTGGCTTCCCTTCGGACGGAAATCGCCCGGAGCTTCCCGCCAGGCATGGTCAGTGTGGGGGCCGCGCTTCACTCCGTCCGCGGGGTGCCGGAGGCGGACCTGGCCGTGGTGGCCGACAAGCTGCCGCACGACATGCCGCTTCACATCCACCTGAGCGAGCAGCCTGCGGAGAACGCGGCGTGCCTGGCAGCGCACGGACTGACGCCCACGGGGCTCCTTGACCGGCACGGCCTGCTGAGCCCGCGCCTGTCGGCAGTCCACTGCACCCATTTGACGGATGAGGACATCACTTTGCTCGGAAACGCCGGGGTAACCGTGGTCATGTGTCCCACCACCGAGGCGGACCTCGCGGACGGCATTGGCCCCGCCCGGGCACTGGCCAATGCCGGGGCTACCATCGCGCTGGGGACAGACCAGCACGCCGTGATCGACCCATGGATCGAAATGCGGGCGCTGGAACACGGGGAACGCCTGGGCTCGGGGGAACGCGGCCGGTTTTCTCCTGAGGAGCTGCTCCACGCGGCTACCGAAGGGGCGGCCCGGTCCATGGCCACGCCGGTGGCACCGGAGGCTTTGCGGGTTGGTGCTGTCTGCGACCTGGTGGCTGTGGCCACCGGTTCGGCCCGGACGGCGGGATCGAAACCGCAACAACTCCCCCTGAGCGCCACAGCTGCCGATGTCACGGCGGTGGTCATCAACGGAGAGCTCGTGGCGTCCGACGGCGTGCACCACCGCCTGGGCGCGCCGGGACGACTGCTGACGGACGCGCTCGAGAACTTTTCCTGAGCGAGGACATGTCCTCGTTCGCGGTGAGCGACGTTGATGGCCAAAGGACCGCCATCCGGCGGTCCAGACAGCCCGGTTTGAGTGCTGCTGGCGGTTAGAATCGGCAGATGCACTACCTAGGCTGATTCAGGTCACAACGCGGTGACCAAGCCACCAGGAGACACAATGAAACCGATCCACAAAGCCCCGCCCTTTGATGTTGAACTCGGGGCAACGCTGACTGCTCTGGGAGATCTGCTCAACCCCACGCTGACCCCGGATATGATTCCCGGGATGCGGGGTGCGCCGCTCACATCGCCCATCGAAGAGCAGCTTGCAGGTCACGCCGTGAGGCACGTAGAGCGAACCATCCCCGGCCCGGACGGGGCACCCGACCTGGTGGTTTCGATTTTCACCAGGATTGATCACGTTCCCGGCGGCCCGGGGATCTATCACACCCATGGCGGCGGCATGGTCATCGGGGACCGCTTCCTGGGGGCGGACATGCTCATTGAGTGGGTGGAACTCATGAATGCTGTCGCGGTGTCGGTCGAGTACCGTCTCGCCCCCGAGAACCCGGACCCGGCGCCCGTGGAGGACTGCTATGCCGGCCTTGTCTGGACCGCCGCCCATGCCGAGGAGCTCGGCTTCGACCCGGCACGCCTCATCATCGCTGGAGCCAGTGCCGGCGGCGGGCTGGCCGCGGGAGTGGCCCTGATGGCGCGGGACCGTGGAGGTCCGGCGTTGGCCGCCCAGGTGCTGATCTGCCCCATGCTCGATGACCGCAACGAAACTGTCTCCAGCTACCAGATTGACGGCTTCGGGCTGTGGGACCGCACCAGCAACGACACCGGCTGGGACGCCTTGCTCGGTGACCGGCGGAAGACGTCGGACGTGTCCGTCTACGCAGCCCCTGCCCGGGCAACTGACCTGTCCAACCTGCCGCCTGCCTTCGTCGACGTAGCTACTGGAGAAGTGTTCAGGGACGAGGTGGTGGCCTACGCGTCGGCAATCTGGGCCGTTGGAGGCGTAGCGGAGCTGCACGTCTGGGCCGGCGGATTCCACGGTTTCGACATGCTTGTGCCGCAGGCCGCAATGTCCATCCAGGCCCGGGCCGTACGGACGAGATGGGTTCGCCGCATCCTCGGCGCCTGACGCCTCGGCACGCTCCCCGGCAGGTGGCGGACAGAGTAGGATTTTCGGACCAGTAGCGACCTCAACGAAGCGGCAGATATGCAGGGATTGGTGTGGCGCCTCAAAGCGCTTGACCCCGAGGCATCCGAAGGCCTCAAGGTGATCGCGTACTTTGATGCGCTCGTTGACGGGCATGCCAGTGCCCACATCCTGCTGAAAGGCGCCGCGGTGCTCAGCGGCTGCCCGGCGGGATACGCGGTTGACGGGAACACCCTTCGCGTTGACGCCTCCGGTACGAAAACCGTGCCCGGGGCGCCCGGTGCATGGCCCGGACATGACTTCGGTGATGGCGGGCGTGTGTGGATTGAGCGGTCCGGGCGCGCCTTCGCCAATGATGAGATGATCCTTGAGCGCGTGGCGATTGCGCTGGGGATCTCGTTCGACCGCACCAGCCCGGTGGCCGCCACCCGCCGGGCTGTCGCGACGGTCATTGACCGTACCGCGCCCCTGGACCGGCGGATGGATGCGGCCGCCATGCTCCATCTTGACCGGGACACGGCCTACCGCGTGGTGGCCGTCCCCGCCGCAACGGTGCTGCCGGGACCAAGTGCAGTCATCTACACAGAGGTAGGGCCCGTCCGGGCAGCTGTGTGCAGGCCCGCCGATGCACGGCCTGAGTCCCGCTCGGGGGTCGGCCTGGCTATGCTGCCAGGTGCGCTTGAGAGGTCGTGGGACTCGGCGCTCCTCGCGCTGCGGCTGACTGGCCCGCAGAATCCGCGGCTGCTCGCCGATGACCTGGGCAGCCTGCTGGTCTTTGCGGAGCTGGCAGATTCCTCCGCGTTTGAGACCCCTGACCTCACGGCTCTGAAAGGGCTGCTGCGTGCTCAACCCAAGGCGCTGGTGCTCCTTGAGGCCATTGCGGCGACGAACAGCCTCCGGGCAGCCGCCGACGAGGTTGGCCTCCACCACTCCACCGTGCAGAGCCGCACCGCCGAGTACTCGCAGACGATTGGGTTCGATATCCTCACGGCGACAGGGCGTGTGCGCCTGTCCCTTGTCCTGACACTGTTCAGGCTCTCCGCCACAACGTTAGGTCAGTAGTCCGCTCTATTCCGATTAGCCCAGCTCGCCGGTCCCGGCCGCCGCGAGCGGCAGAATCTGATCCCAGAAATCCTCAGGGATGTCCCACTCCGCGAGCTTGACGGTTTCCTCAACGCGTCCAGGTTCCGACATTCCAACAATCGTGGAGCTGACCCGCGGATCCCGGGTGGAGAACTGCAGGGCGGCGGCAGCCAGCGGCACTCCGTATTCCTTGCAGATCGCCTCCATCTGCTTGACCCGCCCGATGATGGCCTCGCTGGCCGGGCGATAGCAGTAGTTGGGGGCGGCGTCCGGACCCTTGACCAGCATGCCGCCGCCGAACGGTGCCGCGTTAACGTACGCCACCCCGCGGTCCATGGCGTCCTGGATGAGCGGCTCGGCGGTCTGGTCCACGAGCGTGTAGCGGTTGTGGCTGATGACGACGTCGAACACATCGAGTGCGAGGTACTTCAGTTCCAGGTCGATTGGCCCGCCAGCTACGCCCAGGTGCCCGATGATGCCTTGGTCGCGCAGACCGATCAGCGCTTCCAGCGGGCCGCCCGCCGCGATGCCTTCCTCGAAGGTGATCTTCTCCGGATCATGGAGGTACACCAGCTGGAGCCGGTCCAGGCCGAGCCGTTCAAGGCTTTCCTCCACGGACCGGCGGACCCGGTCGCCGGAGAAGTCATTGATTCCGCGGATGGGGTCCACCTTCGTGGCCACCACTACGCCGTCCGGAAGGCCGCCGGCTTCCGCGAGTGCCTGTCCGATGCGGCGCTCACTGTTCGTCTGCCCGTATTCATTGGACGTGTCGATGAAGTTGAAGGGGCCTTCGAGGACCCGGCGGATGGTGGCGACGGCGGTGTCGGTTCCGTGCGGCGCGGGGTGGCTTCCCAGCGAACTGGTGCCGACACAGACGGGAGACACGGACAGGCCGGTGCGGCCAAGGGGGCGGTATTCCACGGATGTTCCTTCGGGTGGGAGGCTCAGAAAGGGCTTTCTCTCCAGCTATTCTGCCTGCTTCGCCCACTTGATAGTGTGATTGACCACACACCCAGGAGGAGCCATGACCATCAACTCACCCGAATCCCTGCCCGACGACGACGCGCAGGAACCGGCAGCCAACGGCGGGGCTGACAAGGAGAAGGACGATGGCGGCGTCCCCGCCGGGCAGGAAGGCGTGGGCCTGGGTGCCACCAACGAGCCCAACACCTTCGAACCCGAAGAAGCTCCGGAGACGGACTAACTTCCCATCGACTGCTCCGGAAGCGCCCTTTTGGCGGCTCAGAACGGCAGTTACGGAGCAATCGATGTGTGTTTGGAATGGTGGGCCTAGGCCATTACCGGCTGCGGCGCCGCAGCAGCGGATCAAGGAGCGACGGCGGCTGGTAGCCGCCGTCCGCGGCGTTCAGCGTGGTGCCGGGCGGGACGATCTCGTCGATCCGGTCCAGGACATCGGAGGACAGGCTCACCTTGTCCGCTCCCAGGGCCCCTTCCAACTGCTCCAGCGTCCGCGGGCCGATGATCGCCGAGCTGACGGCGGGGTGCTCCAGCACGAATCCCAGCGCCAGGTGGATCAGGGACAGCCCGGCCTGGTCGGCAAGTTCAGTCAACTCCAGCACCGCCTGCGTCTTGCGCGCGTTCTCGGCGGTCGAGGGGTCGTGCCGGGCAGGCTGCCGGGCGGCCCTGCTGGAGGGGGCGTGGCCGCCGTCGGGCCTGATCCGGCCGGAGAGCCAACCGCCGGCCAGCGGGCTCCACGGCAGCACGGCCAGCCGGTGGCGCTGGGCCAGCGGGAGGACTTCCCGTTCCACGCCCCGCGCCAGGATGGAGTAGGGCGGCTGTTCCGCCACCGGCCGTTCCCGGTGGCGCTCGCGGGCCACATACTGGGCTTCCACGATCTGCCCCGGCTCAAATGTGGACGTTCCGATGTAGCGGATCTTGCCCTGCCGGACGAGGTCGGACAATGCGCCGAGAGTCTCGTCGATGTCGGTGTCCGGTTCCGGCCGGTGCACCTGGTAGAGGTCGATCCAGTCCGTCTGCAGCCGGCGCAGGCTGTCCTCCACGGCGCGGATGATCCAGCGGCGCGAATTGCCGGCCTGGTTCACGTCCTCGCCGAGGCGCCCGTGGACCTTCGTGGCCAGGACCACCTCGTCGCGGCGGCCTTTCAGGGCCTTGCCCACAATGGTTTCGGACTCGCCCTGGGAGTAGACGTCGGCCGTGTCCACCACGTTGATGCCGGACTCGAGCGCCCGGTGGATGATGCTGATGGAGGCGTCGTGGTCCGGGTTGCCGATGGCCCCGAACATCATGGTGCCAAGGGTCAGCGGGCTGACCTTGATGCCGGTGGCACCGAGGCTGCGGTAGTCGGTCATGCGGATGCTCCTTGAAGTTGCTGGTGGTCGTCGTGAACTTGCTGGCTGTACTGGCTCTCGGGCCGGTCCAGCCCGAAGTGTTCGCGCAGTGTCCGGCCCGAGTATTCGGTCCGGAACAGGCCGCGGGCCTGCAGGATGGGGACCACCTCATCGGCGAAGGCCTCGAAGCCGCCGGGCAGCCAGGGCGGCATGATGTTGAACCCGTCGGCCGCCCCGTTTTCGAACCAGCGCTGGATCTCGTCCGCCACCTGCACCGGCGTTCCGGCCACGGCGTAGTGGCCGCGGGCACCGGCAAAGCGGTGCAGGACCTGGCGCACAGTGAGGCGTTCCCGGCGGATGACTTCCAACAACAGCTGGCTCCGGCTGCTCTCACGGCCCGCGGCAGCCAGCAGCTCCTCCGGGAAAGTGTCGTCCAGCTTGAGCCCGTCCAAGTCAACGCCCAGCAGCTTCCGGAGGATGCCGAGCCCGTATTCCGGCTGGGTCAGTTCGTCGAATTCCTGGCGCAGTGCGCGCGCCTCCGCCTCGGTGGAACCCAGGTAAGGGCTGATGCCGGGAAGGACCAGGAGCTTGTCCGGATCACGGCCGGCCGCTGACGCCTGCGCCTTAATGTCGGCGTAGAACCCCTGCGCGCTTTGCAGGGTCTGGTGCGCGGTGAACACGGCTTCCGCATGCTGGGCCGCGAAGGCTTTACCGTCGGCGGAGGAGCCTGCCTGCACGTAGACCGGCCGGCCTTGCGGGGACCGAGGGGTGTTTAGGGGCCCTTCCACCCGGAAGTGCTCGCCCTCATGCCCGATCGGGTGGATCCGTGAGGTATCGGCGAAAACTCCCGTGCCGGCGTCGGACACCACCGCCCCGTCCTCCCAGCTGTCCCAGAGCTTGCCCACCACCCGGACGAATTCGTCCGCCCGGGAGTAGCGTTCGGCGTGCGGCGGGTGCTCGTCCAGGCCGAAGTTCCGGGCTGCCCGTTCGGCGCCGGTGGTGACGATGTTCCAGCCCGCCCGGCCGCCGCTGAGGTGGTCCAGCGACGCGAACAGCCGGGCCGCGTTGTACGGCTCCAGGTAGGTGGTGCTCGCCGTGCCAATGAGGCCGATCCGTTCGGTGGCGACGGCGATCGCGGACAGCCAGGTGAAGGGCTCCAGACGGAACCTGGTGGCGTACTGCACGTTGCTCTCCAGTGCCGGCCCGTCCGCGAAGAACACCGCGTCGAACTTGGACCTCTCCGCGCGTTGCGCGAGCTCCTGGTAGAAGCTGATGTCCAGCAGCCGGTCCGGCTGGGACTTCTGGTGCCGCCAGGCTGCTTCATGGTGGCCGCCGGGGTAGATGAACAGATTGAGCTTCAGCTGCCGGGCCACTAGAGCGCCGACCCGATCGAAGCGAGCTCCAGCGCTTCGGCACCCGCAAAGAGGTTTACAGGACGCTCAAGGCCGTAGTGCTCCCGCAGGGTCCGGCCTGTGTATTCGGTGCGGAACAGGCCGCGCTCCTGCAGGATGGGCACCACCTGGTCCACAAACGTTTCGAGCCCCGAGGGCAGCACGGGCGGCATGATGTTGAAGCCGTCCGCGGCGCCGCCGTCGAACCATTCCTGGATGGCGTCCGCCACCTGGACAGGCGTGCCGGTGAAGGTCCGATGGCCGCGGCCGCCGCCCAGGCGTCCGATCAGTTCCCGGACTGTGAGCTTCTCCCGGCGTGCCAGCTGAACGATCAGGGTGTAGCGGCTCTTGGCGCCCTCGATCTCATCCTCGCTGGGCAGGTTGTCCGGCAGCTGGCGGTCCAGGGGCAGGTCCTCGGGCGCTACGCGGAGAGTCTTGGCCAACTGGATCCGGGCGTACTCGGGCTTGATCAGCCGGTCCAGTTCATGTTCGAGGGCCTGGGCTTCCTCCGCCGTGGCCCCGATGACCGGGACGATGCCCGGAAGGATCTTGATGGTCTCCGGATCACGGCCGACGGCGGCGGTTCGCTTCTTGAGGTCCCGATAGAAGTCCTGCGCGTCGGCGAGAGTCTGGTGGGCGGTGAAGACGGCATCGGCGTATCGGGCGGCAAGGTCCTTGCCATCCTCCGAGGAGCCGGCCTGGACAATCAGCGGGTGACCCTGTGGTGAACGGGGAACGTTGAGCGGGCCACGGACCTTGAAGTGTTTGCCTTCGTGGTCGATGGTGCGGATCCGTTCGGAATCCGCCCAGACGCCGTCGGCCTTGTCCGCCAAGACCGCGTCGTCCTCCCAGCTGTCCCAAAGCTTCTGCGCCACCTCGATGAACTCGGCGGCACGCTCGTACCGGACGGCGTGGGCGGGCTGGTCGTCCACGCCGAAGTTGCGGGCGGCGTCGGGACCGGCAGTGGTGACCACATTCCATCCGGCGCGGCCACCGCTGACCCAGTCCACGGACGCGAAGCGTCGGGCCAGGTTGAACGGCTCGTTGTAGGTGGTGGAGGCGGTGGCGATCAGGCCGATGTGTTCCGTGGCGCCGGCGATCGCGGTCAGGAGCACGGTGGGCTCAAGCTTCCCGGCCGGGCGGCGGCCCACCTCGCCGAAGAGGACCGGAGAATCGGCGAAGAAGATGGAGTCCAGCTTGCCGCGTTCGGCGGTGCGGGCCAGCTGCTTGTAGTGCTCCACGTTGGTGCTGGAATGGGGATCGCTTTCGGGCAGGCGCCACGAGGCCTCGTGGTGGCCAGTGCTCATCAGGAAGGCGTTGAGGTGAAGTTTGCGCTGGGTGGAATCAGGACTCTGGGAACTCATGGGGTGCTCCTAAGGGGTGAAGTGATTTAGTGGCTGGCGACGGTGACGTCGACGCCGAGGGCAGTGAGCAGATCGCGGCGCAGGGCTTCGTGCCCGGCGGCGTCTGTGGGGGTTCCGGCAGCGGAGGTGCCAATCTCCGGCGCAACTGCGCGCACAGTTGCCACGCGGCCGCTGTCCAGGACCACGATCCGGTGGGCCAGGGCGATGGCCTCGTCCACGTCGTGGGTGACCAGCAGGACGGCGGGCCGATGCGCGGCCACGAGGTCGCGGAGCAGGCCGTGCATCTTGATGCGGGTCAGCGCGTCGAGCGCGCCAAAGGGTTCGTCGGCCAGCAGTAGCTGCGGTTCACGGACCAGGGAGCGGGCCAGTGCAACGCGCTGCTGCTCACCGCCGGAGAGCTCATGCGGCCAGGATTTTTCGCGGCCCGCGAGTCCCACTTCGGCGAGGGCCCTGCGGGCCTTCGTGTCGGCGTCGTGATCTCCCAGTCCCAGCGTGACGTTGCCCAGAACCGTGTCCCAGGGCAGGAGGCGGGAGTCCTGGAAGGCCACCGACACCCGGTCCGGAACGTTGATGACACCGCTGCCTTTCACATCGTGGTCCAGTCCGGCCAGCGCTCGCAGGAGCGTGCTTTTGCCGCAGCCGCTGGGACCCAGCAGGGCTACGAACTCGCCGGGGGCGATGTCCAGGTCCACACCGTTCAGGACGCCCTTCGGCCCGAAGCCGCGGACGAGGCCACGGACGGAAACCAGCGGTGCCTCCGTGGGCGCTTTGGTGCGGGAAGGTGCGACGGCGGTCAGCCCGCCAGCGTGCGCTGCCATGAGAGTGCCTTTCGTTCGATGAAGCGGACAACGCCGTCGGACAGCAGGCCGAGGATGCCGTATACGGCGAGTCCGAGGACGATGATGTTGGTCTGGCCATAGGTGCGGGCGAGTTCCATCATGTAGCCGATGCCGCTGGTGGAATTGATCTGCTCCACCACCACCAGGGACACCCAGGCCCCGGTGACCGCGAAGCGGAGGCCCAGGAAGAAGCCGGGCAGGGCGCCGGGGAGTACCACGCGGCGGATGAAGCCTGCACGGCTCAGGCCCACTGTTTGCGCCAGTTCGACGTAGCGCAGGTCAATGCCGCGGAGGCCAGCGTGGGTCTGGAGGTAGATGGGAACGAAGACGCCGAGGGTGATGGTGAGGACCTTCATGGTCTCGTCGATCCCGAACCACAGGATGAGGAGCGGAATCAGGGCCAGGCCCGGGATGGCGCGCTTGATCTGCACTGGCCCGTCGATGAACGCCTCGCCTGCCCGGCTGAGCCCGGAGACCAGGGCCAGCACGGCGCCCACGACGATGCCGAAGAACAGCCCCAGTCCCGCCCGCTGAGCCGAGATGGCGAGGTTTTCCTGGAGCCGTCCATCGGCAATCAGCTCACCTGCCGTAGCCACCACGGTCCATGGTTCGGAGAGGATGCGGGGGTCCAGCAGCCCTGTTGCCGAGGCGGCTGTCCAGAGCAGCAGCAAAGCCGATGGGCCCAACAGCCCGGCGAGCCGCCGTCGTCGTCCGGGTCCCAGCCTGCGGCCCGTGGGCCGTACATCCTCACGTCCGGCGAGTGTCGGGTCCTGGTGGGGTGCGACGGCGGTTCGTTCCACCACGGCCGCGGCGCTCATGCGGCACCTGCCTTTGCAGCCTCGGCGAAGGCGGTGCCCGCGATGGCTTCGTAGCGGGTGTCGTACAGGTCCGCCGCGACCAGTTCGGGTTTCTTCTGCTCCCGGGCCAGCAGGTCGATGGTCTGCTGGTGCCGTTCGATGGCTTCCGTCCAGGACACGGGCACGTCCCTTTTGCCCGCGGCATCGATCAGGTACTGGCCGTCCTCGCGGGAAAGACCCTGGTCCTTGACGTAGTAGCCTTCGAGCCATTCCGCCGGGTGGTCCTCGATCCACCGCTGGGCCTTGCCCCACACCTTGACGTACGCGGCGAGGGCCGCTGCCTTGGCGGGGTCATCCAGGACCTTGGCGGGGGAGTACAGGTGGCTGGGGTCGTCCCGCAGGCCGTGCCGGAGGGTGGACGCGCCGTCGGCCTTGTATTTGGAGAGGTAGCGCTTGATCTGCACGCCGCCGATTGGTGCGGCATCCACCTGCTTGCTGGCTAGGGCGGTGGAATAGACGTCGCCGGTGCTGGGCAGCTCCACCAGCTTTACATCGTCCTGCACGAGCCCGGCTTTTTCCAGGATCCGCAGCACCAGGGCGCCCTGGGCCTGTCCCGGGCTGTAGGCGATCTTCTTGCCGCGCAAGTCCTGCAGGGAGGAAATTCCCGCTCCGGGAGCGATGCCGAGCTCATAGAGGGGGTGGTTCACGGCGTCCTGGCGGAAGGCGCTGGCGATGATGCGCACGTCCAGGCCGGTCCAGGTGGCGTGGATCGGCGGGATGTCAGCCACGGAACCGACATCCAGGGCGTTTGCCCGGAAGGCTTCGGTGGTCTGCGGGCCTCCGGAGATGTTGGCGAACTCCACATTGAAGTCCAGTTCCTTGTTCAGGCCGGACAGCTCCAGGGCCACTTTGACCGTGGGGTCGCCCACGGTGATGGTGGTACCGGCGGGCACTTCGGCGGCCAGAGGGGACGTTGCCTGCGTTGGCTGGGTGTTGCCGGCGGTGGCGCTCCCGCCGCAAGCGGTGAGGACGCCGAGCGCGGGCAAGGCCAGGAGGGCGCCCAGGGCGCGGCGCCGGGTGAAGGTGGAATGCCCTTGGGTGGAGGGAGGCGCGGACGGTGCAGCGAAGGACATGGTGTGGCCTTTCTTGGAAACGGGGGACGGGGATGAGGGCACAGCAAGGCTGGCCCGGGGGTGCACCCGGGAGCGGGATGAATCGAAATTTAGGAGGGCTGCGCCGGTCAGCGGAAGCGGATCAGACCCGGCGGATCAGGCCCGGCAGCAACCCGGAGAACCTGCGGCATGGGGGCCATTGGTGCAGCTTTTTATGTGCGGCATCGGGTCCTCCTGTCGTCATGCGTTTGTTATGCGGTGCGGCCTGGCCTGTGCCGTGACACCACCTAAACACGGCCTCAAGGGTGTTGGCCAGCACCCCGCAATGGAAGCTAAACGGGACGAAACCGGGCTACTTATGAAGCCACGGAAGGCGCAAAATAAGGCCAAACCGGGCAATCCGGCGCCATGTTCCGCAACGCGGCTTCACCGGAGCGTCATCTTGCGGGAGGGCCGCCTAGAGGGTGCGCGTGTTTTGTTATCGCCGCAACGGTTCGGCGCCAAAAGGGCCGTTGGCGGATCCCGGCGCGCCCGCGCGCTCCACAATTTAAGCACCTAACTCAAACCCAAAGGAGGGTGTGATGCGCAGTCCAGCCGCGTCAGGCGCGGTTTTTCCTACAGCCATTCTGATGGCCTTGCTTTTCACGGGCTGCGGCCCGCAGGCGGGACCGACGACGACGTCGAGTCCCAGCCCCACCGTCACCTCCGCGACGGGAACCACAACTGCCATGCCGACGGCGACCGCCTCGCCAAGTGCCACGGCTTCGCCGAGTCCCAGCGCGCCGGCGTCGGCCGCCTGGACCAGTTTCACGACGGCGGACGGCCAGTTGACGTTCGACCATCCGGCCGCGTGGAGCGTCAAGGATCCGGCGGGGGAGCTTCCCGAGGGCGGCGGTGCCTTCGCGGAGGTGACCAACGAAGCCGGCAAGCCACTGGCGACGCTTCGGACCAACATGGCCGTCGGGTCCACATGCATGGACCGGTATCCATACTCTGTGCTGGATTCCGAGGAATTGCCGCAGTTGATGCAGGGTGAGGGGACTCCGCGGTTCATGTACGAGACCCGCGGGAACAGCGCCACACCTGGACCGGCGGACACGCCGGCGGCGGCCTACGGCATCACCTCGGTCCCGGCACCCACCGGCGACTCCGCGTCATGCATCTTCCACTTCTTCAACTGGCCTCCCACTGCCGCCATGTTCGGTGCGTTCTTCAACCCGGAGAACAACGTGACGCCGGGGGCTTCGTCCCTGCCGATCCTGGAACAGGCGAAGAAGTACATGGAAACGGACGAGTACCAGGACATCCGGCGGATGATCACCTCGCTGCGGCCTGCTTGAGAGCTGCGGCCTGCTTGAGGGGCTCGGCCTGCTTGAGGGGCGCCGTGTGACCTAGGCCGGCCCAGCCAGCCGGCTGGCTCAAGGTTCCGTCAAGATTTCCCGGATATGGCCCGGACTGGTCAAGGCGGTTCCGCGGGACCAGTACATTGAATTCGGCTTCGGATCGTTCCCCAACCCCGAAGCCTGGGAAGCCCCCGCGCTGGAGTTCAACTCGCGCGGGGGCTTCCGATCAGGCGAAGGTTCGACGCCGGTTGCCCACTCGGATCGGCGGGAGCGCGGTCCATTTAGAGATTGGTCATGCGTTCCCCGGCCTCGTTGTACCGGCCGCCCTGCACCTGGATCTTCGCGGCGGCGTCCTCTATTTCGGTGAGTTCGTCCGCGGACAGTGCCACGCTGGCAGCGCCGAGGTTTTCGTCCAGCCGGTGCAGCTTGCGGGTCCCGGGGATCGGAACAATCCAGGGCTTCTGGGCAAGGAGCCAGGCTAAGGCAATCTGGGCCGGGGTTGCGCCCTTGCGCTCCGCGATCCCGGTGAGCAGGTCCACCACTACGCGGTTGTTCTCCCTGGCCTCGGGGGTGAAGCGGGGGATAGTGGCGCGGATGTCGTTGCCGGCCTCGAAGCTTGTCGAGGTGTCGATGGTGCCGGTCAGGAAGCCCTTGCCGAGCGGGCTGAAAGGCACAAACCCGATGCCCAGTTCCTCGCACGTGGCCAGGACGTCTTCTTCGGGGCGCCGCCACCACAGCGAGTATTCGCTCTGGACGGCGGTCACGGGCTGGACCGCGTGGGCCCGGCGGATGGTTCCTGCGGCGGCCTCGGACATGCCGAAGTGCTTCACTTTGCCGGCGTCGATCAGTTCCTTGACCGCCCCGGCCACGTCCTCAATGGGGACGTCGGGGTCCACCCGGTGCTGGTAGTAGAGGTCAATGGCCTCAACGCCGAGCCGTTGGAGCGAGCCCTCCACCACGTGCTTGATGACGTCGGGACGGCTGGTGACCTTTCCGCTTGGCTTGCGCTCGGCAGGGTCGATGTCCCAGCCGAACTTGGTGGCAATCACCACCTCGCCCCTATACGGGGCGAGCGCCTCACCCACCAGTTCCTCGTTGGCGTAGGGGCCGTAGATCTCGGCGGTGTCGAAGAAGGTGACGCCGCGGTCCACGGCGGCGCGGATCAGCGAGATCATCTCCTGCCGGTCGGGCCTGTCGCTGTAGCCGCCGCTCATGCTCATGCAGCCCAGCCCGATGGCGGAGACTTCGAGGCCGCTGGTGCCCAGGGTGCGCTTATCCATGTGTCATGCTCCTGTGTCGAAAGAAGGGAAGGCGGCACAAAATTTCCGATTATGGCTGAACCGCGCTGTCCCAGAAACGCTAACCCCGCCTGGAGATGCGCGGCAGGGTCTGTCAGTACACCCTTTGGAGCCGGCCGGGCTCCGGGAAAGCTGCAAAGGGCCCGCTTCGCTGCCAGCCGCCTCGGGCATTGACGGCCATACAGGGCTGCCAACCCGCCCAACTTGGTCAGCTACCCGAAAAGCTGCCAGTGCCTTTGGAATGGCTTCCATATTTTGCCGCCGCGTGCCTCGATAGCATGGGGTGACCGGACAGAGCCGTCCGGTGAGATCGACGCGAAAAAGGAAGCCATGGCAGCGGTTACGGTGGAGGATATCCTTTCGGATCTCCCCTTGGGTTTCGCCAGCCTCATCCTCCGGCCGGCCCCGGCCAGCTCCGCGATCGAACGGTTCCTGATCGTGGATGCGGATGATGAAGCGCCCGACGGCGGCGCGGCCTTTGTGCTGTTGATCGGCGTCCGTGGCCGCTCGGCTTTGCCCGCGCTGCGCCGGCTCCTGAAGAACCCTCCGCCGGTGGTCGCCGTCAAGGGAATGCGCGAAGAGCTCGCCGAAGCTGAGGAACTGCTCCGCGACGCCGGTACGGGCCTGCTCCTGGTGGATCCGGGGGCCGATTGGGACCGGCTCCTGTCCATTGCCAAGGACCGCATCCAGCCGCGCAGCTACCAGAGCGAAGTGCTGACGCTGCTGGAAGAGGACCTGTTCGCCATCGCCCAGACCACCGCCAGGCTCACCTCCAGCCACGTGCTCATCGAAGATGCCGCCAACAAGGTGCTGGCGTACTCCACCGTTTCGAACGACATCGACGAACTGCGCAAGGCCTCCATCCTGGCCCGCCGCGGTCCGCGTAAATACGAGCTGCTGCTCAAGGACCTGGGCGCCTACCGTGAACTGCACAGGACCCGGCTGCCGGTGCGGGTACCCGCCCGGCCACAGGACGGGCTCCGGGAACGGGTGGCCATCACACTGTTCGCCGGGGACCGGATCATGGGCTACATCTGGCTGCAGGAGACCGGGGGCGGCTTCGGCACGGACGTAGAGTACGTGCTCAACGGATCTGCCGCCCGGGCTTCCGCCGAGCTGATCCGGTACCGCAACCAGCAGTCTGTGCACATGCGCGAAGACCGCATTGCCCGGATCCTGTCAGGACCGGCGGAAGCCGCGGCCAGCGCCCACAGCGAGAAAATCCCTGCTGAACGCCCCGCCGCTTTGATCCTGATAGGAATCTCGGATGCCGAAGCCCAGGCTGACGACGCCGCACTGAAGCACGGCGAACTCGCCAACCTTGCGTCCATCCATGCGGCTGCCTTCAAGGCGTCCGCCGTCGTGGGCCAGTTCAAGGGCGACACCGCCGTGATTGTCCCGGGCCTGCAGTCAACCGCCGCGGAGCCAGGGCTGCGGAGCCTGGCCGACGCAATCGTCCGGGATGCAGCCAAGCACCTGGGCATCAGCCCGTTCGCCGCCGTCGGTCCAGTGGTCCCGGACTTGCTGTCCATCCACTCAACCACCCGCATCACCGAGGCCCTGCTGAGTTGCGTCGGTACGTCTCCGGACAAGGCCGTAGCCACCGTGGACGACTTCGAGGCAGAAATCCTCTTCCGGGAGGCGGTCCAGAACTTCACGTCCTCCACCTTCCGCCACCGCGGCCTTTCCGCGCTGCTGCAGCAGGACGGCGAACTCGCGGAAACCCTGCACGCCTACTTCGACGCCGCACTGGACGTCGCCGAATGCGCCAGCAGGATGAAGCTGCACAAGAACACCGTCTACTACCGCATCAGCAAAGCTTCCCGGGGCACCGGCCTGGACTTCGGCGACCCCCGGGACGCCATGGTGGCCCTGCTCCATATCCAGGAATGGGCCGGCACGAACAAAGAACATTTAGGCACGAAATGACCACGACCCTTGAGGCCCCACCGTTGGGCCAGATTCTCGACGACATCGTCCGCCGTCACCGGCCGGAGCGCGAAAGCGGCTCGGTTCCGGCCTCCATCCCCTTCCTGGCGGCAGTTCCCTTCAACATGTTTGGCATCGCAGTTGCCACCGCGTCCGGGGAGGTGTTCAGTTCCGGCGACTCCGGCGTCCCGTTTTCCATCCAGAGCATCTCCAAGGTGTTCACCCTGGCGATGGCGCTTCGGGGCGACAGGGCAGGAACACTGTGGTCCCGGGTCCTGCGCGAACCCTCCGGCACCCCCTTCAACTCCCTGGTCCAGTTGGAAGCGGAACAGGGCATCCCGCGGAACCCTTTCATCAACGCCGGCGCGTTGGTGGTCACCGATCACCTGATGAATGAAACGCCCGACGCCGCCACGCGGCTCTTGCGGTTCCTCACCGACCAGGCGGGCAGCGCAGGGCCTTTCATCCATGAGGCCGCCGCTGCCAGCGAGCTTTCCAGCAGCAACCGCAACCTGGCGCTCGCACATTTCCTCAAGGACTTCGGCAACCTGGCCCAGTCAGCGGAATCAGTAGTGGAAAACTACGTCCGCCAATGCTCCATCATGATGACCTGCGTGGAACTCGCCAAGGCCGGGCTCTTCCTTGCCAGGAACGGCCACGGGACCCACGGAACCGTGGTGTCCCCCAGCGAAGCGAAACGCATTGGTTCCATCATGCTCACGTGCGGCATGTACGACGCCGCGGGCGAGTTCGCCTACCGCGTTGGCCTGCCCGGAAAAAGCGGCGTGGGCGGCGGAATCCTGGTGATCGTTCCAGGTGTTTGCGCGATCTGCGTCTGGAGCCCCCGGCTGGACGCCAAGGGGAACTCCCTCGCCGGCACTGCGGCCCTCGCCGACCTTTCCGACCGCACGGGCTGGTCCGTTTTCTAGCTTTCTCTTGCCCGTCGGGGAGCACACCCCCACGACTTTCTTCCCACCCAAGCAGGATCTTCTCCCTATCGAAAGGATCAACCGTGCCCATCAACCCCAATGACGAGGTTGTACTGAAACCACTCGACGGCGGGCATGCGCATGCCAGTGAGTCGGCGTTGCATGCGGAGGATAAGGGTTATCACAAGAACCTCAAGCCC
>NZ_JBBCBS010000021.1:0-26386 GCF_037203945.1 Pseudarthrobacter sp. CCNWLW207 | reverse complement strand
AAGCAGGTCACCCAGGGACGTGTTATCCGCCTTCGCATGCGCCGCTGACGCAGGAGTCTCCGGCATCTGGCTGCTCACAGGTGACGACCTTCCGCATCCCGTGCCGTGCTGCTGCGGAACGGATCATCTTCTTCGCGCAGTGGGGTGTCCGCAGCGGTGCCGGTTGGCAACGACTGGGTGGACATCGGGCTGCCCGAGACGGAGGGCTCTTCAAACAAGCCGCGGTCATCGCCTGCCGCAAACACGGTCTCCTGGCGGATGCCAGCCTGCGGGGCGGTCCGGGGAGCGGTCATCGGCGCGGACCTCGGGGCAGTTGCGGACGCCTGGCCGGAGGCTTCCGGTGCCCCGGCGGCCAAACTGCGGGTGAGCCGTCCGGCAAGGACGCCCGCGCCGGCAGCCAGCAGAAGGAACGTGCCTGGACGCTGCCGGGCGAAACTCTTTACCTCTGTGAGCAGCGAACCGGGATCCCGGCTGTCGAGCCAGGATGCCACGGACTGCGAACGGTCGGCGGCCTCCCTGATGAGGTCTGACGCTACGCCGGGCTGGTTGGAGGCGTCCGCCATAGTGCGCAGCTCCGAGGAGACGGAGCGGATTCCCTCTGCAACCTTCTGCTGCTGGGTTCCTGCCTGGCTGGTGAGGTCCGACTTGGCCTGGTGCAGGAGGTCCCGGGCATTGGTCCGTACCTCGGCGGCCACGTTGGAAGCCTCTGCCTTGGCCGTCTGTGCCACATCCTTGGCCGCACCCGTGGCCTGACTGGCTACCTGGGAAGCCTCGCCCTTGACGGCCTCGGTCCTGGAGGCGGATCCGCCAGCTTGTCCAGCCGTGGGCGCTGGGTTGCCGTACTGGTCCAGGGTCGCTGGGGACGCAGTTTGGGGCCATTGGTTTTCAGTCATGGTCGCTCTCTTTCGTGAAGGGTTTCGCTGGCAAGAGCCGCCAGCACTGCTGGCTTCGCAATAGTAAGCATGATTACTAACTAGATACTAAGCACACTTGCTATTGAATATGCAAGGCCCGGCACTAAGGGGAGCGTTCGCGGTCGAGCGTTAGAAGCCCGCTCCTCAAGATAAAAGCCAGGCATCCTTGCCAAACAGATACTAAGCATGCTTATGGTAGGCCCCACACCGGATAGTCCCAAGGAAGGGGCAGCTTGCGATGATCGCCGACTCAGACCGAAAAATCCGGAACGGCTGCCGCCTTCTGTCCTTGTCGGCGAGGTTGGCGCAGCGCCGCCAGGATGACGTTCTCGTCGCGCTGGGGCTGACCCGCGCCGCGGTCATCACACTAGAAGGCCTTGCCGCCGGCGCCCGGAACCGGGAACAGCTGGCCACCGCCGTCCACGCCAGAAGCCGGACCATCGGCAGGATTCTCGCCAGGTTGCAAATCGCGGGGCTGGTGAGCAGGAGCCAGCCTTCGCGCGACCCGCGTCACTTTGTCATCGGGCTCACCGGCGCCGGACGTGTGGCGCTTGAGGCGGCCACGGCCAACCGCGGCCGCGGGAGCCCCGCAGCCGGCGCGCCCCACCTTGCCGCACCGCCGTCGTACGCTCAGCCGGGCTCCATCGAAAACCGCAGCCGGGCCCGACTCCCTTCATTGAAACCAGCAGTCCACCCGAGGTACCAGATCAAAAAGTGAGGAAGATCCATGTACTTGCATACCCAGCAACTGATCAACGAAATCGCCGCCGACGAGCCGGACCCCGCAGCGGCGAACGCTTTGCAGGAAGGGCTGGGCGGGCAGTTCGGCGAGATGCGCACCATGATGCAGTACCTGTTCCAAAGCATGAACTTCCGAGGCGACCCCGCGTCCAAGCCTTACAAAGACCTGCTCCAGGGGGTGGGGACCGAGGAAATCAGCCACGTTGAGCTCATCGGCACCACCATCTCCCAGCTCCTGGACGGCTCCCCGCGGTACCAGGGCAAGAAGACCGATCCCGTGGACCAGCCCGGCGCCAAAGGTGCCACGCCGCTTAAAATCGCCCTGGACACCAGTAATATCCACCACTACCTGGTAGGCGCCCAGGGTGCGTTGCCCGTGGACGCGGCCGGCAACCCCTGGAGCGGATCCTACGTCTATAACAGCGGAAACCTGGTCCTGGACCTGCTGTACAACCTGATGCTGGAATCCACCGGCCGGCTGCAGAAATGCCGGATCTACGAGATGACAGAGAACAAAACGGCGCGGTCCACCATCGCCTACCTGATCGTCCGGGACCAGGCGCACGAGAACGCTTTCGCCAAGGCTCTGGAAAGCCTCGGCGTGAACTGGGGCAGGGTGCTGCCCATCCCCAAGACCAACGCGGAGCAATTCCCCGAGGTCAAAAAGCTGCTGGACGTGGGGCTGCAGAGCATCCAGTACACGTTCAGCGCGGACAACCTCAGCGAAGCCGGCAAGCTCTACCGCGGGGCATCGCCCTCCAACGACGGCACCGAGCTCAGCACCGACGTGATGCCCGAGGGCTTCCCCATGACCATCTCGCCGGAGCGCCGCGAGGAATTCGCGCCGGGCCTCGACCCCGACTTGCTCGCCCTCATCCAGGCCACCGCTGAAGTGGAACTCCAGGACGCGGACAACCCCAAGGACACCACCTCCAGCGGCGCTGCCAGGAGCTCAAGCAGCTCCGCAACTGCAAAGACCGCAACAACTGCAAAGACTGCGAAGACTGCGGGAACCACCAAAAAGCCGTAGTCGGCGGCCGGGGACCGCATAAAACTGAAACGGACGACGCCGGGAATCCCCCGGCGTCGTCCGTTTTGTGCTGCCCGAAATAGGTCCGCTGGGACCGCTTGGGGTGCCTCTAACCTGGACATAAAAGGCGAAAAGTCTTGCATTGTGAGTTCCATCCCATAATATGGGTTTAGAGATGTGGCCTCCCTCACGGTGCACATCTGTTCCCAAGCCTTCAATGTGGAAGGCCCAACGATCGGATTCCCCAACATGCAAGACATAGCTGTCCTGATCAACACGGCTGTTGCGGTCCTCGCCGCCGTGGTCCTGATTGTCCGTTTCAGAGTTAATCCCGTCATCGCCCTGGTCATCGGTTCGGTGTACTTGGGCCTCGCCGCCGGCTTCGGCGTCGAAAAAACAGTCAAAACCATCACCTCCGGTTTCGGCGAGATCATGGTGGACGTGGGTCTGCTCATCGCCTTCGGCGTCCTGATGGGCTCCATCCTCAACCAGAGCGGCGCCATCCGCCGCCTCGTGGAGCACCTGCTGGACACCTTCGGCCCCAAGCGCCTGCCCTACACCATGGGCCTGGCCATCGGAACGGTCCTGCAGTCCATCTTCCTGGACGTGCTGCTCGTGATTTCCGCCCCCTTGGCCCGCAAGCTGGCTCCGAAAATCGGCAAGCTCGGGACCGCCCGGATGGCAACCGCCATGGCCATCGCCCTCGAATGCGGCATCGTCTTCACGGTCCCCGGCGTCGCGTCCCTCGCCCTCGCCGGCCTGCTGAACGTGCCGCTCGGCAAGATGCTGCTGTTTGGGCTCCTCCTGGTCATCCCCACCATCGTCATCTCCATCGCCATCATGACGTTCCTGTTCCGCCGCGGCTTCTGGAACGAAGCCAGGGACGAGGACCACACCTTCGTGGAGGAAGAGGACCGCGAGGGGGAGGAAGAGTACGACGGCGGGACGCGCCAGCCTGCAGCCGGCCAGTCAGCAGCCGGCCAGCCAGCGGCCGGCCACACAGCGGCCGGCGTTTCCGGCGGCAGCGGGCAGGGCACGGCGCCAGGCGCCCAGCCCGGCGGTGGAACAGTCACCGTGGCTGAACGCGAACGGAAGCAGGCACCCTTGATCCTGTTGTTCGCCCCGCTCC
This sequence comes from Pseudarthrobacter sp. CCNWLW207, assembly GCF_037203945.1. Taxonomy (NCBI): domain Bacteria; kingdom Bacillati; phylum Actinomycetota; class Actinomycetes; order Micrococcales; family Micrococcaceae; genus Pseudarthrobacter; species Pseudarthrobacter sp. CCNWLW207. Next base: position 22,572 of record NZ_JBBCBS010000021.1, on the reverse strand, counting down.
TGACCTCGCTGCTCCTCATCGGCGCCGGCGCGATCATGGAGATCCTGGACATCGAAATGCCCTGGCTGCAGCTTCTCGGCGAGCCCGTCATCGCCCTGCTCATCGGACTGATCGGCACGTGCCTCGTCACCCGCGCCGCCATCGGCCAGGAAAAAGTCGAACAGGCCATCACCGTGGGCTTCAAGGAAAGCGGCCAGATCCTGATCCTCACCGGTGTGGGCGGGTCCCTCGCGGCAACCGTCGCCGCGGCCGGCCTCGGCGACATCCTGGGCGGATTCTTCTCGGCGAGCACCGTTGCCCCGCTGCTGGTGGTCTGGGCTATCGCGGCTGTGCTGCACATCGCCGTCGGCTCCGTCACGCTGTCAGCCATCACCGCGGCCGGACTGCTGGCACCGATTGCGCCGGCCATCGGACTGGACCCGGTTCTCCTGGCTCTTGCCGCCGGCGCCGGATCGCTCTTCATGGTTCATGTCACCAGCAACACCTTCTGGCTCCTGCAGTCCCTTTTGGGGCAGAGTGTGAGGGGCGCCCTGAAGTCGGTGACGGTGGGGGTCTCGGTGGCCTCCGTCGTCGCGATCCTGCTGATCCTGCCCATGAGCCTGCTGTTCTGACCGGATCAGCTCCGTCCGTCCAGGCACACGCCAACGAAAGAAGAATGACATGACACAGACACGCATCGCGCCCCTGGAGGGAGTCCGCGTCCTGGAGCTCGGAAACTACATCGCGGCGCCCACCGCTGGCAGGCTGCTCGCCGATTTCGGCGCCGAAGTGATCAAGGTTGAACGGCCGGGAACCGGTGATGAGCTGCGTAACTGGCGCCTGCATAAAGGCGATACCTCCATGCTCTACCGGACCATCAACCGCAACAAGAAGTCAGTGGTCCTGGACCTTCGGACCGAGGCCGGCAAGAAGGCCGTGCTGGCACTGGCCGCCAAGTCGGACATCCTGCTGGAAAATTTCCGGCCGGGCACGCTGGAGCGGTGGGGCCTCGGCCCGGAGGTGCTCAACGAAGCCAACCCGGACCTCATCATCACCCGGATCTCAGCCTTCGGGCAGACGGGGCCGCTGTCCGAACGGCCAGGCTTCGCCGCCGTCGCCGAAGCCTACGGCGGGTTCCGGAACCTCGTGGGTGACCCGGACCGCCCGCCGGTCAGGGTGGGGGTCTCCATCGGGGACTCAATCGCAGGCCTCTACGCCGCCTTCGGCGCCATGATGAGCCTCTACCAACGGGAAGCACGACGGCGGGACGCGGCTGGCGCGGTGCCGCTCACCGAGCGGATTATCGACGTTGCGCTGAACGAGGCCATGTTCTCCATGATGGAATCCCTTATTCCGGACTACCAGGCCTACGGCGTGGACCGGCAGCGGGTAGGCGGGCGGATGGAAGGGATCGCCCCGTCCAACGCGTACATCTGCAAGGACGGCGCCAGCATCGTGGTGGCCGGCAACGGGGACTCGATCTACCAGCGCTACATGCAGACCATCGGCCGCCCGGACCTGGCCGAGGATCCGACCCTGCAGACCAACGCCGGCCGCTGGGCGAAGCGCGAAGAGCTGGACCAGGCCATCGGCGCCTGGACGGCGGAACTGGACGCCGCCGACGCCCTGGCAGCACTGGATGACGCCGGTGTTCCGGCCGGTCCCATCTACACCGCGGCGGACATCAGCACTGATACCCAGTACGCGGCCCGGAACATGATCCAGAAATTCGACGTCTCCACCGGGGAGGAGCTCCTGCCCGGCGTGGGCTTCCCCGGTATCGTCCCGGTGATTGGAGACCAGTCGCTGCCCATCCGGAACCTCGGACCGGACCTGGGCGAAAACACCGATGAAATCCTCCGCGGGCTCCTCAATATGGACTCCGCCGAGATCACGGCGGCCTCCGGCCGCGAGGAGGCCCTCCAGCCATGAACCCCAACGAAACCAGCCTCGCAACAACGCTCGGGAACACCATCCTTCGGGACGTGACCCTCCGGGACGGGCTGCAGCTCACCGGGAAAATGCTCTCCACCGAGCGGAAAGTCGAAACCGTCCGGGAGCTGATCCGGCTGGGCGTTCCGGCCATCGAGCTCGGCTCGATGGCACGCGCTGACCTTGTGCCCACCATGGCCAACACCCTGGAGGTGGTCCAGGCCCTCAGCCCGGAGGAACTGGAAAAATGCTGGATCTGGGTGGCCACCCCCGGCCATGTAGCCAAGGCTTCGGCCGCCGGCGCGAGGAACTTCCAGTACTGCCTGTCGGCATCGGATTCCCACAACAAGGCGAATATCGGCCGGACCACGGATGAAAGCCTGGCCGCCCTGCCCGAGGCGGTGGAATACGCCCGGGCAGTCAACGGCCAGATCCAGCTGTGCATCGCGACATCCTTCACGTGCCCGTTCGAAGGCTATGTGCCCGAGGAGCGCATCCTGTCCATCGCCAATGATCCCCGGGCCGAAGGCACCACGGACATCGTCATCTGCGACACCCTGGGGCAGGCCATCCCGGCCCAGGTTGCCGGGCTGATCGCCCGGGTCCGGGACGAGTCCCCGGCCCGGAGGATCGTCTATCACGGCCATGACACGTGGGGCCTGGGAGTAGCAAACACCCTCGCCGCCATCCAGGCCGGCGCAGCCATGGTGGACGGCGCCCTCGGCGGCCTCGGCGGCTGCCCGTTCGCCCCGGGTGCCAGCGGCAACACCTCCAGCGAAGACATCCTGTTCGCCACCCGCCCGGAGTGGCTGACCACGGACGCCTTCGCGGACCTCGTGGTCCTGTCCGAGGAACTGCTGGCCGAACTGGGGGAACCCAACCGCTCCAAGGCTGCCCAGGGCGCCCGGTCCAAGGCCAAAGCCTTCGACTGGGTCCTTCCCTTTGAGGACGCACTCCAGTCCGGCACAACGGGAGGCAACTGACTATGGGCAGCCATTTCCTCGTCACCACCGCCATCCCGGAACCGGGGCTTCAACTGCTGTCCGACGCCGGCCAGATCACCGTGCTGCCCGAGCCGCCTGACTACCGCACGCTGGCTGCGCTGTGCGCTTCGGGGGACTACGACGTGGTCCTCACCCAGCTGCGCGACGTCATCGACGAGCCGCTCCTGGCCGACGCCAGGGTGAAGGGCGTCTCCAACTACGCTGTGGGATACAACAACATCGACGTCGCCGCGGCAACGCGACACGGCATCGTTGTTGGCAACACTCCCGGGGTTTTGACGGACGCGACGGCGGACATCGCCATGCTGCTCATCCTCGGCACCGCCCGCCGCGTAGTGGAAGCAGACCAGCTGGTCCGCGACGGAAAGTTCCAGGGCTGGGAACCGGAGTTCATGCTGGGACGGGACGTCTCCGGGGCCGTGCTGGGCCTGGCCGGGTTCGGCCGGATCGCCCGCGCCACCGCCCGGCGTGCGCTGGGTTTCGGCATGGAGGTGGTTTTCGCGCCGCGTCCCCCGGGAGAGCGTCCCGTCAGCGAAGAGGAACTCGGCGAGTTCGCCGGCAAGGTCCGGCAAGTGCCATGGCCCGAGCTCGTGGAACGCAGCGATTTCCTGTCCCTCCACGTCCCGCTGAACGACCAGACGCGGCACCTCGTGGACGATGGCGTGCTGTCCCGGATGAAGCCGGACGCCATCCTGATCAACACCGCCCGCGGTCCCGTGGTGGACGAGGCGGCCCTCGTGGATGCCCTGCGCACCGGCGAGATTGCCGGTGCCGGCCTGGACGTCTTCGAGGACGAACCGCGACTTGCGCCCGGACTCGCAGAGCTGCCCAACACGGTGCTGCTGCCGCACGTCGGCAGCGCCACCGTGCGGGTCCGCAGCGAAATGGCCCGGTTAAGCGCGCTCAACGCCATCGCTATCGCCGAAGGACGCACGCCTCCGCACGCGGTCAACCAGATCCCTTCGGCATGACCGTCCTTATTGCCCCGGACAGCTTCAAGGGGACGTACTCGGCGGCCGAGGTGGCGGCGGCCATCGCTGCGGGCGTCAACGACGGCGGGCGTCCGGCGACGCAACTGCCCGTCGCCGACGGCGGGGAAGGAACCTTCGACGCGCTCTGCCGCAGCCTGCGCGCGTCACCCGTGACTGTCGACGTCGTCAATTCCTGGGGTGAGCCGCTGCAGGCGAGCATCGGGCTGGCAGCCGACGGGACCGCCGTCGTCGAGGTGACACAGGCGAGTGGGCTCTCTGCCGAGCGGCTCAGCCCCGCCGATGCGATGGCAGCGAGCCTCGAACGGGTGCGGAACTCCGGACGGCAGATTCCCGTCATTGCCGTAGTGGGTTCCGTAGCGGAGGACCTGGGGGACTATGCGGAGAACTTCGCGGACATCCTCATCGCCACCGACGCTGCTGCGATGCGGGCTGCCGGAAAGACCATCGCCGCGCTGTAGCTTTCCTCGGTTTCCCGGTGCGTCTAGGACTCGCCGGGAAACCGGCCACCGATCAGCCTGGTCATGTGTTCCGCCGTGGTGAGCAGGGGCTCCACCCAGGCTTCGCAGGTCTCCAGCGGCATCCGGAGGGTAGGTCCGCTGATGGTCACCGCACCCACCAGGCCGGCTGCCGAGTCGAAAACAGGGGCGGACAGGCCGGACGCCCCGTCTTCGCGCTCGCCGACCGTGATGGCAAACCCGTCCCGCCGGGTCTTTTTGACGGCCACGGCCAGGTCCTCGGAGGTGGTGATGGTGGATTCCGTGATCGGAGTCAGGGGATCGCGCAGGACGGCATCCATCAGCTCCGGATCCCACGCCAGCAGGACCCGGCCGGCGGAACCTGCATACAGCGGGGCAACCTTGCCGAGGTGCATCTCCCGGCGAAGGGCGTGGCGCGTTTCGGCCAGGGCCACGCACACGCGGTAATGCTGCTCCGACTTGAAGAAACACGCAGTCTCACCAGTGGTGTCGCGCAGCTTCTTAAGCAACGGACCCAGGATGTCCACCACTTCCATGCCGCGGGTTGCCGGGGCCGCCCAGTAGGCCATCCGCATGCCGATGCGGTAGGCATCCTCCTCACGGTCCAGGAACCCCTGCGAGGTCAGGTTGGTGACCAGCCGCTGCACCGTGGACGTGGGCATGCCGGTGTGCTCGCGGATATCACTCAGCGACAGGACCGGTTTGGAGAGGGAAAAAGCATCCAGGATGGAGGTGATTTTTCCCAGGACAAGCAATGGGTTGCCGCCGGACTTCGCTGATGGATCGGACGCTGACATGGAACTCACGCTAGACGCTGCCCGCAGCGGAATCCAGCTGGAGGTGCACATCGCCGATCGACGGATCGGCAGGCGTACCATCGGAATACCCGTCCCCCTTGGAGAGTGGAGTAACCCATGCAGCTTGGTGCCTTTTCGATCAGCCTCACGGTCAAGGACATCGCAGCCTCTGCCGCGTTCTACGAGAAACTGGGCTTCACCAGTTTCGGCGGTGACATCACCCAGAATTGGCTGATCCTGAAGAACGGTGAAACAGTGATCGGGCTCTTCCAAGGGATGTTCGAGAAGAACATGCTCACGTTCAACCCGGGCTGGAACCAGAACGCCGAGGCGGTGGACTCCTTCACCGATGTGCGCGAACTCCAGCGGGAGCTGAAAGGCAAAGGCGTCGAGTTCGTTGCCGAGGCCGACGAATCAACCACCGGGCCGGCGAGCTTCATGGTGGTGGACCCGGACGGCAACCCGGTGCTCGTCGACCAGCACGTCTGACCTGCGGGACAGGCACACGGCTGACCGTAGCCACAGTGGTGAAGCACCTAGCCCGTGCCGCCCAGCCCGGCTTCCTCCATCAGTTCGGTCAGCCAGGGCCGGTGTTCACGGTGGAAGGTAATTTCGTCGGGCAGACCCTGCACGGAAGGTTCGGACCCGGCGATATCGATGGTGATCCGGCTTCCCGCCATGGGCGCGTTTGTAAGGTGCAGGCTGCCGTACGACTCCGGGAGTGCCGGATCCATCCAGAATCCGCCCCGGGAAACGTGGGCGTCGTACCGCATCAGGCTGGTAATCAACATGATCGGTGTGGTCGCTGCCCACGCCTGGGGGGAGCACGCCGTCGGATACGGCACGGGCTCGGGTACTTGCTCGCGGCTGAAGCCACAGAACAACTCCGGGAGTCGGCCATCACTGTAATCGGCCGCCTCGAAAAGTGCCGTGGCGATCCGCTGTGCCTCATTCACGAAGCCGTAACGCATCAGGCCGGCCGCGATGATGGCGTTATCGTGCGGCCAGACCGAGCCGTTGTGGTAACTGGCCGGGTTGTAGGCGCCCATGTCGCTGGCGAGGGTTCGTATGCCCCAGCCGCTGAACATCTCGGGGGACATAAGCCGTTCTGCAACCTGCTGAATTTTGTCCTCATCGACGATGCCGTGCCACAGGCACTGCCCCATGTTGGACGCGCACGCGTCCACCTGCCGTTTCTTCCCATCCAAGGCGATGGCGTAGTAACCGCGGTCAGGCATCCAGAACGCTTCGTTGAACCGCTTCTTCAATTGAGCCGCTTCGGTGGCCAGTTCGGCGGCCAAAGGTGCGTCGCCGGCGTCATACGCTATCCACGCACGGGAAAGGAAGGCGGAGTAGACCAATGCCTGGACTTCGCAGAGCGCGATCGGGGGTTCCGCCACACGGCCGTCCGCGAAGTTGACGCCGTCCCAGGAGTCTTTCCAGCCCTGGTTGATGAGGCCCTGATCGTTGAGACGCTGGTATTCGACGAACCCGTCGCCGTCTTTGTCCCCATAGTTCCGAATCCAATCCAGCGCGCGGTCGGCGTGGGGCAGCAGTGCAGTGATGGTGTCCTTGGCAAAACCCCACCGGCTGACCGACCCGAGAGCCATGACGAACTGCGGAGTCGCATCGACGCTGCCGTAGTAAACGGATTTTCCGCCAAGGGACAGGCCGCTGGAGACGCCGAGCCTGACCTCGTGCAGGATCTTCCCCGGTTCCTCCTCGCTCATGGGATCCACTACGCGGCCTTGGCGGTCCGCCAGGGTCTGCAGGGTGCCCAATGCCAGGGATGGGTCCACCGGTAACGCCATTTCGGAGGCCCAGAGCGAGTCCCGGCCAAAGAGCGTCATGAACCACGGCGCGCCGGCGGCCACGACGATCCGCTCCGGATGGGCGGGATCTTCAATGCGGAGCGCGCCCAGGTCGTCGTAGCTGCGCCGGAGGGTCCGTTCGATCGAGCGGTTGCTGATATGCAGCCTGGGAATCTTCGCCACCCATGCCTGGCGGCGACGATCGCTGGGGGAGGTTTCGCCCCGGGCCGGACGAACCAACGAAGCCGCCGGAGCCGCCCCGTCGACGGTGGGCACCACAGCCAGGGTGGTGCTCCAGTATCCCCGCGGCGGAACAACCACCCGGTAGGTAAGGGCCTCAGGGGTGGCCTCGGCGCCACTGGCGTTGACGATGACACCCTTCCGGACGTCCTGCCAGGTGGCACTGATGGTCAGTGAGTCGCCGTCGGCATGGCGGGCTTCATCCCAGCGCCGCTGGATGCGGGCCTCCTTTACCTCGAAGAGATCCGCGAAGTCTGATTCAACGGTGAGGGCGACCAGGCATTGGGCTTCATCGGAGGAGTAGTTCCGGATGGTGACCTCCTCCAGGATCCCGGCACCGACTTCGCGCAGGCGCTCCACGATCAGGGGGCTGTCCGCGTACCCATCGGAGCGGGGGACGCGGCCAATGAACAAGGCCCTGTAGGGTTCCTGCGTCGATGCTGTCAGCGGCTCGAGGGACTGCCCATTGATGGCCAGGTTCCAGCGCGAGAGGATGCGTGTGTCCTCATGGAAAACCCCGTGCGGATGTTCCGGATGGATGTCCCCATTTGCCAGGGAGATGCAGAAGGATGATCCTTCCACCAACGTAACGGTGCCGGACCCCAACGGCCCGGCGGCCGTGTCTGCATTCCAGCCAGCCATTCCCGCCTCCTTGCAGTGGCTCAAGACCGGCGGCGTCAGGCCATTCTGGGTCCAATCGGCAACCGCAGTCTTGCTCCCTTGGATAGACGCTACGCCTGTACTCACCGCGATGATAGGCGTGGAGCAACCTGAGAGGAACCGGCTGGTGCCCGGCTTACCGTTCGGCCTACACAGCTTGGCTGACCGGCGCTGGCTGCAGTCCCCATGTCATCTTCCGGACGGTTTCCCGCTGGAGTCCGCTTAGCGCTGCGAGCTCGTAGTCATCCAAGACCCCGAGACGGCGGGCTGTGGCCAAGAGCTTCAGGCGCCTCCTTAGGAGGACGGCCTTCGACTCCTCCAGTTCGGCCATCTCTGACTTCAGCTCCCCGATGATGGCCAGATGATGCTCCGCCGGAACGCCCGATGGGAACAGCCCGTCAGATGACAGGCCAATGGTGCGCACAGCCCAGCGCGACAGGCCCGCGGCGCCGGCCAAGCTGGTTATTTTCATCCCGTCGCACAGCGCTTGGGCGATCTGCTGGTTCAGACGGACCGCCAGGGAGCGGATGCTGCTCGCGTTGAACGTAATCCGTTGCCGCTCCTCCCGGAGGAGCACCCGGATCTTTTCCGCCTGGACAGCAGCTGTGTCGGGCTTCCGCTTGCCCCGGTATCGGTAGCCACCGCCGTCGGCATGGTGGGTTAGGGCCAAGAGCACTCCTCGGTTGGGATGGCGCTGAGCGGGCCAGCTTACCTAGAAGGCTAGACAGGTCCGCCCTGCCACGGAAATACCAATAGTGCGTGGACCCATAACCGGAACGTGTGGCCTCCAGCCATAAGGGACGCTTATCCGTCCACGCACTTTAGGTCTTATCCAGACCCGCCGGATTTCCCTAGTGTCAAAGGAAGTGAGTACCGCTGTCTCCTGAGCCCCTAGGAAGAGACCATGTCTAAATTTGTACCTGCAACGCGGGTATCCCGCATCAAGTCCTCTGCCAGCGTTGCCGCCGCTGCCCGCGTGCGTGAGCTCAAGGCAGAAGGGCGCCGGATCCTGGACCTGACGGTCGGCGAGCCAGACTTCGACACGCCCGATCACATCAAAGCCGCAGCCGTTGAAGCCATCAGCAAGGGGGAGACCAAGTACACCTCCGTCACCGGGACCCCTGAGCTGCAGAAAGCCATCCTGAAGACCATCGAGCTGCGCACTGGCCTCCACTACACTCCAGCCGAACTCACCATCGGCGGAGGCGCCAAGCAGGTCATCTTCACCGCCTTCATGGCCTCCCTCGACGCCGGTGACGAAGTGATTGTGCCCGCCCCTTTCTGGGTCTCCTACCCGGACATGGTGCTCGCGAATGATGGCACACCGGTCGTTGTGCCCTGCGGCGAGGACGTCGGATTCAAGCTCACACCGGATGCCCTTGCCGGAGCCCTCACTGACCGGACCAAATGGGTCATCCTGAACACGCCGTCCAACCCCACCGGCGCGGTCTACTCCCCGGTGGAACTCCGTGCGCTCGCGGACGTCCTCGCCGGCTACCCCCACGTCTATGTCCTGACGGACGAAATCTACGACCAGATCTACTTCGGTGGCGGCAGGCTGCCCAGCCTGGTGGAGGTAGCCCCGGGGCTGAAGGACCGCGTCCTCGTCGTCAACGGTGTGTCCAAGGCCTACGCCATGACCGGCTGGAGGTTGGGTTACGCGGCAGGTCCGGCCCCCCTGATTGCCGCGATCAACAAGCTCCAGTCCCAGATCTCCTCCTGCCCGTCCTCCGTCAGCCAGGCTGCCAGCGCCGCAGCCCTCACCGGCGATCAGGGCTTCGTCCGGGACAGCGTCGAAATTTATCGCAGTCGACGCGATGCGGCAGTAGCCGGGCTCAACGCCGTCGACGGCCTGTCGTGTGCGACGCCGGAAGGAGCCTTCTACGCTTATGTCAACTGTGCGGGGGCCATCGGCAAAACGACGCCGGAGGGCGCCACCATCCACGACGACCAGGACTTTGTCCTTTACCTGCTGGACCACGCATCGGTGGCAGCGATCCCGGGATCGGCCTACGGACTTGGCCCCTACTTCCGCATCTCCTACGCCACAAGCCTCGACATCATCGAAGAATCGATCGCCGCCATCGACAAGGCCGTCCAGGCCCTCAGCTGATCAATACTCAAACCGAAGGACAACGACATGATCCACGTCAATACAAAAGTTGACAGGCCGACGGCGGACGCCGTCCAAAGGCTTGCCAAATTCTCCTCAGCGACCATTCACGAAGCCCAGGGCAGGAAGGGTGCGCTCAGCTCCAGAATCAAGCCCATCGACCGCAGTATGTCCTTCTGCGGACCCGCGCTGACTGTCCGCTGCGCCCCGCGTGACAACCTGATGCTGCAGGTAGCCATCCACTATGCCGAGCCGGGCGATGTGGTCCTGGTCTCGGCCGGCGAATTCGAAGAGGCCGGCACTTTTGGCGACGTCCTGGGTAACGCCATGAAGGCCAAAGGGCTGGCCGGACTGGTCACTGACTCAGGCGTCCGCGACACCCAGGACCTGATTGAACTGGGCTTGCCTGTATTCTCCGGCAGCGTCTCCATTAAGGGCACGGTGAAGGAAACCATCGGCCCCATCAACCACCCGGTGGTCTTCGGCGACGAGATCATCTACCCCGGCGACATCCTTCGGGGGGACGCCGACGGCGTGGTTGTGGTCCGCAAGGACGAAGTGGAAGACGTTATCCGCCTCTCCCAGGAACGCGACGACGCCGAGCGCGACCTTATCCGCCGTTACCACGAAGGCGGCACCACCATAGAGCTGTGCAACCTGGCTGAGGTGCTGAAGGCAAAGGGCCTGCTGGTCGAAGACGCCTAGTAACAGACCAAGTGCCGTCGCGCGGAAGAAATCCCGTGCGGCGGCACTGGTACGCGAAAGCCAATTAAGCGCGAACTGGCAGCTAGTACCCTCAAGTCACACGGATATGAGGGTACTAGCTGCCAGTTCGCGCGGTGGCTTGGGGCAGTGTCCGGGGACCGAGGCAGCCGGAACTCAGCCAGCCAGCGAGCGGGCCATCGCGTATGAGCGCTGCGGCCCTGGCAGGGGATAAGCGGGCGGCCCGGAAATGGTTTTGTCCAGGAGCCAGACCGTGGCACCGGAGGAGCCGGCCGGCATGATGCTGCCCTCAAAGACGAAGACTGCCTGGCCCGGCTGGCCTTCGGGAATCCAGAACCCGTTGGCCGGGCAGTGGGAAACAGTCCTCGCCGCCAAGCGGCTGCCGCTCGAAGGGTCCCGGTGCGCGCTGCTGATCTTTTTCACGACGTGCTCCCAATCAAGTAATTTCAGCTAAGAAACCTATTACCGGCTGATCCGGCCTTCAATTACAGATTAGATTCGCGGGAGTGCAATTACTAAGACCAAATATAACTGTCATGATAAGGAAAACGTTTGGGTGGCGCGCTAGCTCGCGTATCTGGAACTTAGCATTTCCTGGAGCATTTCCTTCAAGACCATAAGGACGGCGGATGCCGCCTCTGACAATGGTTCGTGGTCCGGCGTGCAAAGGGCTATTTTGCATTGCAGTCCGGGCTCTACAATCCGGAGGACTCGGAAGTCCTCCTCATGGAAAAGGGCGTCCGCTGCTGACTTCGGCAAGATGGTTGCGCCCATGTCAGCCTCTAGGAGCCGAGTCAGGGAAGGCACGGACTCGACTTCGCCGACCAGACGGAGACTTAGGCCTTTGTTCCGCAGACCGGTTTCGATGATCTGGCGGAGAGTGTGGTTCTGCTCCGGAAGGAACAAGCCGAATTCCGAAGCTTGCTCAAGTGTGATTTCGCCCGATTCGCCCGCAACGGCGGCCGAAACGTTCCTGGCGTTCACCACGAGGTGCAGATCCTCCACGATCATCGTGGTGAACTGCACGCCGCGGATAGGCCCAGGTTCGTAAATAAGGGCCATATCCAGCCTGCCGTTCTTTATCGCTTCGCTGAGGACACCGCCGTAGATCTCCGTCAAATGGAGCACAATATCTGGGTAGCGGCGGGCCACCTCCCCGATTATGCGCGGCGTGAGGCTCGAGGCCATGCTGTACGGCGCGATCGCAATGGACACTCGTCCCGCAGGCGCCGCCCCGGAACTGGCCACGTCCTGCCGGGCCTGTTCCACGAGCCGAAGGATTGTCTGCGCATGCCGGTAGAGCGTGTGGCCGGCGGCCGTGGGCTGGACGCCCTGCTTGCTTCGGATCAGGAGCCTCTGCTTCAAGTCCGTTTCAAGCGCTGACACTTGCTGGCTCAGGGCAGGCTGTGCCACATGCAAGGCAGCGGCCGCTTTCGTGATGCTTCCCGAATCAACGATCTTCACAAAGTAGGCGAGTTTTCGAGTGTCCATACCGGCGTTTCCTTCGTCTGCGGCGCCCTGAAGCCCCGACGGGTCATATCCGGATTCTATGGCGGGATACGCAATAGGTCTTTGTGTGATCCACATCTCGGACGCTAAGTTGATCTCCAGAACATAATTTCTGTGACAAACCGATTATATCCCTACGAGCCATAAGCGGCGATGATGCCCCTATAGGGCTTTTGCATAAATGGTTCCAGTTACAGAAAATGCTGCATTCCTTTACATTCCAGAAATATTTCCTCCATATGTTCTAGGAACATCCCAAGAATCCGATGCTCAATGATCCCGGGTTCCCCTCATTAAGGAAGAGACACAATGAGAGTTATCAGTAAAGGCAAGATCGCTTTAGCTGCTGCCGCGACAGCAGCCGCCCTTGTGCTCACAGGTTGCGGGGGCAACGCCGGGTCCAGCAGTGCGGGAAACTCAAGTGCAACGTCGGGCGAGGTAAACCTGATTGCCTACTCCGGGGTCTGGCAGGACCAGTACACGGCCGCCGTGATCGAACCCTTCAAGGCCAAGTACCCGGACATCAAGATCAACTACGCGTCCAAGCGTTCCTCCGCCGAAATGCTCAGCGCCCTCCAGGGGCAGAAGAACAACCCGGCCACGGACGTGGCAATCATGGACAACTCGGTTTCAACAACAGGCAACACCCAGGGACTCTTCGACAAGATTGACGCCGCCGCCGTTCCGAACCTGGCGAACGTGCCGGATCAGTTCAAAAACAAGGATGGGTTCGGGCCGGTAGTCATGCTCGACGCCGTTGGCCTACTGTATGACACGGACACGTTCCCCAAAGCCCCTGAAAGCTGGGAAGTGCTTTGGGATCCGGCATACGCGGGCAAGATCAACGTCAACGCTCCGCCCTCCCTGCTGGGACTTTCCCTGACCGCCATCACATCGAAGATGGAAGGGGAGGACTACACGCAGAGCATCGACAAGGCTGTGGCACGCCTGAAGGAAATGGCACCAGGCGTCCAGACCTTCGCGCCAAACCCCGACGAATACCAAAACGTGATCACCGGCCAGACGGTGCTGGGACTTGGGCAGAACGCCCGCGGCCAGTTCTACAGCGACCAGAGCAACAAGAAGATGGGCGTGACCTTCCCCAAGGAAGGCACTGTCTACCAGATCAACACCGTGAACGTCGTGAAGGATGCGCCCAACAAGGCGGCTGCCCAGACCTTCGTTGACTACGCACTGTCCGCCGAGGCGCAGACCGCGTTCGCTAAGGCCTTGTTTTATGCGCCTTCCGTCACCAACGCCGAACTTCCGGCCGAGGTCAAGGACCGAGTGGTTCCCACTGACGGCTCCCTGAACATCGTTCCCCTTGATGTTGCGTTCCTGTCTTCGGCCCGTGACAAGTGGACTGACACCTGGAAGCGCCAGATCATCACCAAGTAGCCGTCACCACGGCGCCCCTCCCCACACCCTGCTTCAGGAGAACTGAAATCGTGACTGAAACAAAACTGTCGATCGTGGATCTGACCAAGAGATACGCTGCCGGTCTTGAACCGGCCGTCGACCGCCTGAACATGGAGGTGGAAGAGGGGCACCTGGTGGCGCTCCTCGGCCCGTCAGGCTGCGGTAAGACCACCACGCTGCGGATGGTCGCCGGCCTGATGGATCCGACCGCTGGCTCCATCGTGGTTGATGGCAAGGAAATCACCCACACTCCCGTCAACAAGCGGGGCATGGGGATGGTCTTCCAGTCCTACGCCCTCTTTCCGCATATGAATGTCGAACAGAACGTGGCGTTCGGGCTGCAAATGCGCCAGACCTCCAAAGCCGACCAGAAACGCCGCGTTGCCGGTGCGCTGGACATGGTGCAGCTGGGACACCTGTCCAAGCGGCAGGTCCGGGAACTTTCCGGCGGACAGCAACAGCGCATCGCCCTGGCACGCGCACTGGTCGTGGAGCCCACCCTCCTGCTCCTGGACGAGCCTTTGTCCAACCTGGACGCGAAACTCCGCGAAACGATGCGGACTGAGATCCGCTCCATCCAGCAACGGACCCGGGCGACTACACTGTTCGTTACGCACGACCAGGACGAGGCACTGGACATGGCGGACCGTATCGCCGTCATGAACGGGGGGCTCATTGAGCAGTTCGGTTCCCCCACCGAGGTCTATGAACGTCCGCGGACGCGGTTCGTCGCAAACTTCATTGGCCAAGCCAACTTCCTCACCGCCCGGGTCGTGTCAGAGACAGGTTCTGCCGCCAGGGGTGAAACGCATTACCGGGTTTCCATCGATGACCTCGGGCAGTTCGGTGCAGTGGGCGCACCAGGCCTGGCCGGTTCCACGCATGAACTGGTCATCCGCCCCCACCGGCTCCGCGTGGCCATGCACCCTGCGGGGGTCGAAGCCATTGCGGGCGTTATTGAACGCGTCAGCTACACGGGCGATGCTGTCTCCGTGGCCGTCAAGGCCGGCAACCGCGTCCTGCAGGCACAAATGCCGACTTCAAGCGGCGACCTGCCACGTCCAGGCGACGCGGCTTACCTTTCGTGGGATGAACAGGACGCATACCTGTTGCCTGCCGCAGTGAAAGCACCAGCAGCGTGACCGTCACAGAGACACAGACCCCGGCCGTCCTCCGAGCCGGTGCTGCTGAAGGTGAGCTGGAAAAGGCTACCAGACGCCGGAACCGGCGCACCTACCTCGCCCTTCTGTTGCCGGGTCTCCTCGGCCTCGTAGTCAGCTTTGTCTTCCCGCTGGCCTACATGGTCAGGATGTCGTTCAACAGGGGCGCTCCCGACGGAATCATCGAAGAGACATTCACGCTGGACACTTACATTCAGCCCTTGACCGATCCTTACTACTGGCGGGTCACCCTGGACACCTTCCAGATGGGTGTCACCGTGGGCGTCCTCTGCGTCCTGGTGTCCTACCCGGTGGCACTCTTCCTCGCCAGGAGCACCAGCAAATACCGCGGGCTGCTCATCGCCGTCGCCATCGCACCCCTGCTGACCTCCGCCGTTGTGCGGACCTATGGATGGATGGTGATCCTGGGTACCAACGGCCTGGTCAACTCCACGCTGGACGGAATGGGCCTGATTGATGCACCCCTCAAGCTCACGAACAATATGACCGGGGTAACCATCGGCCTCGTTGAAATTTTTATGCCCTATGCCATCCTCGCCATGATCTCCGGCTTCGGGCGCCTCAGCCCCCAACTGGAAGAAGCGGCCGGCTCCTTGGGCGCGAGCAAGCTGCAAGTGTTCACCAGGGTCACGCTTCCCTTGAGCCTGCCCGGCATCCTCACGGCGTTCCTGCTGGTCTTTGTGCTGTCGATCAGTACGTTCATCACCCCCCGCCTCCTCGGCGGCGGCAGCGTCCAGGTACTGGCAACGGAAATCTATGACCAGACCACCGGACTGCTCAACTGGCCGTTCGCCGCAGCGCTATCCGTCATCCTGCTGGTCCTGTTCGGACTGATCATCGCGGTCTACCAGCGCCTCACCAAAAAGATCGGAGGCTAGCCATGTCCGAGGCACGCCTATTCAAACCACGGTTCAACCCGGCCAAGCCGGCGTTCGGCATCCTGGTGTTCCTGCTCTACCTTTTCCTCCTGGCGCCGTTGCTGATCGTATTCGTCGTCTCGTTCGCCTCCAACCAGTACCTGTCGTTTCCGCCGGAGGGCCTGACCTTCAAGTGGTATGAGATGCTGCCGGAGGAAAGCACTTTCATGAACGGCATGCGGGTCAGCCTTATCGTGGCAGTCGTTGTCACTGTTATCGTGCTGGCCCTCGGCGTTCCGGTGGCGCTGGCCCTGGACCGGTTTGAGTTCAAGGCCAAGGCAGCGGTGCAGTCATTCTTCCTTTCCCCGCTGCTGATCCCCAGCATTGTCCTGGCCCTCGGCATGGTCCTGCTCTTCGGGCCCCTGGAACTGAACAACACCTACACGGGAATCATCATCGGGCATGTGGCCATCACCATCCCGTTTGTCATCAGGACAACGCTCATGAGCCTTGCCACCACTGACACCTCCTGTGAAGCGGCGGCCAGGATCCTCGGCGCCGGGTCCTGGACGGTTTTCCGGCGGATCACCCTTCCAATCATCCAGCCCGGCGTCATTGCCGGTGGCGTCATAGCCTTCATCGTGTCATTCGACGAGGCAGTCATCTCGCTGTTTGTTGCTGAATCAGGGCTGCCGACACTGCCCGTACAGGTCCTGCGGTATGTGGAGAACTCTGCCGATGCAGCGGTCGCAGCATTGTCCGTCATCCTCATCCTGATCTCGCTCGCCGTAGTGGTTGTGGTGGAGCGCGTCATGGGGCTCCGCAAGGCCCTGCGTTAGCGGAACCGGATAGGCGCCGGTCATAACTGGGGCCTATCCCGTGACACCGATTACGTCTTTGTGTGGGGCAGCGCACGGTGCCACCCTTGAATAGGGCGGGACTGCAGCAGTTGGCCCAATGTTTTTTCGGCCCCTACGGGGCATTCCAGCTCAGTACACAATGAAGGGAAGGCACACACTATGGGTCGCACAGTTGATCTTGTGGCAGATCTCGGTGAAGGCTTCGGTGCCTACTCCCTGGGTGATGACAGCGCACTTCTTGAAATCGTCTCCAGCGCCAACATCGCTTGCGGATTCCACGCCGGAGACCCCGATATCATGGCCCGCACGGTCGCGGAATGCGTCCGCCGGGGTGTCAGCATCGGGGCACACCCGAGCTTCCCCGATCTCCGGGGCTTTGGACGGCGCACCATGGACCTTACTGCCGATGAGGTCCGCAATGATGTCCTCTATCAGCTCGGGGCCCTATCGGCCTTCGCCGGCTACCACGGCACCCGCGTTTCCCATATCGCCCCCCACGGGCGGTTGGGGAACCTCGTCGCCACACGTCCTGACTACGCCGCGGCCGTCGCCGATGCCGTTCACCGCGTCCGTCCGGACCTGATCGTCCTGGCCCAGGATGGTGAGCTTTCCCAGGCGGCGGCAAGCCGTGGGCTGCCGGTGGGCATTGTCGGCATCGCCGACCGCGCCTACGAAGACGACGGAACCCTGGTGCCCCGCAGCCAGCCTGGGGCCGTCATCCACGACCCGGCAACAATCATCGACCGCACCATCCGGATGGTGTGCGAGGGCGTCATCGAATCTGCATCCGGCCTGAAGCTTCCCGTCGTAGCGGACACCATCCTGCTCCACGGGGACAACCCCGGCGCCGTGGACCTGGCCCGCCTCATCCGCAAGGAGCTGACCGCCGCCGGCGTCACCATTGCCCCGCTGGCCCAGGTTCTGGCAGCCAAAGCGGAAGCGGCCTGAGATGCCTGACACCCCAACACCCATCGAGGTACACGAGTCAGGCGACGCCGCGGTTCGCGTCGTCGCAACATCCCTTGACCGTGAACGGAACTGGGCAGCGGTCCATGCGCTCGCGGGATGGTTTGAGATGGCCGACGTCGACGGCGTCCACTGCGCGGTTCCCACCTATGATTCGGTATTGGTCGAATTCGATCCCTATGTCACTTCTGCGCGCCAGATCCGGGCCTTCGTCCTCCTGGGCATGCGCCAGCTCGATTTTGTTGGCGCACCCGCCCGTATGCCCCGGCGCTTCGACGTCCCGGTGGTCTACGGCGGCGAATACGGACCGGACCTCCAGAAGGTTGCGGACCACGAGGGCCTGCCCGTCTCAGAGATCATTGCCCTGCACACCGCCAAGTCATATATCATCCGATGCCTCGGCGCTCCGGCAGGGTCCCCCATGATGGACGGTCCGGAATTCCCACTGCCCGTACCACGGCTTAAGGACCCCCGGCTTTCCGTGCCGGCGGGCGCGGTCTCCGTCGCAGGCCGTCAGGCAGTGATCGCCCCCGCGGTGGCTCCCGGCGGGTGGTGTGTCATCGGACAGACGCCATTGACAGTGCTGAACCCTGACAAACAACCGCTCGTCCCTTACCTGCCCGGAGACCTGCTCCGGTTCCACGAGATCACCGCCGCCGATTTCGAGCGCTACGCGGGCCTTGAACTGGAGGCGTCGAAATGAGCGGGACCCTGACCATCCTGCAAGCGGGCCATTCCGTCGTGACGGACCTGGGCCGGTTCAAGGGGCCGCGGTACGGGCTCCCCGTGAACGGGGCGTTGGACCAATTTTCGGCACGGGCCGCCAACATCCTGGCCGGGAACAAGGACAATGATCCGCTGCTCGAAGTCACGGCGCTGGACTTCCGGATGCGCGCGGACACGGATTTGCTCATCGCCGTGACCGGGGCGCCCGTAACCCTGACTGTAGGCGGACGCGAGTGCCCCCAGTGGGAACCAGTTTCTGTCCTGGCAGGGGAAACCGTGGCCCTGCGCAGCATGAACACCGGGCTGCGTGCCTACATCGCCGTGCATGGCGCGTTGGACGCCCCGATGCTGCTGGGCAGCTGCGCACCGGACACCGTCGTTGGATTCGGCCTGAAACTCACCGACGGAACCACTCTCGGGGCCCGGGAGACTGTGCCGCCCATCAGGCAACCGTACTTCGACCTTCCTCTGTTCCGGCTGGGACTTTCCCGACCCGGCGTCAGTGCCCACCCGGTCATCGACGTCACAGACGGACCGGACATCGCCGAATTCGGTGAAACCGCGGAGCTCCTATTCAAGACGAGCTACACCGTCAGTGGCCGGAGCAACCACATCGGCCTGCGCCTCGGTGGGGCGCTGCCGGAACGGCAATCGAGGGCCGAAGTACTCTCCAGGGGCGTCCCTGTCGGAGCCATTGAGGTCCCGTCCCGGGAAGAACTCCTGGTACTCCACCGCGGACGGGGAGTGACTGCCGGCTACCCGGTTCTTGGCGTGGTCACCAGCCGCTCGCTGGACGTCCTCGCGCAGGCAAGGCCCGGGAACATCATCAGGTTCCGCAATACAACGGTGGCCGAGGCCACTGGGCGGCACCGTGCCGCCATGCGTGAGCTTGAAGCGCTGCGCACGTCAGTAAATACAGTCTTTGGCCTGCTCGGCGTCGGGGCGCCGGCAAGCTGGCTGGACCTCATGCCGGCCTCGGGAAGCTGAGTTCAGTCATGTCCGGCCTTAGTCACCAGAAACAAGTAAGGATCAAGATGTCAACGTCAACCCAAGCGGCCAAACCGCAGAACGATCGCCTGGATGCCAGGCAGACCCGCAAAGTTGTGACCGCCGGCTGCGTCGGCATTTTCGTGGAGCTCTACGACAACGGCATCTTCGCCTTTATGGCCGGAACCTTGGCATTGGTCTTCCTGGCTCCCGGCAATCCGGACAACGCCCTGCTGTTCGTCTTCGCCGGCTACGCCGTGTCCTTCTTCGTTCGCCCCCTCGGCGCCGTGGTCTGTGGCTACCTCGGAGACCGCATCGGACGGCAAAAGCTGCTGGTCTTCGTCATCCTGTTGATCAGCGTGGCCACGGCGGGCATCGGCTTGCTGCCGGCCTACTCCGCCATCGGCATTGCGGCACCGATCCTCCTGGTCCTGCTCCGCATGCTGCAGGGATTCTCCGTAGGTGGCGAAGCCGCCGGTGCCATGACCTTCCTCGCCGAGCACGCTCCGGAAGGCAAGCGCGGCATCATCACCTCATACGCCCAGATTGCCTCGTTCGCAGCCCTGCTCACCGGTACGCTTGTCGCATTTTCCATGTCACCCTGGCTCACCCAGGCAGCCATCGACGGCGGCGGCTTCGGCTCGTTCGCCTGGCGCATCCCGTTCCTGGTGGCCATCCCGATGGGCGTCATCGGCTGGTACATCCGCAAGGCCATCGCGGACACCCCCAACTTTGTAAAGCTCAAGGAAGAGGGCGGGCTGTCCAAGAACCCTCTGAAGGAAGCCTTCGCCTCGGCCGAACACCGCCGCGCCATGCTGCTGGCCCTGTTCATCCCGCTCATGAACGGCTCCGGCTACTACGTCCTGTTCTCCTACATGCCCACGTTCCTCAAGGGCAAGCAGCTCAACTTCACCATCGGCGACGCGCTCCTGGTCACCGCCTGCAGCCTGGTGGTCATCTGCATCGCCATCCCGTTCATGGGCGCGCTGTCGGACCGCGTCGGCCGCAAGAAGGTCATCGCCGGGTCCGCCATCGCCATGGCTATCCTCGGCATCCCCGCTTACGCCCTCATAGCTACGGGCGAGATGCTCCTGGCCATCCTGGGCGCCTGCATCATGGCTGTGGTGTTCGCCGGCCACACTGCAGTGATCCACATCCTGATCGTTGAACTGTTCCCCACCCGGGTGCGGTACTCCGCCTACGGCCTGGGCTACAACATCTCCTCGGCACTCTTCGGCGGCACCGCGCCGCTGCTGATGACCTGGCTGATTTCCTCCACGGGCAACATCTACATGCCCGCCTTCTACGCCGTCATCACCGCGCTGGGCACCCTGGCCGCCGTCAGCACGGTCAAGGACAGGGCGCACCTTCCCCTCCGGGATGCCTGACACCAAGTTGTGAGCCGGGGAGCACGTCCCCAGCCCCGAAACCCTCCTAATCTTCACCCAACCACCCTCATTGGAGACTTCCATGCCTTTTTCTGACTACTCAACGGCCCTGGTAACCGGCGCCTCCACCGGAATGGGTGCCGCCATCGCTGAGCGGCTGGCAAAGCGCGGACTCCAAGTACACGCCTTCGCCCGCAATGAAGAACGCCTGAAAGAACTGGCGGACCGCACCGGAGCCATCCCGCACGCCGTCGACCTTACGGACACTGCTGCGCTGACCACAGCGGTGGACGGCCTCAACGTGGACGTACTCGTCAACTGCGCCGGCGTTTCCCGGCCCGGAAATATCCTCGACTCGACGGAAGAGGATATCGACGAGTTGGTGGACGTCAACCTGCGCTCCCTCCTGCAGCTGACGCGCCTGGTCCTTCCCGGCATGGTGGAGCGGGACAACGGCCACGTGATCAACATCAGCTCCATCGCCGGCGTCTACAACTTCTACGGACACACCGTCTACCACGCCACTAAGGCCGCGGTGCACCAGATCTCCCGCCAGCTCCGCAACGACACCGTGGGCAAACGCATCCGTGTCACAGAGGTCTGCCCCGGCCGCGTAGAAACGGAAATCTTCGGCCGCAACATGGGCGGCAGCCCCGAGGCCATGGAAGAGGCCTGGAAGACCTACTACGAAGGCTACGAGTCCCTGACCACGGACGACATCGTCAACGCCGTTGACTACGCGGTGGAGACACCCCGGCACGTAAACGTGGGCATGCTCGAACTCATGCCCACCTTCCAGGTCCCCGGCGGACTCACCTTCGACAGGCGCTAAGCGCCGACGCCGGCCCGCTCACCCCACACCCCAGGATCGATAGGTTTTCCGATGCAAACAGTCCGCACCGTCAGCTTCCCCGACCGGCAGCTCCTCGCCGATCTCTCGCCCCTACCCGAAGGGCTGCGAGGGGTCGTGTGGGATCTAAAATCGGAGCCCGACGGCGGGACGCTCAGTGAGATCGACGGCGTCATCCTCCCGTATATCGACGCCTCCGCCGTGCTCGGCTCGCTCGGCCAGGTTCCGGCTCTGAAATACGTGCAGACCCAGTCCACGGGGTACGACGGGGTTATTGAGGCGGCCGGGCCGGCCGCGGGTGTAGCCAGCGCCTCCGGTGTACACGCCGCCGCCACCGCGGAACTGGCCGTGGGACTGATCCTGGCGAAGCTGCGCGGGATCGACCAGGCGGTCCGCGATTCGCAGCACGGCCTCTGGCGGCCGGAACGCCGCCGGTCCTTGGCGGACCGGCGCGTGCTGCTGCTGGGCGTCGGCGGGATCGGCCACGAGATCGCCCGCCGCCTGGAGCCCTTCGAGGTCACCGTCACGCGGGTGGGGAGTTCGGCCCGCACCGACGAGCTTGGCCAGGTGCATGCCTCGTCCGAACTGACCGAGCTTGCAGCGACGCACGACATCCTGGTCTCGGTGCTGCCGCTGAGTGAGAACACGCACCAGTTGGTCGGTGAAGAGGTTCTCGCTGCCCTGCCTGACGATGCCCTAGTGGTGAATGTGGGCCGCGGCTCCGTGGTGGACACGGCTGCCCTGACCAAGGAAGTCCTGTCCGGTCGCCTGCAGTGCGCCCTCGACGTCCTTGATCCGGAGCCGCTGCCGCAAGACCACCCGCTGTGGTCCACCCCCAACGCCCTGATCACCCCGCACGTGGGCGGCAACGCTTCCGCCTTCCAGCCCAGGATCCTGAAGCTGCTGCGGAAGCAGCTCGAAGCCCTCGCCGCCGGTGAAGCCCCGGCCAACCTCGTGCAGGCAGGCCCCTTCTCATGAGTTCTTTGTTTGATTTGTCGGGGCGGGTTGCTTTGGTGACGGGTTCGAGCCGGGGGATTGGTAATGCGCTGGCGCGGGCGTTGGCCGACGCCGGTGCCACCGTGGTGCTGAACGGGATCAATGC
>NZ_JBBCBS010000020.1:0-29616 GCF_037203945.1 Pseudarthrobacter sp. CCNWLW207 | reverse complement strand
TCCGTCTGCCAGCTCTTAGCGGTCAGCTCAGTGCCGCGGGCTGCTTTAACCGGGCGGGCACCGGTAGTGAAATCGGCGGGTGCCATGAGGGGCTCCTTCGTGTTCTGGGCGAGTGTTGGGGTCGCGGTTCTTGGAAGAGGTTCTATATCTACTAAAGCCCCTCCCGGCGAGCCCTGACAGGGCTTTCGAAGGGGTGCTGTCCGGGATTCCAGACGCACCCCCTCACTCCCAACTGAGTAGCAGCAGATGTCGTTTTGAGCGCTCATAACGACATCTGCTGCTACTTATTTGTGCGGAGGCGGGTAGAGGAAAGTCGGGACCGGTTCTACTTGGCGGGGCGGCCGTGGATTCGGACCGAAAGCTCGTCGGCTACTTTCTGGACCCGGGCCGCGAGGGCCGGCCATTGGTCCGCCGGCAGTTTGTCTTCGAGGAACGTAACGGCTACTGCCGCCGTCGGCCATCCCACGTGATCCGTGACGGCGGCAGCAATCGAGCCGAAACCGGGCGTTACCTCCCCGTGTTCGGTGGCATAGCCGCGCTGCCGAACCTGGTCCAGGTGGGAGGAAAGCGCCGAGTACTTCATGATGGCGCCCTCCACCTCATGCCGGGCGGTGAAAGCCGCAGCGTTCGGGTACAGCGCGCGGACCTGCGACTTCGGCAATGCCGCGAGGATAGCGCGTCCGCTGGCGGTGAGGTGGCTGGGGAGCCGGACGCCGACGTCGGTCACCAGCGACGGGCGGTTTTTGGCCCGCTCTTCCACGATGTAGAGCACGTCACGCCCATGAAGGACGGCCAGGTGGGCACTTTCGCCGATCACGTCCACCAGCGACGCCAGCAGCGGCCGGCCCAAGCGGGAGAGCGGTTCCTGCCGAGAGTAGGCCGAACTCAGCTCGAAAGCACTGATGCCCAATCCGTAGCGCTGTTCCTCGTGGAGGTGGAGGACAAAGCCGTTGGCCTCCATCACCCCCAGAAGGTGGTAGACGCTCGAACGCGGCAATCCGAGGGATGTGGCAATGCTCGACGCCGCCATGGGGCCACGCTTTGAAGCCAGCAGTTTGAGGATGCGCAGTGTGTTCTCGGCAGCGGGGACCTTGGAAGTCACCTTTGGCTCACGCCCACTCTGCGCCCTTGCTTCCATGCTTACCGCCACCGTATCCTCCGTATTTCTTGCGGGATCCTTCAGGCATGTCCGGGATCCCGTACTTAAGCTTGCGCCCTTAGCTGCCCGCTGGAAGGCAATGAAGGCAAGGCATCTGTCCGGGATGCCAGACAGATGCCGGGGGAAGTGCCCTGTGTGCGGACAAAGACCCTAGGCTGAAGCGTATGGTCTCAACCGCCGACATCCTTACCGCCTTCCTGCAGGTGGATGCCTCCGTTGCCAGCGAGCCGGTCCTTCGACGCCTGGGATTCCGGGCAATCCCCACCACCACGCCTTTTGTGTGGACACCCGGCGAAGGTGGCCATTCCCGTGCAGCCTGAGTGGAGTCCCAGGATCGGCTGGGCCGAGCTTCCCGGCCACGTGCGCGCCGGCATCGAACGGGTTCTCGGCTCCCCCGTTGTTGAGGCAATGGGCCAGCGGGGAGGCTTTTCTCCCGGCACTGCGGACCGGGTCCTCACCGCCGCCGGCCGGCGCGCCTTCGTTAAAGCCGTCAGTCCGCAACTGAACGAGCACTCGCCCGGAATCCATCGGAAGGAGGCGGCCGTTGCAGCCGCACTTCCCGCCGGGCTTCCAGCGCCGACCCTGATCGGCACCTATGACGACGGCGAATGGGTCGCGCTGGTGCTCAGCGATGTGGAAGGCAGGCATCCCCACACGCCGTGGAACGCCGTCGAGGTTCACCTGGTCCTTGACGCCCTGCTGGCGATAGCCGGGACACCGCTCCCGCCGGAACTCACCCGGTTGCCCCCTCTTCAAACCGAACTCGCGGATCCGTTTGGAGGGTGGACCCGCATCCGGCGCAATCCGCCAGAGGACTGCGCTCCTTGGATCCTCCAGAACCTGGACACGCTGGAGGATCTGGCGGAGCAGGGCCTGAAAGACGTGGCCGGTGCATCGCTGGCCCACACCGACGTCCGTGCTGACAACATCATCATCACGGCCACCAACGGAGCCGTCCTGGTGGACTGGCCGTGGGCTGCCATCGGTGCGCCGTGGGTGGATGCCCTCACGGTTCTCATTAACGTTCGCGTCTTCGATCCTGCCTTCGATACCGACGCGTTCCTGCATTCCCACAGCGTCTTCACGACTGCCAACGCGGCCAACGTCGACGGCTTCCTGGCCGGCCTTGCTGGCTACTTCACCGATGCCGCCCGGCAACCGCCTCCGCCAGGCCTACCTAGCCTCCGGTCTTTCCAGCAGCAGCAGGGCGAAGCCGTCATTCACTGGCTGCGGGAACGACTCTCGGCCCCAGGTTCTACCTTGACGGCTGACGCTCCGCCGGTTGGGTAGAGTGCCCGCTATGGACGAAAAAGAGACACTCCACCACTATCTTCGTGTCAGGCGGGAGAACCTCCTGGGCAAGCTGGAGGGCTTGGGTGGCTACGACGTCCGCCGGCCGCTCACGCCCACCGGCACCAACCTGCTGGGCCTGGTCAAGCACGTGGCGAGTATGGAGCTTGGCTACTTTGGTGAGGTCTTCGGCCGTCCCAGCGGGCGGCATCTCCCATGGTTCGACGACGACGCGAGCCCCGACGCAGACCTCTGGGCCACAGCCGACGAAAGCCGTGAAGACATTGTCGGTCTGCATCTGTTCGCCGCGGCGCACACCGACGCGACCATCGAGGCGCTGCCGCTGGACTCCCCCGGCGTTGTTCCGTGGTGGCCGGAGGAGCGACGCGACGTCACACTGCACCAGATCCTTGTCCACATGCTGGCCGAAACGTCCCAGCATCTGGGCCACGCCGACATCCTGCGCGAACTCATCGACAGGACCGCCGGCCAGCGTCCCGGTGATCCCAACCTCACCTCGCGAAACACCGAGGACTGGGCCACCCACCGTGCCGCCATAGAGGCCGCCGCGCGGGAAGCCTCCGGCAAGACTCAGGAAGGGGCAGCCCGGAGCGATGCCTGACCCCGCGATCCGGGTAGGGGCGTGCAGCCAGCAGTCGTTTCAAATACGGACCACCACCTTGCCGCGCACCCGCCCCTCGTGCAGGGAGGCGATGGCCGCCGGAGCTTCCGCAAGGGGATAGACCTTCTCGATGGCGGGCTTCACGCTGCCAGCCTCGATCATGGAAGTCAGGGCCTCAAGGTCCTGATATTTTTCCGTTGAGACCAGTCCCTTGAACTTCTGCCCGGAGAACAGCGAGGCGAACGGCGCACCGAGGGAGCGTTCAAATCCGCCGGTCAGGTTCCCGCCGCCTTCGCCTCCTACAATCACGAGTGTTCCCTTTGGAGCGAGCGCCTTCCGCGAAACAGAGAGCGGCCGGTTGCCGGCGGTATCGACAATGACGTCGTACAGCACGCCGGCACGTGAGAAGTCGTCGCGTGTGTAATCGATGACATGGCTAGCTCCAAGCGACCGGACCAGATCCATCTTGCCGGTGCTGCAGACGCCGGTGACCTCAGCGCCGTACGCCGTGGCCAACTGGACGGCGAAGGACCCCACTCCCCCGCCTGCCCCGATGACCAGCACCTTCTGTCCAGGAGCGACCCGGCCGGCGTCGCGGACGGCCTGCAGGGCTGTCACGGCAGAAATGGGGGCGGCCGCTGTCTCTTCGAAGGTCAGGTTTGCGGGCTTGCGCGCCACAAGCTTCTCTTTGGCGCAAACAAATTCCGCGAAAGACCCCTCACAGGTGCCGAACACTTCATCGCCGGGCTGAAACCGGGTCACGCCCGCCCCCACTGCCTCCACGACGCCGGCAACTTCCCGCCCGCGGACCGGCACCTTGGGCTTCTTCAACCCGAAGCCGAAAAGCCGGACCAGGTACGGCATCCCGGTCATGAGGTGCCAGACCCCCTGGTCGACGCCGGCGGCGCGGACCCGGATGAGCACCTCTCCTTCGGCAGGCGCCGGCGTCGGGATGTCCCTGAGCTGAAGCACGTCCGCACTTCCATAAACGTCCTGCACAATAGCTTTCACGATGCGTCTCCTTCACGGTGCGGGTACTGGAAAACGTCCTCGAGCGGCACGCTGAGCACGTGGGCAATCTGGAAGGCCATCTCCAACGACGGCGAATAACGGCCTTGCTCGATGGCGATGACTGTCTGGCGGGTGACGCCCACGCGCTCGGCGAGCTCCGCCTGGGTCATCTCGCCCCGTTCGAACCGCAGCCGGCGGATTGAGTTGGTTACCCGCGTTGGTTTCACCACGGCTGGAACCCCCTGCGGTAGGCAACAATCTTTGCAATGGAACCCAGGATCGCCGACAGGACAAACGTCAGGTAGATGACGTTCGCGATCCAGAAGTGGTCCGTCTCCGTCATTGCCATCAGCAGTGCTGCCACTCCCCCGATGACCACAAACGACTGGCCGATGTACTCGCCGAAGCGGTAGATTTCGCGGTCGCGCTGGTCCTTCTTCCCGGCGTCCCTGGGCGAAAAAATGCCCATCAAGGCGTGCAGGGCGATGGACACTGCAATGGAGGCGCCGACGGTCCACAGCAGCGGCGCGACATACGGAACATCAACAAGTGGCATGGTCCCGGCCAGGCCAAGGACGATGGCCAGGTAAGCGCCGTAGGAACCCACGGCCACCACCCCCATGATCCACGCGCTCTTCTCTTCGAAGGACATTCCGTTTCCGCCGTTCCCAAAGAATGTAAAACAAACCTGACATTCCGAATGTAAAGAAAACCAGACACCATGTCAAGGGTTCTAGACTCAGTGGTTGACGAATCCAACACCCGTCCGGCTCAGTCTGAGATGAAAGACACCAAGCTCCCGTGAGGCTCATCACTCCGGGCGCCAGGATGGTCTGCTGGTTAGCGATCCCCTCCCAATGACGAGAAGGTACTTGTTATGCAGCAATCAGCCGTCCCGAAACAAACAGCCAGGCACGACGCAGGCGCGCAAGAGCCAAGCCCACCCGGTAAGGGTGTGCCGGGCGCCGCCGTCGCAAGTGTTCTGAACCGGGGATTGAACGTCCGCCATATCCGCTTTATGGCGCTCGGTTCTGCGATTGGCACCGGCCTGTTCTATGGCTCCGCCTCGGCAATCCAGAAGGCGGGCCCGGCGGTCCTGCTCGCGTACATCATCGGCGGTGCCGCGGTATTTATGGTGATGCGGGCCCTGGGCGAGATGGCAGTCCGGCACCCCGTCTCGGGCTCCTTTGGCCAGTACGCCAGCCGCTACCTCGGCCCATTGGCAGGATTTGTCACCGGCTGGACCTACGTCTTTGAGATGGCGATTGTGGCCATCGCAGACGTGACGGCCTTCAGCATCTACATGGGCTTCTGGTTTCCCCAAGTGGACCGCTGGATCTGGATCCTGGCGATCATCTGCTTCCTGGCCGCGCTGAACCTGCTCAGCGTCAAGGTCTTCGGTGAGCTGGAATTCTGGTTCTCATTGATCAAAGTGGTCGCCATCATCGCCATGATCGCCGGCGGCGCCGCCATCATCGCCTTCGGCTTCCAGGCGGGCGGTTCAACCGTGGCGCCCGGACTGGGCAACCTCGTGGAGCACGGAGGGTTGTTCCCCAACGGCTTCGAGGGGCTGCTGGCCTCGTTCGCCGTCGTGATGTTCGCCTTCGGTGGGATCGAGACGCTCGGCATCACCGCCGGGGAGGCCGCCGATCCCAAGAGGGTCATCCCCCAAGCGGTGAACACCGTACCGGTCCGCGTACTGCTCTTCTATGTCCTGACCCTCGGCGTCCTGATGAGCCTCTTCCCCTGGAACGAGATCGGCAGCAACGGCAGCCCGTTTGTCCAGATCTTCAGCGGCCTCGGCATCCCTGCGGCGCCCCATATCCTGAACGCCGTGGTCATCACGGCAGCCCTGTCCGCCATCAACAGCGACATCTTCGGAGCGGGCCGCATCCTGTTCGGCCTCTCCAACCAAGGCCACGCGCCGGCCGTATTCGGCAAGGTCTCCCGCCATGGTGTCCCGTGGATGACCGTGGTGATGATGGCCGGCATCCTCCTGGTGGGCGTCGTGCTGAACGCCGTGATTCCCGAAGACGTCTTTATCCTGATCGCATCGATCGCCACGTTCGCCACCGTCTGGGTGTGGGTCATGATCCTCGCCTCCCACGTGGCCATGAAGCGGGAGATCGCCCGGAAGGGCCTGCCGGCGTCGGAATTCCCGTCCCCGTGGTGGCCCGCGGCCTCTGTCCTGACCATCGCGTTCATGGCACTGGTCATCGCCGTCCTG
The DNA here is from genome assembly GCF_037203945.1 of Pseudarthrobacter sp. CCNWLW207. Lineage (NCBI taxonomy): Bacteria > Bacillati > Actinomycetota > Actinomycetes > Micrococcales > Micrococcaceae > Pseudarthrobacter > Pseudarthrobacter sp. CCNWLW207. Next base: position 23,307 of record NZ_JBBCBS010000020.1, on the reverse strand, counting down.
GGCGCTTTCGAGGACACCCGCGTCGCACTGTACGTGGGAGCCGCGTGGCTGGGCATGCTGGTCCTCGCCTACCGGCTGTGGGTCAAGGGGAACGGACGACGCCGGGCCGACCTCGTGGACGAAACCTCACCGCTGCCGGTGGTCACCACCGCGGTTTCCGCCCACCGCTAGGCATCGACCCTCGGCCGGGGCCAGGGCTATCATCAGGCATGGTTCCGTTCACTAGTCTTCTGGCGTTTGCCCTGGCTTCGCTGGTCCTCATCGCCATCCCCGGGCCCAGCGTGCTGTTTGTCATCGGCCGGTCCCTCGCCCTCGGGCGCAAAGGCGGGCTCTTGAGTGTGCTGGGCAACGCCCTGGGCATGGTGCCACAGATCATCGCTGTTGCCATGGGAGTGGGGCTAGTTCTGGCGCAGTCGGTGGTGCTGTTCACGATCATCAAATTCGCCGGGGCGGCCTATCTGGCATATCTCGGCATTCAGGCGATCCGGCACCGCGGCGGACGCGCGACGGCGGCTGGCCCCGTGCCGCCGTCGTCCACCTGGCGCATGCTGCGCGAGGGATTCCTGGTGGGTGCCACCAACCCAAAGTCGATCGTGTTTTTCGTAGCGGTGCTGCCGCAGTTCGTTGACTACGCGGCCGGAAACATTCCGCTGCAGCTTGCGTCTTTGGGCGCGGTTTTTCTGGTGATAGCGCTCGTCTGCGACAGCATTTGGGCCCTGGCCGCCGGCACCGCCCGGCAATGGTTCGGCCGTTCGCCGAAACGAATCTCCACGCTCAGCGCCGCAGGCGGGGTCATGATGATCGGCCTTGGTGGAACGCTGGCGCTGACGGGCAGTAAGACCTAACCGCCGCCAACCCTTTCCCACGTCATGTGGGAGAGGGTAGGCCCAAAAACCTGCAGGAAGTGGGAGAGCGTCTTGGCAGGCTGTCCTACTCAGGCGGCAGCGACCGCAGAGCGCACCGCAACGGGCATGGGCGTCGTGGGCCGGCCGATGAGCGTGCGGAGGTCGGAGCCGCTGACCAGGAGGTCGCCGCGGGCGATGCCCAGGTCCGAGTCCGCCAGAACGTCGGCAAAGTGCTCCGGTATCCCGAACCCGACCAGCAGCCCGGCATAGTCCTCCACCGGAAGATCCTGGTACGCCACGGGCTTGTTGGCCGCTGCACTGATTTCCTGCGCCAACTCGGAGAGCGTGAAGGCGTGGTCCCCGCCAAGCTCATAGACCTTGCCGGCTTGATCGTCGGCAACCAGGACTGCGGCTGCGGCCTCGGCGTAGTCAGCGCGCGACGCAGCACTGACCTTGCCTTCGCCGGCGCTCCCGGCAAGTGCGCCCTGGGCAAGCGTGCCCGGCAGCTGGTCGGTGTAGTTTTCGAGGTACCAGCTGTTGCGGAGGATGGCGAAGGGGACCCCGGAGTCCTTGAGGATCGCTTCTGTTGCCTGATGCTCGGCAGCCAGTTTCATGCCCGTGGTGTCAGCATTAGCGATGCTGGTGTATGCGACCAGCTCGACACCCTCGGCCTTGGACGCCTCAATCACAGTGCGGTGCTGATCCACGCGCTTGCCTACCTCGCTGCCGGAAATCAGGAGGACTTTGCTGGCGCCTTTCAGTGCCTGGGCCACGGACGAGGGATCTGAATAGTCCATCGGCTTGACCTGCACACCACGGGCCTGGAAGTCAGCCAACTTTTCGATGGAGCGGCCGGTGGCAACGATCTCCGCCGCCGGAACGTTGCGCTGCAGCAAAGCCTCGATAACGTGGCGGCCAAGCTGTCCTGTTGCTCCTGTGATGACGATGCTCATGGGGTGTTTCCTTTCACCGATTTTTAGGGGGTCACCCTCCACAACCAGCCACGGACCGGATTACTTCCTGAAAGAGAGTACGCACTTTCAGGTAAGGTACTGACTTTTTGGTAAGATATGGCTATGGAAGCGATCAGTGTGCCTGCCCCGCAGTTTGCTGAACTACGGGCGGACTTCGCCGACGGCGTGTTCCAGGCGGGTTGCCCCAGCCGGACGGTCCTGGACCACATCACCAGCAAATGGGGTGTACTCATCCTGGCCGCGCTCTCAGAAGGTGAGCAGCGCTGGAGCGAGCTCAGGCGCCGGGCCGAGGGCATCAGCGAGAAAATGCTGGCGCAGACCCTCAAGACGCTCGAACGTGACGGCCTGGTGCTGCGGAAAGCGAGGCCGGTGATTCCGCCGCATGTTGATTACAGCCTGACGGACCGGGGCTACGAACTGACTGCCCTGCTGGTCCCCCTCGTCACCTGGGCCTACGACAACGCGGACGAGATCCTCAAAGGCCAACGCTGACTGGAAAATCCCTAAGTACCGGTCCTGCACCAAAACGAGTACATGTTACTGATGTGACTGGTGTGAATAGCGCCTAACGTATGCGTAGGGTGCCAGCCGGGACAAGAGGGCCGTCCTCTGCTGGGGCGTTCCGGCACCCGCACCGGTGGGCGGCCGCACGCCGCACTCAAGGAGTGGTTCGCATGGTGAAAGCACATGTCCAGGACCTTGCCAGCATGGGCAGGCCCGTAAGATTTTCCTCCCTCAGCGCCGGCGCCTGGGATCGTGTCCGGGTGACACTCGTTCCGCGGTGCCCCTATCGCGTGGGGGATGCCGTGGTGGGAGACGATCCGTTCAACGGCAGGCATGAAGGGATTGTGATGTCCCTCCGCGGCTCCTCCGTGGAACTCGGCACCGCTGCGGGGGTGTTCTTCTACGACCACCGCCACCTAAGGCGCCTGGACTAGCGCCCCAGGTGGCGGATGTCGATCCGACCCTGCGCCGACATGACAGATAATCCCCATGGTCTGGATTCCGATGGGGATTAGCTGTCATCTCGCGAACTCCGAAACCCTTAGCGCGCGGACCAGCCTCCGTCCATCGTGTAGCTGGCGCCGGTAACCATACCGGCATGGTCCGAGGCCAGCCAGGCCACCAGGGACGCTACCTCCTCCGGCTCCACGAGCCGTTTGACGGCGGACTCTGTGAGCATCACCCTGGCCAGGACCTCGGACTCCGGAATACCGTGCACCTGTGCCTGGTCCGCGATCTGTTTCTCGACCAACGCAGTCCGGACGTAGCCCGGGTTGATGCAGTTGGACGTGACTCCGTGCTCCCCGCCCTCAAGCGCCGTCACCTTGCTCAGCCCTTCCAGGCCGTGCTTGGCGGAAACGTACGCGCTCTTGAACGGGGAAGCACGGATTCCGTGGACGGAGGACACGTTGATGATGCGGCCGAACCCGTTGGCATACATGTGCGGCAGGGCGGCCCGGATCAGCAGGAAGGGTGCTTCCAGCATGAGGGAGATGATCTTGCGGAACTCCGCGGGATCAAACTCCTCGATGGGGCTGATGCGCTGGATCCCGGCGTTGTTCACCAGGATGTCGCAGTCCAGGCTCAGGGTGGCGAGCGTGTCCACGTCCAGCAGGTCAACGGCCCAGGAGGTGCCGCCCACTTCGTCGGCGAGCGCGGCGGCGCCGGCGGAGTCGACGTCGGCAACCACCACCTTCGCCCCGCGGGCAGCAAGCTCCCGGACGCACGCGGCACCGATTCCGCTGGCACCGCCGGTGACCAGCGCCTTGCGCCCGTTCAAATCGCGTTCCATTACTGTTCCCATCGTGTGCTTACCCGACAAACTGTCCAACGGCTCAAGCAGCTCAGCGTGAGCCGGCTGGCAGGAGTCCTTCGCGGGCGGCGTCGGCCTTGTCCACTTCCTCCAGTGCGATGCCCTTGGTTTCCTTCAGGCTCAGCACGGCCACCGTGGTGATGGCGCAGGCCACCACGAGGTAGATGGCGGTGGGCACCCAGGAACCGGTGTCCTTGAGCCACTGGGTAGCCAGGAGCGGGGCCAGCGAACCGGCGAAGATGGAGGTGACCTGCGAGCCCAGGGAGACGCCCGAGTAGCGCATCCGGGTGGGGAAGAGCTCTGCCATGATGGCGGGCTGGCCAGCGTACATAAACGCGTGCAGGCACAACCCGATGGTCACGGCCAGAACGATCACCACTGCATTGCGGGTGTCGAACATGGGGAAGGCGAAGAACGGCCACGCCGCGCCGGAGATGGCGCCGATGAGGTAGACGGGCTTGCGTCCCAGCCTGTCCACGAGCCGGCCCACCTGCGGGATGACCAGGAAGTGGATGACGTGGGCGATCAGGAGTGCCAGCAGGAGCGAGGAGGTGTCGTATTTGTGCACGCTCTTGAGGTAGACGATCGCGAAGCTGACCACCAGGTAGTACATGATGTTCTCCGCGAAGCGCAGTCCCATGGCCTGCAGGATGCCTTTGGGGTACTTGCGGACCACCTCGAAGACGCCGTAACTGACGGCCTGCTCCTTTTCCACCAGCGCCTTGGCCTCCAGGAAGATGGGGGCTTCGGTGACGTGCGTGCGGATGTAGTAGCCGACGAAGACGATCACTGCGGAGAGCCAGAACGCCACGCGCCAGCCCCAGCCCAGGAACGCCTCAGGACTGAGGGCCGTGGACATGATGAACAGCACCAGCGTGGCCAGCAGGTTGCCCACCGGAACTGCGGCCTGGGGCCAGCTGGACCAGAAACCGCGGGAGGCGTTGGGGCTGTGTTCGGCAACCAGGAGCACCGCGCCGCCCCATTCGCCACCGAGGGCGAAGCCCTGGATAAAGCGGAGGGCAACCAGCAGCGCCGGGGCCAGGTAGCCGATGTCGGCGAAGCCCGGGAGGCAGCCCATCAGGAAGGTGGCAACACCGACGATGATGATGGTCAGCTGCAGCGTGGGCTTGCGGCCCAGCTTGTCGCCGATCTGGCCGAAAACGATGCCACCGAGGGGGCGGGCCACGAAACCCACCGCGTAGGTGAGGAAGGCCTGGATGATGCCGTCCAACTCGTTTCCCGTGGCCGGGAAGAAGTACTTCCCGAACACCAGGGTTGCGGCGGTGGCGTAGAGGAAGAACTCGTACCACTCCACCACCGTGCCCACCATTGAGGCGGCAACAATCTTTTTCAGTCCGGACCCTTTGGGGGCGGATCCGGCGGCATTATCTGCCGAGCGCTGTTCTACGCTCATTGGGTTTCTCCTTAGTGTCCACTCTGACACGTGCTGTGATCTCCAGCACTAATGGCTCCACTGAGTATTACTGCACAAACATGCACCTACAATGACCAATCCGGCACCAACCATGTGCACAATTGCAGATATGAACACCAATCCCGATGACCTGCTGGTCCTGCTCGCAGTCTCCCGGTCCGCTAAATTTACGACGGCGGCACAGGCCCTGGGCCTGAACCACACCACTGTTTCGCGCAGGATAGCAGCGCTCGAGAAGGCACTGGGCGGCCGGGTGCTGGCCCGTGCGGCCGGCGGCTGGGAACTGACGGAGCTCGGGACCGAGGCCGTCCGCGTCGCCGAACAAGTGGAGGCTGCGGTGAGTGCGCTGGGACCGTCAGGGAAGGCACCGGACCCCATTGCCGGCGTCGTACGCATGACGGCGACTGACGGCTTCAGTGCCTACATCGCGGCCCCGGCCGTTGCCCGGCTGCGCCGCGACCACCCGGGGCTGACCGTTGAAGTGGTGACCATGACCCGGCGGGCGCTGCAGCAGCGTTCGGGCTTGGACATCGAAGTGGTGGTGGGCGAACCGCAGGTCCACCGCGCCGAAGCCGTCCGGCTGGGTGACTACATGCTGGGGATGTACGCCTCGCGCGCCTACCTCGAGGAGAACGGGACGCCTGCCAGCGTGGCGGAACTGACGGAACACCCGCTGGTCTATTTCGTGGATTCGATGCTGCAGGTCGATGACCTCGATGCACCGCGCCGGCTGGTTCCGGCGATGCGGGACGGGCTGACGTCAACCAACGTTTTTGTCCACGTAGAGGCAACGCGGGCCGGTGCGGGCATCGGGTTCCTGCCCTGCTTTATGGGTGACCTGCACGAGGACCTAATCCGGCTGCTACCCGGGGATTTCGCCGAACTTCTTCCCTACTGGATGGTGCTGCGGCCTGACTCGATGCGCCGCCCTGCCGTGGCCGCTGTTGTCCAGGCACTGCGGGACCAGACGGCAGCGCACCGGGAAAAACTGCTGGGCCGGGGCAAAACCCCATCGAGTGCTCCGTAAACGCCGTTTTGGGCGCTCAAAAGGGCGCTTACGGAGCAATCGATGGGGAAACCGGGTCGTGGCGCACCGGTGACCCGGCGGCGAAGGCGCGCACCTGGGCGTCGTTCCAGATGTGCGCCGGGACAGCTCCGCCCAGGAGCCGGCGGGCCAGCTTGGGGTCGCCGTCGAGCGGAGTGTCGCTGCCGGCCATCACCATGTTTCCGTAGCGGCGGCCCTTGAGCATGGCGGGATCGGCGATGATGAGCGTGTGTTCGAAGGCGGCCGCGATGGTGGCGGCGTCCTCCCGCGCGTTCTTGAGGTCTGGGGCATCGCCGGAGTTGACCACGTAGATACCGCCCGGGGCAAGGACCCGCTTGATGTGCTCGTTGAACTCGGCGGTGGTGAGCGGCCGGGGCGTCAGCGCACCCGCAAAGACGTCACGGATGATGAAGTCGCGGGTGTCCGGCGTCAGCGTCTCGGTGACCTCGCGGGCCTCTCCGACCCTGATCCGGAGCAGCGGGGCCTTGGGGAGGTCGAACCAGCCGCGGACGTACTCCGCCAATTTGCCGTCGAGCTCCACCACCACCTGACGCGCATCCGGGTAGGCCGCGTGGAAGTAGCGGGCCAGGGAACAGGCCCCGCCGCCCAGGTGCAGTCCACGCAGCCGGTGCGGCCCGCTCTCCTTCGGCCCGCCCTTCCCGGACGCTGGTGGCCAGCGCGATTCAATCAGCGCCGCCATCCAGCGCATGTACTCAAAATCGAGGAAGAGCGGATCGGCGAGGTCGATGTGGGAACTCATGACGCCGTTGATTTTCAGCAGCCAGCCGTTGGAGTTGTCCTGGTCCGCGATGAGCTCGCAGTCGCCGGTATCGATGTAGTAGACGCCCTCGACGGGGCCCTCCGGCCGGGTACCCTTGGGCACCTCGATGACTCCCGCTGCCGGACGCTGGCTGTTCCGGCCGCCTGACTTGCCGCGTTTCGCCATTATCCGTGTGCCGCTTCAGTCATGGCTCAACATTAGTTGACTGGCACGCAGGAGCGGCGTCCCTACTGGACTTGCCTGGCTCCCTCGCCCGCCCTGATGCGTCTGACCACGGCCGTGGTGGAACGTTCGGCCACGTAGTCCAGGATGGCCACCCGACCGCCGCACTCTTCCACCGCACTGGCCTCCTCCAGCATGTCCGCAGTGTAGTCACCGCCCTTGGCGTACACCTCGGGCTTGAGCCGCCGGATCAGCGGGCTGGCCGTGGGGGTGTCAAAAACCGTGACATAGTCCACGCAACTGAGCGCGGCAATGACTGCAGCCCTGTCCGCCTCGGTGTTGATGGGACGGTCCGATCCTTTGAGCCTGCGCACTGAGGCATCGCTGTTCAGGGCCACCACCAGGATGTCGCCCAGCTGTTTGGCCTGGTTCAGGTAGCGCGTGTGGCCCTTGTGCAGCACGTCGAAGCAGCCGTTGGTCAGCACGATCCGCTGGCCCTGGGACCGGTGCGCCTCCAGCTCCAGGGCAAGTTCGTCGATGCCGAGGGCCGTGTCCGCGAAGCTCGCCAGGTACCGGCCCAATTGGGCGGTGCTGCACACCGACGTGCCCGGCTGGTGCACCACCACGTCCGCAGCGGCCTGGGCAAGGTCCAGGCTTGCCGTCAGCGGGAGGCCTGCCGAGTGGGCCAGGGTCAATGCCGCAACAAACGTGTCTCCGGCCCCGGAGGCCTGCTTCTCCGCAGCGGGCCTGGCCCAGGTCCGGTGAGTCCCGCCGTCGGCCGGGAACAGTACCGTTCCGTCCCGGTCCAGCGTCACCACCACCGCACGCGCCCCGGTGGCAGCGCACAAGGCATCGCGGTGCCGGGCCACGGCGGCCACCCGATCCGAGCCTTCCGGCAGGCGCACGCCTAGCAGGCGGCTGGCTTCCTGGGCATTGGGCGTGGCGAGGTCCGGCCGCAACGGCGCCCAAGGGCGGGGATCGTGGGCATCCACCACCGTCAAAGGCCGGGGAACCGCCGTTCGCAGGCCGCCTCCATGCGCGCCGTTCGGTTCCGCAGGCCCGCCGTGGTGTCCGGGCCCGCCCAGCGCCTCAGTGAGGGCCTCGCGGACCGGGCCGGCCAGGACACCCGTCCCGTAATCGCACACCATCACCGCGTCCTGGTGCCCGACGGCGGCACGCACCGATGCGGCGAGCGCCGCCAGCGCATCGGCCGGGACGGTTTTGGCTGAGTCGTCGATCCGCAGCATCACCTGGCCGCCGCTGCTGATCCGGATCTTCGTGGTGGTGACCATGTCCGGATGCGTGTGGAGATTCCGGACGTCAATCCCGGCATCCTGAAGCTTCCTCCGAAGCGTTGTCCCGGCGTCGTCCGTTCCGATGATGCCGGCCACCGACACCCTGGCCCCGAGCGCCGCGAGGTTCATGGCGGTGTTGGCTGCACCGCCCGGGACGAAGTCGCGGGTGGCCACGTCCACCACCGGGGCCGGCGCCTCCCGGCAGAGCCGCTCGATGGTTCCGCTCCACCAGCCGTCCAGCATCACGTCGCCGATCACCGTGATGGCCGGCCGTTCGGCGGCGAGGCGGCGGGGCAGCCATTCGGAGAGTCCCCGCTGGCTGGAGAGGTCGTCGGCGTCGGCGTGCAACGGGCTCATCGCTGGTCCTCTACAGATGGCGCCCGTTCCCGCAGGGCCCGTTCCACCAGTACCTGCTCGGCCGGCACGGGCTCCGGCAGCGGTTCGTCGGGCAGTTGGAGGGCGAACGGAGGTGGAGCCGCCACATGCACCACTTTCACCCGGGTGAACTCATCGAGCAGCTCGGGGCCGTAGCCAAAACCCTCGCCGCTGGCGCCCCGGGGCTGGGCCGAACCGCCCGGCGCCCCGCCAAACACCTCGTTGATCTTCACGGTGCCCACCGGAAGGGCGGCAATGGCCTGCTGGACATGGGCGATACTCCCGGTCAGGACCGTGGCGGCCAGCCCATAACGGCCGCTGCCCGCGAGCCGCAGCCCTTCGTCGAAACTGGGGACCACCTGGACGGCAGCCACAGGGCCAAAGGTTTCCTCCGTCATCACCTGCATGCTGTCGGTGCAGCCGAGCAGGACAGTCGCCGGGTAAAAGGCACCGGGCCCGTCCGGAATTGATCCGCCTTCCACGGCGTGGGCTCCCTGCTCCAGTGCCTCGGACACCTGGGCGTGGACGGTGCCACGCAGCCTGGTATCCACCAATGGAGCCACGGTCCCGTTGCTGTTGCGGAGCGCCGCTTCGGCTTCCAGCGCAGCGCAGAATTCGGACGCGATGGCCTCATGGACGTAGATCCGTTCCACCGATGTGCAGATCTGTCCGCTGTTGCTGAAGGCGCCGATGGCCGCCTGCTCGGCCGCCCACGCCGGATCAACGTCGCGGTCCACCAGCAGTGGATCGTTCCCCCCGTTTTCCCGGAGGACGTGGGCTCCGGACTGGGCGGCCGCGTGGGCGATCCGCTCCCCGGATGCAGTGGAACCTACGTGGGCAAGGACGTCGACGGCGGCCCGGGTCAGGGCTTCTCCCACCCCCGCCCCGCCGGACACAGTCAGGAGGACGCCCGGCGGAAAGGCCGGCGCCAGCACTTCCCCGAGGGCTTCACCGAGGCGTGGGCAGCGCTCGCTCGGCTTGTGCACCACAGTGTTGCCGGTGACCAAGGCTGCGCCAATCAGGCCGCACGCTACCGCTACGGGATCGTTCCAGGGAGTGAGGAGAACGGCAACGCCGCGGGGCTCGGCCACCGTGTAGTCCGAGGCGGTCCGGCTGCCCAGCAGGCTGTGTCCGCGGTGCACCGGGCCCAGCTCGGCGTATTGCTCCAGGGTTGAGACGCCGGCGGCTATCCCGGCCAGGGCTTCTTCGAGCGGGCGTCCGGTTTCACTGCTGTTGAGGCCCGCCAGTTCCTGCGCGGCGGCCTCGAGTGCCCGGGCAGCGGCACGGAGCGCGGCACCCCGCTCCGCCGGGGCGACGCCGGCCCACGGCCCGGCGGCGCTCCTGGCCACCTCGACGGCGTGACTCACCGCTTCGGGCCCGGCCTCAGGGACGGACCACAGGAACTCCCCGGTGCGCGGATCGCTGATAGCCAGTCCGGAGCCGTCAAGGGTCAGGTTAGGGGTGGTTGTGGGTGTGGCGGTCGTATGCATGGAACTCCTCCGTACGTACTTCTCCTTGGAGTCCCGTACCCCGGGGGCGGATGTTTACACGGTGGAATCAGGGCAGAATTGCGCCCCTAGCCAGCTGGGCCAGGCGTCCGTAAGGTGGCAGCACGCGAAGGCGCAGGCACAGGCATAGGTACAGGCATAGGTACAGGCACAGAAGGAGGGCAGCATGGATGAGACCGCCAGGGGCGTCGGGCCGGTGCTAGGCAAATTCCCCGGGGTCTCGCGGGTCGCAGTACTGCGCGGCGGCGGCTTGGGGGACCTGATGTTTGCCCTTCCTGCCGTCACCGCGTTGAAGAAGGCGTACCCGGGCTGCACCGTGACGCTCCTCGGGACACCGCTGCACGAATCCCTGCTCGCCGAAGTCCAGAGCGCGGTGGACGATGTCATGGTGCTGCCCTTCGCCGAAGGAGTGCGGCCCGGCACCGAGGACGCGTCCGCCGTCGACCGGTTTTTCCTCGACGCCCGCGCCCGGAAGTTCGACCTGGCGGTTCAGTTGCATGGCGGGGGACGGTTTTCCAACCCGTTCCTGTTGCGGCTGCAGGCCCGGCACACGGTGGGGTCCTCGACGCCGGATGCGGTCCCCCTCGAACGGACCCTGCCATACACCTACTACCAGCACGAGCCAATGCGCGCCCTGGAAGTTGCCGGCCTGGCAGGCGCTGCACCAGCGGCCCTTGAGGCACAGCTTGCGCCGCAGGAGAGGTTCGTGACACCGCTGCCTGACACCCTCGGCGCGGCGTTGCCAGCCGCCGGTACTCCCGTACTGGTGATCCATCCGGGCGCCAGCGATCCCCGCCGCCGCTGGCCGGTGTCCAGTTTCGGGGCGGTTGCCCGGGCAGCGTCCGACGACGGCTGCCGGGTCCTGGTGGTGGGCGACCGGAACGAAACCGGGCTGGCGGAAGCAGTGGTGAGTGCCGCCGTCGGGCCTTCCGCCGGAACCGGTTCAGGCACCGCAGCGTCTGCGGTTTCCGTGTCCTCCGTGGCAGGGAAGCTGGGGCTTGGTGAGTTGGCCGCGCTGCTGGCCCGCGCCGATGTGGTGCTGGCCAATGACAGCGGACCGCGGCACCTGGCGCAGGCGCTCGGTACAGCCACAGTGGGGATCTACTGGGCGGGGAACGCCCTCACGTCCGCTCCCCTGGGCCGCGGCCGGCACCGGCTCCAACTCTCCTGGACAACGCACTGCCCCGTGTGCGCGGCAGACGTGACGCAGGTGGGCTGGACAGCGCCGCGCTGCCCGCATGACGAGTGCCTCGTGGCGGGTATCGGGCCGGCCGAGGTTTACCAGGACGTTCGCAGCCTCTTGGGAACTTAGGGCCAGGAGCCCTCCTCGGCGTGGCAGATCAGCATCTCCCGCACCTCGCAGCCCTGCGGTTGGGAGAGCACAAACAGGATGGCTTGGGCCACGTTGGCCGGGCTGTTGAGCCGGGAGTCGTCCTGTGGTTTGTACTGCTCGGTCCGGTCATCAAAGAAGTGCGTGTTCATGCCGCCGGGGATCATGGTGGTGACACCGATCCGGCCGCCGGTTTCAGCGGCGAGCGCGTGGCTGAAGCCCACCACGCCGAACTTGGAGGCGCAGTAGGCCGTGGCGTCGGCCACCGCGCGTTTTCCCAACGTGGAGGCCACGGTGACCACCCTTCCCCGCGATTCCATCAGGTAGGGCAGCGCGGCGCGGACAACAGAGACTGTGCCCAGCAAATTGACGCCGATCACCTTCTCCCATTCGTCGGCGTCGACGTCCGCCAGCTTGCCGCAACGGTCGATGCCCGCGGCCGTGACCACTGCTTCAAGGCCGCCCAGGGACTCCGCGGCCTCCCGCACGGCCTGCTCCACGGCCAGGCGGTCTGCGACGTCAACTTCGAAGGCTTTCACTGCGGAGACAGTGCTGATGTCCCGGTCAAGGACCACCGGGGTTCCGCCCGCCTTCAGGACGGCGTCGACGACGGCGGCCCCCAGTCCGGAGGCCCCTCCGGTGACCAGGACGCGGCCAGGCCAGGGTGTCTCTGTGTTCATGGTGTTCCTTTCGGTTGAGTTTCAGCTGACCTTGCCCAAGGCTTCGGCCAGGCCCGTTGTGGAACGGGCCGGGTGGTAGGGGACCGTAACGCAGCGGCCGCCCCAACTTTCCACGAGTTCGGCCTCCGGCAGCCTGGCATTTTTGTAATCGCCGCCCTTCACCCAGATGTCCGGCCGCAGCCGCTCCAGGGCGGCCTCCGGGGTGTCCTCGTCGAAGATCATGACAGCGTCCACGCATTCCAGGGCCAGCAGCAGTTCGGCGCGGTCCTGTTGGTTCATGATGGGCCGTTGCTCACCCTTGAGCCGGTGGACGGACGCGTCCGAATTCAGGCAGACAACAAGGCAATCGCCCAGTTCACGGGCGGCCGTCAGCGATCTGACGTGCCCGGCGTGCAACAGGTCGAAGCAGCCGCCAGTGGCCACCACTTTGCCGCCGTTCTCCCGTACGCTGCGGGCCAGGAGCAGTGGTTCGGTGGTGCGGTGCCTGCGTTTGGCCGGTCCTGCCGGCTCCGGCAAGGACGCCACTCCCCCGGCAGCAAGGAAATCCGCGGCTTCATGGACGGCGAGGACGGCGGAGTCCTCCAGGTCCCGGCCAGCCAGCAGGTGCACTGCCAGGCTTGCGGCGAGTCGGTCCCCTGCCCCACAGGGATCTGCCGGCTCCACCCGGGGTGCCGGGACGGGACGCGGGACGCGGTCACGCTGCCGCAGCAGTGTTGCCCCGTGCTCGCCCGTGGTGACCAGGACAGCGCGGCTGCCCCACTGGTCCAGCAGTATGCCCGCCACCTTGGCCGCCCCATCGGCGGAGGCGGCTCCGGCGAACCCGTCACCGAGGCTCCCAGCCGCTTTGTGGGCTTCAGCAAGGTTGGGAGTGACGACGGCGACCCCCGGCACGGGAGCGGCGCCCGCGGGGTGCGGATCCCACACTATGGGCACATCCTCGGCCAGCCTCGCCAAAAGCTCCCGGAGCTGCGGGTTGGCCGCCAAGCCACGGCCGTAGTCAGCGACAATGATGGCGCTGGCCTTTTCCACGGCCCGCAGCATGGCGGGCGTCACGTCCGGCACCGGGACCCTCCCACAGCCCTGGTCGAACCGGACCACGGGATGTGTTCCTGCCCGGACACGCGTCTTGACCGGCGTCGGGAAGCTGCTGGGACCGGCCGCCAGGCGCACGCCCGCGAGCGCCGCCTCCAACTGGCGCCCGGCGTCGTCATCCGCCAGCACCGTGACAAGGGTGACCGGCCAACCGTCGCCCGCCAGCATCCGGGCCACCAGACCGGCTCCTCCCGCCCGGCGCTTCACGCCGGTGACATCAACCACCGGCACCGGAGCGTCCGGGCTCAGCCGGGTGGCATCGCCGGACAGGTCAACGTCGAGGAGCACGTCCCCCACCACCACGATTCTCATGGTTCAACACCCCACTCCGCTTCCGTTCGTCCCTCCTGGAGACCCGTACTCCGCCGGCGCACCTCCAGGTCAAATGCCCGGCAGATGGCGTGCAGTGCAATCAGGTGGCCCTCCTGCGCGTTGGCGTTGAGGGCATCGATCGTCACTGCCTCATCGCAGGCGTCGGCCAGGGGATTTGGCCCCGGGCCGGTCAGTGCCCACGTGGTGACGTTGAGGCGGTCGGCCGCTTCCACGGCGCGCAGCAGGTTGGGGCTCTGGCCGCTGGTGGAAAGCAGCAGCAGGACGTCCCCGGAACGGCCGTGGGCGCGGACCTGCCTCGCGAACACGTGTTCGTAGCCGTAATCGTTGGCGAGGGCAGTCAGCGCCGAGCTTTCGGCGTGCAGCGAGATGGCCGAGAACGGGGCGCGCTCGCCGTCGAACCTGCCCACCAGTTCAGCGGTCAGATGCTGGGCCTCGGCGGCCGAACCGCCGTTTCCGGCCGCCAGGAGCCGCTGGCCGCAGAGGAGGCGCTGCGCCAGCTCCACGCCCCAGGCCGCGAGACGGCCGGATTGGGCCCGGAGCGATTCCAGTGCCGGAACCACGTTGTCCAGGTGCGCTTGCACCGTGTGCAGCGATTCAGCGTCCGCGGACTCCGTGTCCGCTGCCTCCACCTCCAGCACTTCCAGTCCCGGCAAAGCGGCTGGAAACGCGAGGGCCTGAATGTCGGCTTCGCGGATGGACCATTCGGCGGTCACAGCGCTGCCCCTTCCATTCCCAGGGTTGCAGGCAGTTCCGCCATGGCCAGCTGGTAGGCCTTCTCCGTTTCCGCGGCAACCCGGTCCCAGGAATACCGGGTCCGTGCACGGACCTGCCCGGCAGCCCCCATTTCTGCGCGGAGACCGGGGTTTGCCAACAGGATGGCCACCGCAGCGGCGATGGCCTCCGGATCCCGGGGCGGTACATGCAGTCCGGTGCCGTGATCGAGGACGGTGTCCTGCAGCCCGCCCACTGCAGCCGCCACCACCGGCACTCCGCACGCCATGGCTTCCAGTGGAACGATGCCGAACGGTTCGTACCAGGGCGTGCACACGACGGCGTCGGCGCTGCGGAAGATTCCGGGCATGTCGCCGCGCGGCACCTGACCACGCAAGGTCACTTGGCGCGCAACGCCCAGCCCTTCGGCGAGGTCCAGGAGGCGCCGCACTTCCGGATCGGCATGAAGTACCCCGGGCTCGGCGCCGCCGCCCACGATGAGGAGTTCGACGTCGTCGAATCCCGCCTCGGCCAGCTGCGGGAGCGCACGGATCACCAGGTCCACGCCCTTGCGGGGTACCAGCCGGCCAACCGAGAGGATCCGGTGGGTCCTGGGCCTCGGAGCGGGCGGACCGTCCGCGGAAAAGAGCCCCAGGTCCACCCCACACGGGGCGATGGACACTTTTCCGGTGTCGATTCCCATTGCTTTGAGTTCGAACACTTCGTCGGAGCAGGTGGCAATGATCCTGTCCGCGGACCGGCCCACTGAGGGTTCCAGCCAGCGACGCTGCGGCGGGCTGGT
This sequence comes from Pseudarthrobacter sp. CCNWLW207, assembly GCF_037203945.1. NCBI lineage: Bacteria > Bacillati > Actinomycetota > Actinomycetes > Micrococcales > Micrococcaceae > Pseudarthrobacter > Pseudarthrobacter sp. CCNWLW207. The sequence continues at coordinate 8,123 of NZ_JBBCBS010000020.1, read as the reverse complement.
GTCCTCGCTGCCTTGATGCCTGCGTTTGACGGTTCCGAGCGCGTGGAAGGTCTGGACGACCGGAATCCGGTACTCGGCATCATCCCTTCTGGCAGCCCGACCGGCAGTATCCCGTGGAGACGTATCCCGTTCTGCCGAGTCCTGTCCGCCGATCCGCCCGACCGCTTCGAGGGCCGCGAGCCCTGACATCCAGAAGTGCCCATGCACCACGTCCGGCGGCAGCCGGCCCCAGTCCTTGGCCATGCCCGCCGCGAGGTCGTCCATGAACGGAAGCAGCTCATCTTTGGGCACATGGCAGGGGGGCCCGGCGTCCACATGCACCACTTCCAGCCGGGGCCCTGCCTGCACCCTCGCCGGCAGGTCGTCCGCGTCCCGCCGCGTGTACACGGTCACGCTGTGGCCGCGCCGGGCAAGGGCCTCTGACAGCGCGGCGACGTGGACGTTCTGCCCGCCGGCGTCCACCCCGCCCAGTGCGGCCAGCGGGCTGGCGTGCTCGGAAACCATCGAGATCTTCATGGGGTGTTCCTCTCTCGCGCCGGAATAAGGATCTGCTCGTCCAGACGTGTGGTGTGGGGGTGCCGCTTTCCGTTCGCGGCGGCCGGGGTGCGCAGGTCCGCGAGGACCTCATCCCAGCGGTTCAGAAACTTGGTGAGGCCATAGCGTTCCAGCGCCGCCTCCCGGGCGGCGAGGCCCCGCCGTCGCGCTTCTTCCGGGTTGGCGATCAGGCGGCGGGCGCAGCAGAGCAGTTCGCCGACGTCGGCGGACACCGCGCCGGCTTCCGGCGGCACCGCGCGCGGCGCCTCGGTGGCCGCCAGGGCCAGGACTGGCATGCCCAGGTGCATGGCCTCCAAAAGTGACAGGCCCAGGGACGTCCACCGCATGGGGTGCAGGTAGACCCGGCAGCGGGCCAGTTCGCGGTGCAGGTCACGGGTCCGGAGGTCCCCGCGGGCAGTCAGCCGGGAGTCCTCAACGCCGATGGCGCCGCCCAGGCCTTCCGTTTCCATGCCGAACACCTGCAGCGGAGCCACCGCGGCGAAAGCCGGAAGCAGGTCCGTCCCTGTCACCCGGCCCCGCCGGACCGGTTCGTTGACCACCACTCCGAGCTCCGGAAGCTCGCCGGTGTAGAGGACCCCGGGATCCGGGATGCCATGTTCGATGACCACTGTGGGAGCGCGGCCGCTGTCCCACGCCAGCCTGTTGAAATGAGTGACGTGAACCACGGCAATATCACCCTGATCGGCGAGCGGATGCCGGGTGAACGGGAAATCGCCCTTAGGGGTGTTGTGCTCCACGTAGACGGCCGGCAGCCCAACCCCCGGACGCCGTGCCAGGGCCCTGGCAACCTCGGCGACTTCCCCGGGCCTTTGAAGCACGACGGCGTCCACACCATCGGCGTCAAGGTCCGCCAACGTTACCTCCCGCACGGAATCGGGCCAGTCCCTGCCCGCGCGTCCCAGCCCCCACGGCCCGCCCTCCGGGAGGACCGGCAACAGGTACTCGTGGCGGCCGCGGACAAAAGCGTCGGTCCAGGACCCGTGCACATGCCACAGAAGGATCCTCATCAGCTTCGCGCCTTTCTGCGGGTACTGAGGTGCGTGCTGAAGGACGAAACTCCGCCGATCAGCCGCTCCACTGCCTGGACAACGTCCTCGGGTGAGACCGAACTCAAGCACGGGTGGCCAGGCACCGGGCAGACCCGCGCCCGCGTGAGCCGGCAGGGCGCGTCCTGATCGCCCAAAAGCTCCAGCGGGACGCCATACGGGGCCCATTGCACGGCCGGAACTACGGGGGCGAAGAGGCAGGCCACGGGCGTACCCACGGCTGCCGCGAGGTGCGCCGGCCCGGTGTTGCCCGTGACCACGGCGTCCGCCCCGGCCAGGACGCCGGCGAGCGTTGGCAGGTCCGTGCGGCCACCCAGGTCAAGGGCAGAAGGGCCGGCGACGGTAGCGGTCAGTGACGTTTCGGAGGGGCCGCCGGTCACCACAACACGGTGTCCTGCGCCTTCCAAAAGTTCGACGGCGGCGGCGTGGTGGAGGGGAGGCCAGGCCCTGGCGGGGACGGCGGCGCCGGGGTGCACCACCACGTAGCGGCCCTCCCCCACCAGGTCCGAGACGTCCGGCGGTGCTTTCACCCGCAGCTTCCCATCGTCCCCGGCCGGGAGCCGATGGCCGGCGGCGCGGGCGATGCCCAGGGCCCGTTCCGCCTCCGGTTGTTCCTCCGGGAAATCCTCGCCGGGCCGGAGCCTGACATCCAGGAGCGAGCCCGCATAGTCGGTTGATGCACCGGTGATGTGCTTCACGCCGCCCAGCCGCAGCAACAGGGCCAGCGGCAGCGGAGACTGGTGGAAAGACGTCAGGATCACGGCGTGGCTGATCCTGGAATCCTTGACGTAGTTGATCAGGCGTTCAGCATGCGGCCCCGTCATGGCGGGAGCCGGATTCATGATCCAGGGGCTGTCCCACGTGTAGATCTCAGTGACCCCGGGCAGCAGGGACGCTGCCGCTTCACCCTGGCGTCCGCACAGCATCACCACGTCATTGGGCTGTCCCCCGCCAGGCTGCCAGCTCCCTCGCTGCGGCCCATGGGCCACGGCGCGCACAGCCGGCCCCGCGAGCAGGACGTCACCGGCACTGTCCAGGCGTGCCACCAGGACCCGTGCCATCAGGCCAGCTCCAGCAGCAGGCGGACTGCTCCGGCCAAGTCCGGTGCCACCAGCCGCGCGCGGGATACTTCTTCCGGGCGGGTCAGCGGAGTGGGAACCAGCACACCCACGGCACCGGCGGCTTCGGCAGCCTCGACGTCTGCGCCGATGTCCCCGATCAGCGCTACCTCGGACGTTTCCAGGCCCAGTTTCCGGCAAGCGCTGTACACCATTCCGGGAGCTGGCTTGCGGCAGCCGCAACCGTCACCGTCCATATGTGGGCAGATCTCCCAGACGTCGAAAGGCCCCAAGAGCTGCTCCACCCTGGCGTTGACCTGATCCACCTGCGCCTGTACCAGCAGCCCCCGGCCCAGGCCGGACTGGTTGCTGACCACCCCCGTGGACAAGCCCTTCCGGCGGACGGAATCGAGGACGGCCTTGGCATCCGGCATCGGCCGGACCAGGGCCGGCTCGCCGTTGTAGGGCACATCGACCACCAGCGTGCCGTCCCTGTCGAAGAGGACAGCCCGGATCTGCGGAGTTTCGGAGCTTCCCATACCCACCTAGTTCCCCCCGGCCCAAGCTCCTAAACAGCCAAAGCCAATCTCAAGGGCCAACGTCCTTTCCGCGGGGCTAGACTCCTGTGACACGGCAGCGCCGCGGGTGCTGCAGGGGAGGTGGAGCAATGGCCATTCCGACGGCGGCACCTGGCGGCCGGCCGCAGCTGCTGGTGCTGCGCGCACTCGCCCTGGGTGATCTCCTCGTGGCCGTGCCCGCCCTGCATGCCTTGCGTAAGGCTTTCCCGGAGCATCGCCTGCTGTACGCGGCCCCGGAGTGGCTCGCCGGCGCCGTCGGGCTGGTGGGCGGATTCGAGCTTCTCCCGATGGCCAGCTTGGAGGCCCCCCTTCCCTTCAAAGCCGGCGATGTGGACGTCGCCGTGAACCTTCATGGCAAAGGTCCGCAGAGCAGCGAAGTGGTGCACGCCCTCGGCGCCCGGACGGTCCTGCAGCACAGGGGACCCTACGGCGACGGACCCGAATGGATCGAGGACATGCATGAGCGGGAGCGCTGGACGCGCCTGCTGCAATGGCATGGAATCGCCGCCAACCCCCTGGAATGCGGACTGCTTCCGCCGCCTGTGCCGACCAGCTTTCCAGGTGCCACGGTGATCCACGTGGGAGCCGCCTTTGCAAGCAGGCTTTGGCCGGCGGACCGGTTCGCCCAGGTGGCCAGGCATTTATCAGCAGGCGGCCATCAGGTGGTGCTTACCGGCAGTGCGCCAGAGCGGGAGCGGGCACTTGAGGTCTGCCGGCTGGCGGGGCTTCCCGAAACTGCTGTTGTGGCAGGCGGCCTGGACCTGCCGGCTTTTGCCGCCTGCGTGGCCGGCGCGCGGCTGGTGATTTCGGCCGACACCGGCGCTGCCCACCTGGCATCCGCCTACGCACGGCCCTCGATTGTGCTTTTCGGGCCGGTAGGACCAGAACGGTGGGGGCCGCCTTCGGGGCCTCACGTGGTTTTGACCCGCGCGGAACTGCGGCGTGGAGACCCTTTCGCTGACCGTCCGGATCCCGCCCTCCTCGCTGTCTCCGCCGGTGACGTGCTGGCAGCGGCGGAAAGGCTCGAATCCACATAGCTGCTTTCCTGCAACCTTCTCTGCAGCGCCACCAGGACACGGGCAAGCCGACGGGACACCTGCATCTGGGACATCCCAAGCCGCTCCCCCAGTTGGACCTGGGTCTCTTCGCAGAAGTACCGCCGGTACAGCAATTCGCGGTCCGCAGCATCAAGATCGGCCATGGCCTCCCGCAGGCAGGCCAGTTCCTCCAGACGCTCAAGCGGCGCGTCCGAAGTAGCCAGGATTTCAGCGATCGGCTGTGAATCGTTGTGCGGGTTGACGGCGTCGAGTGAGTCCGGGTGCATGCTGGACGAGGCACAGATCGCTTCCAGTACGTCGCTGGGTTCCGCCCCGAGTTCCTCCGCGAGTTCGGGGATGCTGGGTGTCCGGCCGAGCGACTGGGCGAGGTCGGGCTCCACGCGGTATAGGCGCGTCCGGAGGTCCTGGATGTGGCGTGGCGGCCGAACCACCCAGCTGCGGTCGCGGAGGTACCGTTTCAGCTCGCCGCTGATGGTGGGGGCAGCGTACGCCGGGAAGCTGTCGCCTTTGGCCTGGTCGAAACCCCTCGCTGCTTTGACCAGGCCTAGGTACGCAACCTGGTTCAGGTCGGCACGCTCCCGGCCCCTGGCATCGAAGCGGGCGGCCAGCGCCTCCGCGAGGTCCAGGTACTTCACGACGAGGTCGTTTTCGAAGGTCTCACGGAGTTGTCCGCCCTTCGATGTTGCCCCTTGCGGGCTTCGCTGCACTGGTGGCGGCGGAAAAACGGGTTGTTCCAAGGCAACTGCGTTGAGAAAATCGGGCATTGTCGTGGGTTCCCTCGGTCTGGGTCCGAAAGCCTGCGGCAAGACTTAGAAGTAGGAAATCATAAGGCTGCTTATTAAACAATGCTTCCGGATATAGGCTCGATGTGCAGGCCGAGCCAGCCATCCACACGAAGGGAGAACTCTCGATGCGAATTGCCGTCACCGGAGCCAGCGGCAATGTGGGGACCGCGCTCCTGCGGAATCTCCAAGGCCAACTGGAAACAAAGCCCGGAACACTGGAACTCGTCGGCATCAGCCGCAGGCTTCCCAACACCGCACGGGCACCCTACAGGGGCGTGGAGTGGCACACTCTCGACATCGGCGTGGATGCCGATCTTCCGCTGCTTCGCACAGCACTGGCGGGTGTGGATGCGGTGGTTCACCTGGCCTGGCAAATCCAGCCAAACCGGGACTTGGAGCAGTTGCACCGGACAAACGTCACCGGGACGGCCCATGTCCTGGAGGCCGCCGGACAGGCAGGCGTGGGGCAGATCGTATGTGCCTCATCGGTGGGCGCCTACAGCAAGGCTCCCAAAGACCGCAGGACGGACGAGTCGTGGCCTGCCACCGGGATACCAGGTTCGCACTACAGCAGGCATAAGGCCGAACAGGAGCGCCTGCTTGATCAGTTTGAGGCCGTACATCCCGGGATCAAGGTGGCCCGGCTTCGGCCCGGCCTCACTTTCCAGCGGAACGCCGGCAGCCAGATCGGTGGCTATTTCCTGGGTCCGCTGATTCCGCGGCTGCTTCCGCGGCGGTTGAAGGTTCCCATCCTGCCGGCCCCGGACGACCTGATCTTCCAGGCCGTCCATGCAGACGACGTCGCTGAGGCGTATTGGCGCGTGCTGGACCGACGCGAGTCCGGGGCCTTCAACATCGCCGCCGAACCCGTCGTCACGCCGCAGGAATTGGCCAGGCTGGTGCACGCGCGCAGGATCCTGCCCATCCCCATGTCCCTGCTCCATGGCGTGGCCGCGCTGACCTGGAAGCTTCGAATCCAGCCCACGGACGCAGGATGGATTGATATGGCCTCCGGCGCCCCGGTCATGGACACCGGACGGGCGCGCCGGCTGCTCGATTGGGAGCCCAAGACCTCTTCTGTCGACGCGATCGCGCAAGTGCTGGACGGCATGGCAACGGGGGAGGGAGTTGCTCCCTCCCCCGCACTGAAGCCACGGGACTAGCTACCCGGAACTAGATCCCCGAACGCGGATTTTCGCGGTCTGCGTTTGCCTCGTCCCTGCGGATTTCCTCCCTACGGGCCGCGTCGGCGCCAGCCACGTCGGTCCGGGCGTCGCCGGTGCGGGGAGCCGCCGTGCGCGCATCATCAGCGCGCGCGTCGGCGGGGCGAGAATCGGCAGCGCGGGCGTCATTCCTTGGTGCCTCACCGGCCATGCGCGTATCAACGTCAGGGTCGACGGCGTCGGCCTTGCGCGTGTGATCTGCCACGTCATTCCGGAGGGATTGTGCGTCAGCGGCCCGCTTCTCCGCTTCCTGGCGCAGCCTTGCCGCTTCCACCTGGGCCTGCTCGGCGTCGGCCCTGGCACGCGTAGCCCGGGCCTCGTTTTCGCGGGCGTCCAGTTCAATGTCCTCGGCCTTGCGACGGATCTCTGCCGCCTTTTCACGGTGCGATTCGTCCCGTTTTTGCTGGATTGCCTTGCGGCGCTGCCCCGTGACCAGAACTAGCACAACAAGCACCACCACAACGATTGCAATGACCACCCAAACCCATGGTTCCACCGCCACCCACCTCTTCCTACGTAGTTACCTCAGCCCCGGCGGATACCTCGTCAGACAGGGTTGCCGGAACATGCATAAAACTTAATTACCAAGGGTACTTACCTTATGTTAGTAATCATGCTTACTATTTTACGGCCAGTATCGCTGGTTCTTGATCAACAACCGGCCTTCTTGGAAAGAGAGAGCAAAAGATGACAGAGAACCAATGGCCCGAGGACACAACCAACACCGTCCCCCCGGCCAATCCAATGAGCACTGGAGAGCGGAGCGCCACCACCTTCCCATCCGCTGCGCAGCCCACTCCCCCAACGGGCAACGCCTATCCCGCCTCTGGCGATGCCGCCGGAACGTCCCGCAAGGATGCTGTGAAGGACGAGGCGAGTGACGTCGCCCGCACCGCGAAAGACTCTGCGCAGAACGTGGCTGAGACGGCAAAGGCTGAGGCCGCCAACGTGGCCTCCGAGGTCAAATCCAACGCCAAGGACCTCCTCTACCAGGCCCGCTCCGACCTCACCCAGCAGGCCGGGACCCAGCAGCAGAAAGTCGCCGATGGACTCCGTTCCATCTCGGATGAACTGCATGCCATGGCGCGGGCCTCAGACCAGCCGGGAGTCGCCAGCGATCTGGTCCGCCAGGTTGCTGAACGCTCCACGTCCATGGCGTCATGGCTGGACGGCAGGGATCCGGGATCACTCCTGAACGAAGTCAAATCCTTCGCCCGGCAGCGTCCCGGCACTTTCCTGCTTCTTGCAGCAGGCGCCGGAGTCCTCGCAGGCAGGCTCACGCGCAGCCTGAGTGCTGGCGCACCGGAGTCAGGCACGACGCCGGCACGCAGCACCGGCGGCTACGGCACCGGTGAATACAGCTCGGGGGCAAACGGCTCACCCAGCCCCTACGGCAGCCAGTACGGCGCCGAAAGCTACAGCGGCGGCCCGGGTGGCTACACCCCGTCCGGCGGTGCAGTTCCGCCGCCACCGGTCCAGGTTCCCGGACCGGCCACCACAACGGCAGGGCTCGACGGCGGGGCTCCCGGTACAGCCGGACAATACAGCCCGGCCGGCCACAGCTATCCCGGTGCCTCCACAACGGCCAGCCCGCTGGACAGCCCGCAACTCGTGGAAGAGCCGTGGTCAGGCAACCAGCTCGCCGACGATCCCCTCCGGGATCGGGACCTTGCCGATGACCCCATGGGCAACGACCCCCGCACTAAGGACCGTTCCACGGACGGCCAGACTGGCAGGCCGTGATGAGCAGCCAGATGCCGGAGACTCCTGCGTCAGCGGCGCATGCGAAGGCGGATAACACGTCCCTGGGTGACCTGCTT
>NZ_JBBCBS010000019.1:0-34713 GCF_037203945.1 Pseudarthrobacter sp. CCNWLW207 | reverse complement strand
AAACAACAGACACACCCGGCACCACCACAACCAAACAACAGCCATGGATCGCTCCGGAGCAACTTTTCAAACTTACCCGGTTTCCAGCCCCGATGCAAATCCGTATTTCAGGATCTATATCGGCAGGAACCCGTTTCCCACCTCATTGAGGCACTCTAATGAGCTACCAGAATTTGGTCTTGAATTTGGGGGTTTGGCCGCCCGCGGTAACCAGCTCTTCGCTGTCTCCCTCGCGGCGACTTAGAAAACAATACACCCACTCAACCCCCACCGCAAATCCACCCTCGAAGGGGTCCTAAACCCCGCCGTTGCGCGCCAGGACGGCCCATTGGTGCACCCGGCCGCCCAGCCGCCGTCGTACTTTCCTCCTGTGGGCTGCAACACAGCAATCCAGCCGTGTGCGTACAGCCCGGGAGGGCAGCGCTTAAACGCAGAAGGGCCGGCAACCAAATGGTTGCCGGCCCTTCTCAAGCAGCTGGAATCAGCGGTGCTGGATTACCAGGAAGACTTGGTGATGCCCGGGAGCTCACCGCGGTGAGCCATGTCGCGGAAGCGAACACGGGAGATACCGAACTTCTGGAAGGTACCGCGGGGACGGCCGTCGATGATGTCGCGGTTACGCAGACGGATCGGGGAGGCGTTGCGGGGCAGCTTCTGCAGGCCGAGGCGTGCAGCTTCGCGTGCTTCGTCGGTTGCGTTTTCGTCAACCAGGGTCTTCTTCAGCTCGAGGCGCTTTGCAGCGTAACGCTCAACGATGACCTTGCGCTGCTCGTTGCGAGCAATCTTGGACTTCTTAGCCATGGTTTAGCGCTCCTCTCGGAATTCGACGTGCTGGCGGATCTTGGGGTCGTACTTCTTCAGAACCATGCGGTCCGGGTCGTTACGACGGTTCTTGCGGGTTACGTAGGTGTAACCCGTGCCCGCAGTCGACTTGAGCTTGATGATCGGACGTACGTCCTTGTCCTTAGCCATTAGAGCTTCACTCCCCGAGCAAGGATAGAGGCGACGACTACGTCGATGCCGCGTACGTCGATGGTCTTGATGCCCTTTGCAGAAACCTGCAGCGTGACATTACGGCGCAGGGACGGAACCCAGTAGCGCTTTTTCTGGATGTTCGGATCGAACCGACGCTTGTTGCGGCGGTGCGAGTGCGAAATGCTGTGCCCAAAGCCCGGCTCGGCTCCGGTCACTTGGCAGTGTGCTGCCATGACTTCTCCTCAAAGAATTGAATGTAATGATCCGCATATCTGCTGCAGGATCATGCGTGTAAGTGCGACCCAAAGTGATCAGGGTGAACGGTTAGTCACGCAACTTGAGCCCCTAACTACCGGCTACCCTGGAGAAATTTACCGGGCCACCGGAGCAATTGCGCACGCTCCGCGCACTTAGCGCCTACCAAGTCTACGAGTTCAGGCAATTAAAGACCAATCCCGGCCGCGATGGTGTATAGGCGCCTCCTGCCACACCATCCCGGATTCCCCCGTTTAGGGGCGTATCAGCTGGGCATATTTCGGCGCCAGGCCGTCGCCGGAGGACTTGCCCGTAACGCGGCGGACCACCCACGGGCCGGCGAATTCCTTGACCCAGCGGGCATTGGCGCGGAGGGCGTCCACCCGGCCGAGTTCGGGTACCGGCGTCATGGGCGGGACCTGGATGGAGTGGTCGTGTTCGAGCACATCCAGGACGCGCCTGGCCATGTTCGCGTGTCCGGCGGCCGACATGTGCATCCGGTCCTGGGCCCACATACCCCAGTCGTAGTACTCGTTGAAGCGCCAGTAGTCCACCAGCAGGGCGCCGTGGTCCCCCGCTATTCCCCGGACCAGCTCGTTGTAGATGGCGGTGCGTCCCCGCATGGTGCTGAAGACCTTGGAGCCGCGGGCGTCGAACCCAGTGAACATGACCACAGTGGCACCCGTGGCGCTCAGTTTGCGGATCCCGTCGTCGTACTCAGCGAGCAGGTCGTCGATGTCGATCCGCGGCCGAAGGATGTCGTTGGCTCCGGCATAGATGGTCACCAAGGTGGGTTGAAGTTCGACGGCGGCGTCCACCTGTTCGGCCATAATCTGGCGGAGTTTCCGGCCGCGGATGGCAAGGTTGGCGTAACCGAAGTCCGGGTTCGCTGCGGCGAGTTGCTCTGCCACCCGGTCGGCCCACCCGCGGACGCCGTTGGGCCGGGTGGCGTCCTCGTCGCCTACCCCTTCCGTGAAGGAGTCACCAAGGGCTACGTACCGGGCCGAAAAGTCCATAGCGTCAGTGTGCCATCAGTTGCTGGGAGCAACCAAGTGCTGTTCCGATCCGGGTTCGGTAATGGCCGGTTGGCTGCGCCGGCCCGTTTGCAGTGGTCGCGCCATCCTGGACAGAGCCACCACTGTCCACCACAAAAGCATGACCAGCAGTGCGTTGCGCACCGTCAGCAGCAGGGCGACCCCGGGATTCAGGGCATAAATCAGCTGTTTGTACAGCAACGGATAGACAAGGGTGGTGAGGACCGCAATCGCGCCGACGGAGATTGCGGGCACGGCCCATTTCCGTCCACTCATGGCAACGCCAACGCTCACCACAGCAACGAGCCACAACATGAACTGCGGGGAGCCCACCTTGTTGAACACGATCATGGCGGAGACCAAGGCCAGGGCGCCGACCATCAGGACTTCCTGGCGGGGAGCGCCCCGACGGACAGCGGCAAGGATGAGGATGGCGATGAGCAGCAGGCTGGCGGCAAGGAGGGGGTTCATCAAAGCACCCACTTGATCCGCCAGTTCGCCGCGGATTTCCATCGTCACGATCGCAAAGTTCGGGTGCACAACAGTTCCGAGGCCCAGGACGGCCTGCCATAGTCCAGGGGTGGTCAGGGGAGCCTCAAGCTGCATACCCCGTTCGCCGTGCGCCTGGATGAAACCAAGCAGGTTGCGGGCGCCTCCGCCGGCTAAAACTCCAGCCACCATGAATGCAGACACTGCTGCGCCAGCCAAAACAACCTTGAGCCATGCTTTGCTGGACAAGACCAGGGCGAGCACCACAGCCGCGGGCCAGACCTTGATCCAGGTCGCCACGGAAAGCACGGCAGAGGCTATCGCCGGGTGGCTGACGGCCAGTACCAGGCCGACTACCACTATGGGGGCGGATACGCCGTCCACCCGCGAGAAGCTGAGCGGACCCAGCATGGCGGTCAGGATGATCCATAAATATGCCGCTTGCCAGCCGAATTTGATTGCCGGGTGTACCAGGAGCGACGCCACGGCCCCTAAGTTCAGGACAGTGCACAAAAGAAACCACCCGAGCATGTACTGGCCTGGCCCAAAAACGCTGGCGGCAAGCATGGGGAACATTGCTCCGATCGGGTAAACCCAGGGAACGTCGACACCTTGCCAGGTCCCTTCGTCCAGGCCCAGGAAAGCCCAGTCGCGGTAAAGGCTGACGTCCTCGTACGTCTCCCCCGCCGCGATGCGCGGAGTGAGCAAGAGCAGGAACAGGAAGTGCATGGCGACAAAGGCGGCCAGGACGCTGCTTTTTCTAGCTAAGAAGTCGACGGGACCAGGCTTTTGTGCGTGCATGGAGAAGCTCTCTGTTCAGAGTTTGTAAGCGGGGAGAAGCTGGATTGCCGGTAACGTTCAGGATTCGCGGAGGATCCAGTGGTCGTCATCCAGGCGGGCCACGATTTTCTCGCCGATCCTCGCCAGGTCCGCCACGTCCCGCTCCGTGAGCGCGTCGAGGAACTTCGCCCGGACAGCTTCCACATGTCCAGGTGCGAGCGCCACCAAGGTTGCCATGCCGGCGTCGGCCAGGTGCGCCGTGGTGACTCGTGCGTCTCCCGGGTGCGGCCTCCGCTCCAGCCAGCCGCGCTTCTCCAGCTTGGTGACCACGTGGGACAGCCGTGACAATGAGGAACTGGTGCGGGCCGCAAGTTCGCTCATGGGGAGGAAACGTCCCTCGGCCTCGGAGAGCATAGCCATGACGTTGTAGTCGAACAGCGACACTTTGCCTGCGGCGTGCAGCTGGGTATCCAAGGCCGCCGGGAGCATGGTGTTGATGCTCAGGAGGGCCAGCCAGGCACGGCGTTCATCGGCGTTGAGCCAGCGCGGTTCGGTCATGTGCTCATTGTAGAAGCTGCAGGTGGTTGAGAGTTCAACTGACGCACGGGCGCGGTGGGCGCGTCCCGGTAGGCTGACCCTATGTTTGTTGTCTCGTTGACCTACAAGGTGCCCCAGGACATCGTGGATTACCACCGTGCGGCCCACATGGCCTGGGTCAAAGAAGCGTTCGACGCCGGCGTCTTCCTTGCGTCCGGACGCCGGGTTCCTGCGGTGGGCGGCGTGCTGCTTTCAAGCGTGGACCGCGCCACCCTTGATGCATCATTGGCCCGGGACCCTTTCTTCAGCAACGGTGTGGCCGAGTTCGAAATCATCGAATTCAAAGCCACCAGCGTGGCAAAAGGCTTCGAGAACCTGCTGGAAGCCTAGGTAGGACGGGCCTGCGCCGGCTGTTCCCCAGCAATTTTCTTCAGGCCGCCCTTCCGCGGCACCGTCACCGGCTCGGGCCAGCGCGGGCTGAGGGCATCACCCAGGGTAATGCCCCTGATCTTGCGTCCGAACAGTGGCAGGACCCAGTCATTGACCCAGCGGCGCTGGCGCCTCTCCCATTCGCGCAGGCTGGGCCTGGCGGGCGGGTCCCATTCCTTGGGCTTGATCTTGTGTGGAATACCCAGCTGATCCAGGACCTGTCCGGCCAGATACTTATGGCCTGCTTTAGACATGTGCAACCGGTCTGAATCCCACATGCGCCGGTCGTGGAAAGCGTCCAGGCACCAGTAGTCCACCAGGACGGCGCCGTACTTCGCAGCAATCTCCCGCACACCCTGGTTGTAGACAGTGTTCCGCTTCTTCAGGGGTTCCAGGAGGGCGGAGACCTTGACGTCGAACCCAGTGAACAGCACCAGCGTGGCACCCGTCCCGGCGAGGCTGGCTACCAGTTTTTCGTAGTCCTCCATCAGCGCCGCCATGTCTGTACCCAGGTCCAGGATGTCATTTCCGCCGGCGTACAACGTGACAAGCGTGGGCCGCATCGCCAGGGCGGGTTCGAGCTGTTCACCAATGATCTGCCGGAGCCGCTTGCTCCGTATGGCGAGGTTGGCGTACCTCCAGCCAGGCTCAGCCTTGGCCAGTTTCTCGGCTACCCGGTCTGCCCAGCCCCGCACGCCGTTGGGCAGGCGTTCGTCCCGGTCCCCCACGCCCTCCGTAAATGAGTCCCCCAAGGCGACAAAGACACGCCGCCCACTTGAGGGAAGCAAAGAATCAGCGCACACCCCGCCACCCTAGGCAACGAAGACAACGCCTGGGTTAACGGCAAGCGACAGGAAGTGAGAGAGGGTCTTGGAAGCGAGGCTAGAGCTCGGCCTTGCCCTGACGCCAGTAACCCATGAACGCGACCTGCTTGCGGTCGATCCCAACGTCCCGCACGAGGTACCGCCGCATGTCCTTGATAACGGCCGCCTCCCCGGCGATCCAGGCGTAGAACGGCATCGCTCCAGCTGGCATGTCGGGGTTCTTGGTGGCCTCGATCTCGGCAGTCTCCATCCGCGCGGGAGTCTCCCAGAGGATGTCCACGTCCACATTGACGTCCTCGGGCTCCGGGCCTGCGCCGCCGTCGGACTCTTTGATGCCCACCCAGCCCGGAACGGGGACGGCCGCGCGCACTGCCTGCTGCAGCAGTTCGCCGTGCGGGCGGGAACGGCCGATCGCCGCGCCGCGGGCCAGCCAGGTGATCTCGACGTTGGCGTCCGTCTTGAGGTCAAGGAAGTCCCCTGCCTGCGGCACTTCCAGGAAGGCGTGGCCGGTCAAATACGGCGGGAGGCTTTCGAGGATGGCCGAAATGGCGGGGACCGCGGTTTCGTCGCCTGCGAGCAGGACGCGCTGGGCCATGCCGGGCCGCCATTCGATGCCGCCATAGATCTCGGCGGTGTAGCACTGGGCGGCCCGGTTGTTGGGGCCGATGATGGTGATCGCATCGCCCGGCTTGGCGTTTTGGGCCCAGTTGGCGGCCGGACCTCCGTGGCCGTCTGCGTCGAAATGCATCACGAAATCGACGTCGATCTCCGGGTAGACCGAATCCAGCCGCGATTTCCGGACCGTGTAGGTCCGCATGGAGCCGCGCACGGCTGGGTCCATGGCCAACCATTCGCGGTACCAGCCCGCCTGCGTCATTTCGAAGGCCGGCAGGGGAAGCTCCGTGCCGTCCTCGCCCAGTGAAGGAATCATCAGCTTGATCCGCAGGTCCAGGGTGTCCCCGTTCACGCCGAAGTCACGCAGGCAGTATCCGCCGAAGGTGATCCGGCGGAAGTTGGGGCTCAGCACTTCCACGGAAGAAACGGTGACTTCGAACGCCAGGGTCATGGGCTCGGTGGCGGCGACTTCGCGGGTTTTCATGAAACGAGCTCCAATTCGGTGGCGGTGGCGTGGTGACGGCCGATGGGAATGATCAGTGGCGTGCCCGAGACCGGATCAGGAATCACCCGGGACTCCAGGCCGAAGACGGTACGGACCAGCTCTTCGGTGACAACGGTGGTGGGGTCGCCCAAGGCCACCACTTCGCCACCTTTCATGGCGATCACGTGGTCCGCGTAGCGGGCGGCAAGGTTGAGGTCGTGCAGGACGATGGCCACCGTGGTGCCGCGCTTGCGGTTCAGGTCCGTGACCAGGTCCAGGACTTCCACTTGGTGGGCCAGGTCCAGGTATGTGGTGGGTTCATCCAGCAGCAGGACGTCGGTCTCCTGGGCCAGGGCCATCGCGATCCAGACGCGCTGGCGCTGGCCGCCGGAGAGTTCGTCGACGTTCCGCTCAGCGAGTTCCAGCGTTTCTGTGGCTTCCAGCGCCCGTTGCACCGCGAGATCATGGTGTGACAAGTCACCCGGGCTCCAGCTGCGGAAGAAGCCCTGGTGCGGGTAGCGCCCGCGGCCCACGAGGTCGCGCACGGCGATACCGTCCGGCGCTGTGGGATGCTGCGGCAGCAGCCCCAGGGTGCGCGCCAGTTCCCTGGCCGGGCGGGAGTGGATGTCCTTGCCGTCCAGCGTCACCACGCCGCCCGCCGGTTTGAGAAGGCGTGACAGGCCCCGCAGGAGCGTGGACTTGCCGCAGGCGTTGGCGCCCACGATCATGGTCACCTTCCCCTCCGGGATTTCCGCTGTGAGGCCGTCCACAACGCAGCGCTGGTCGTACTTCAGCGTGAGGTCCTGGGCGCTAAGAACCGCCATGTCAGGCATCCTTTCGGTTGGCCGTGACCAGGAGCCACAGCAGGAAGGGGGCACCAAGCGCGCCGGTGATTACGCCGACGGGCAGCACGGTGCCGTCCAGCAGCAAGGGAGCAAGGTTGGCCGCAAAGTAGTCGGCGGCGAGGACAATCAGAGCGCCAACCAGGGCCGACGCCGGGAGGCTGGCTTTCCGGGTAAAGCGCCTGGCGATGGGACCGGCGAGGAAGGCGACGAACGAGACCGGGCCGGCGGCCGCCGTCGCCACCGCTGCAAGTCCGACGGCGGTGATCACCACGGCGAGGCGGGTGAACCCGACGCGGATACCCAGCCCGGCCGCGGCGTCGTCGCCGAGTTCCAGGATCCGGAGCGGTCCGGCGAGGGCGATGACGGCGGGGACCAGGACCAGGAGCGCCAGCGCCAGCATGCCGGCACGCTCCCAGTTGGCCGAATTGAGCGATCCGTTGAGCCACACGAGCGCGTCCGCTGCCGTGCGGATGTCCGCGCGGGTCATCAGGAAGTTGACCACCGCGTGCAGGGCGGCGGCGATGCCCACTCCCGCAAGGATGAGGCGGCTGCCGGCAGCATTGCCGCGGTTGCCGCCGCCGGAACCCAGCGACGGTCCACGGGAGATGGCGTAGATGAGCGCCGCGATGCCCAGCGCGCCGCCGAGCGCCGCGCCGGACACTGCCGGCCCGGTGGCGCCGAAGACCACGATGGCAGTGACGGCTGCCGCGCTGGCGCCGTAGCTGATGCCGATCACATCGGGGCTGGCCAGCGGATTACGGAGCATGGTCTGGAACAGTCCGCCGGACAGGCCGAAGGCGGCGCCGATCATGATGCCGATGACCGCCCGGGGCAGTTTGTTCTCCATCACGATAAAACTGGCGCCCGGTATCCTTTCGCCGCCGGTGAGGTGGGCGATCAGGATCTTGAAAAAGTCCGGGACGGTCACGGTGTAACTGCCCAGCAGGATAGTTGCGGCGAACAGGAGGACGATGCCAAAGGCCAGGACGGCGGTCCGCCAGTGTTGCGCTATCAGTTTTGGTCCCTTAGACCCTGTTTTGGCAACCGGAAGTGATAGGTCAACGGGGGGTTTGGTTTCGACGAGGTTCACAATCCGGCCCCCTTGCCGCGGCGGATCAGCCAGACGAAGACCGGCGCACCCACCAGGGCCGTCATGATGCCGGCCGGGACCTCGCCCGGGAGCAGCACCACGCGGCCGATGACGTCTGCACCCAGAAGCAGTGCCGGGGCCAGCACCAGGGAGAACGGCAGGATCCAGCGGTAGTCGGGACCGGTGAGCGACCGGACCGCGTGCGGAATGACCAGGCCAACGAAGCCGATGGGCCCGGCCAGCGCCGTCGCGGAGCCGCACAGCAGCACAATGCCCAGGGCCGTCACGGCCCGGCTCAGGCCAACCCGCTGGCCGAGGCCGCGGGCGATGTCGTCACCGAGAGCCAGGCTGTTCAGGACGCGGCCGGTGGCCAGAATGATGAGGGCCCCGACAGCCAGGAACGGCAAGCCCGGGAGCACCACGGACCATTCGCGGCCAGCGATCCCGCCGACCTGCCAGAAACGGAAGCGGTCCAGGGTGTCCTGGCTGGAGACGAGGATAACGCTCATGAGGGAGTACAGCCCGGCACTGAGGGCGGCCCCGGCGAGGGCCAGCTTGACCGGCGTCGCACCATCCCGGCCCATGGAGGCGATGAGGTAAACCACGACGGCGGCGGCTGCGGCACCGACGAAGGCAAACCAGATGTAGCCGCTGAGGGAGGTGACGCCAAAAAGGTAGATCCCGGTGACTACCGCCAGCGCGGCTCCGGCGTTGACGCCCATGATGCCCGGATCCGCCAGCGGGTTGCGGGCGACGCCCTGCATGGCAGCGCCTGCAAGGCCCAGGGCGCCGCCGGCCAGAATGCCGAGGACGGTGCGCGGGATACGGGCGTGGACCACGGCGTGGTCGCCGTTGGCGGGGTCGAACTGCGTAAGGGCCTGCCATACGGCGGCCAGGGTCAGTCCACGGGCACCGATGGCCAGCGACGCGGCCGTTAGCAAAGCAAGTACGACGACGGCGGCCAGCAGCCAGGCGGTCTGCCTGGCTGCGAGGCGCGGGCGGGCGGCGTCGCGGTTCCGAGGGGTGAGATCTCGGGCCTTCCGCGGCACCAAAGCGCCGGGATGTCGCACCTCGGCGGGTGCCGCCGTCGTACTTTCCGTCATGGGACGGTGCTTACTTCACTGCATCCGCTGCAGTGGCCAACTGCGGCAGGAACGTGTCCAGGGACCACGGCAGGCTCAGCGGGGAGGAAGCCGAGATGGAGAGCGTCAGGGTGTTGTCCGAATCGGCAACCAGTGCGCCCTTCTGGATGGCCGGGATCTGGCCGAGCAGTGGGTCGGACTTGATGGAATCGGTGGTGGCGGCGTCCGGGACCCAAGTGACGAAGATGTCGGATTCGAGCTCGTTGGCCTTCTCTGCGGACCACGGGATGAAGAATTCCTTGGAGCCCTTCGAGTTCTCCTCGACAACGGAGGCCAGCTTCATGCCGATCTCGCTCAGGAAGCGGGGGCGGTTGTCGTTGGCGGTGTAGACGTTGACGCCCTCAGCCGATGCGGGCTCCAGGTTGCCGTAGATGAAGCTCTTGCCTTCGAGCTGCGGGTACTTGGAGACCTTTTCCTTGATGGTGGCCTCGGTGTCGGAGATGAGTTTGGTGGCTTCGGCTTCCTTGCCCAAGGCCTTGCCAATGATGGAAGTGGAATCCTGCCATGACGTTCCGTACGCAATCTCAGGGTGGGCCACCACTGGGGCGATCTCGGTGAGCTTCTTGTAGTCCTCTTCGGTCAGGCCCGAGTAGGCGGCCAGGATGACGTCCGGAGTGAGCTTGGCGATCTCGGTGAAGTTGACGCCGTCTGCCTCGGAGAACTGGACCGGAGCCTTGTCCGAACCGAAGCCCGCACCGAGTTCCTCCAGGGCTGCATCCTTCCACGGCGTGGAACCTTGCTCGTTGCCGCCCCATTCGTTCTTGGGGACGCCTACCGGGACAACTCCGAGGGCAATGGCAACGTCGTCGTTGACCCAGGAGACCGTAACAACGCGCTTGGGCTGTTCCTTGATGGTGGTCTCACCGAAGACGTGCTTGATGGTGACCGGGAACTGCGAGCTGCTGGAGCTGGAGGTGCTGGCGTCCGATGTGGAGGACGCGGGTCCGGTGGAGCAGGCGGAGAGGGTGAGTGCCGCTGCGGCGAGGACGGCCGTTGCCTTGCCGGCTGACTTGAACAGCGTGCGGCGCGTGGCACTGGGGCCGGAAAAGAGGGGGGAAGTCACGGAACTCCTTAGGTGAATGAAGCGAACCTAAGTAAGGCTAGCCTACCCTCCTCTGCATTACGCAAGGTTTGCGTAACTTAATTCGCCGACGTGACGAAGCACACAGCCGCTCACCGGAAACGCTCCCCACATAGCGTGAAGGAGCGCTCCGGGAAAGCGGCGGCTTAGCTTTGGGACATACTCAGCAGCAGCGCCTTGAGGGCTTGGCCTTCCGCGCTGGCGAGCCAGGCCTTGGCGGCATCGTCGCTGGCGAAGGGCTTATCGATGAATTCGACGTCGGCAACCAGCACGCGGTCGCCGACACGGATGATCCCATCCAGGGCCATCTCCGCCCCGGAAAGA
The DNA here is from genome assembly GCF_037203945.1 of Pseudarthrobacter sp. CCNWLW207. Taxonomy (NCBI): domain Bacteria; kingdom Bacillati; phylum Actinomycetota; class Actinomycetes; order Micrococcales; family Micrococcaceae; genus Pseudarthrobacter; species Pseudarthrobacter sp. CCNWLW207. The sequence goes on along the minus strand of NZ_JBBCBS010000019.1, from coordinate 23,809 downwards.
GGCACCCCGGCCGTGAGGTGCATCCGGTATTTCGCAATGTCGTTGACGTTGTCAACGTAGAACGAGTAGTGGGCCGTGGGAGCAGGTTGCCCCTGCAGCCCGGGAACAGGCGCGGACTCGAACACAGTCCTGGTCACGGGGCTGGTCACACCGTCGGCGATCTGCCCGGTGTAGACGGTGGCCTGCTTGGCGCCGCCGGCGTCGTAAACCGTGGCCGTCCCCACGAACGGCGAGCCCGCCGCCTTGAAGAGCTCCACGCGCCAGTCCGCTGGGTGCTTGAAGGAGATTCCGTCCGGGAACGTATACGTCACCAGGGCCGCCGGCGCCGGGGCGGACGATGCTGGCTGCCCGCCCTCCGTTGTAGGACTTGCTGTGCTGCTGGGGTTTGGAGCCGTGCTCGCGGACGTCGTGGCCGTGCTCCCGGCTGCCGGCGTTCCGCCGCCGCCTGGTGAGGCACTTGCCATGCAGCCGGTAAGGGTGAGTGCGGCTGTGAATGCCAGGGCCGCGGTGAACGGTGCGCGAAATGCAGGGCGCATGATGGTGCCTTTCGTGAAGACGCCGCCAGGCTCGACAGGTGTAAGGCGGACCCAGCATTCCGCGATCACCCTTGGCGGAGCGTGGGGGCGAGTTGTGATGGTGCCCATAACCTTGGCACGCAGCTCCGGCCCTTCACCAGACTTCCAGCAATAAATCCATCGATTTGTTATAAAAACCTCTACCGGGTCACGATTAGCGCAAAACGATGTCCACCGGGTTGGCCTCCGACCGCCATTGACCCTCAGCACCGGGCCTTGGCCGGATCACCGGAGCGGTCAGCACGCCGGAACGGTTGGTGCGCTTGTCCCGCAGGATCTCCGTCACGGAGCCCAGGTGCCGCGACAGGTCGATCACGTTCTCCGGCGCCGCCAGCAGCAGCTGGAATCCGAATTCGTGCAGCGCCTTGATGCCCGCGCCAGCGAACTCCTCCGATGCCAGCACAAACGCCTCGTCCATCATCACCGTGCCGTAGGTAGTGAACCCCTGCTCGGCAATGCCTAGCTGGTAGCTCAAGGCCGCAGCCATGATGAACGCCGTAAAGCGCTGCCGCTCGCCGCCGGACATGGAGCCGGTGTCGGCGTGCATGTAGACATCGGTCCGCTTGCCGCCCGTTTTGCCCAAAGCCCCGTCTGCCACCTCCCGGTGCTCCTTGCATTGGATAAACAGGTGGCCTCGAACGTCCAGCACCTCGGCACGCCAGCGCCGGTCCTCGGGGGTCTGCGAGCCCAGCCTCTTCACTAGTGTTTCCAGGGTCTTGTAGCGGGCAGTTAGCTCGGCGTCGTCCGCTCCATTTTCCGCGCCTGAACCGGGGCGGGCCGGACGCGTGTGCCGGGCCTTCAGGGCGTTCTGGATAGCGTCCTTGAACTGCTTGGCCGTGGCCGGCAGGGTCTGCTTGATGTCCAGTTCCAAGAAGCTGCCTTCATGGAAGTTGACCTCGGACAGGATCCCGTTGAGCGGCAGGATGCGGCTGGTAATGGAACGCCGTTCCTCATCCAGCAGGTGCAGCAGCGTGCTGAAGGACTCGTGTGTGCGCTGGTTGAAGAACTGCCGGAACTCAGTCTCCTGCGCGGGAAGGCCGTCACTGACGATGGCGTGGTAGCGCGATTCGAACTCCCCCGCTGCGCCGATTGACGTGCCGTGGTCCGCAGAGATTGCGGTCCCCCACTCACGGACGAAGCCTTCGAAGATCCGGGTCAGCCGCTCGGAGGTTGCCTGCCCGCGCGTCTCGGCGGCGTGCAACTCTCCCAACAGCGCAGTCCGGACGCGGTTGGCGAGGTTGTCCAGTTCATGCATTTCGGTGATGTCGCCGAAGTCCGTGAAGTACGGCTCCAGCGCTGTGACGGTAGCGTCCGACGGCGGCGCCTGCTCCAGGCGGGCCCGCGCGGCTTCCAGCAGTGAATCGGCGGCGCTCAGTTGCCGGTCGAGTGCCTTGTATTCGCTTTGCAGGACAGCCGCAGCTTCAGTGCTGGCCTGGTGTTTCTGCCGCGCCGCTTCGATGTTGGCGCGCAGCGGTTCCAGATCCGCCTGTGCTGCGAGGGCGTCCTTAAGCCGCCGTTCTATCCTGGTGAGTTCCTCTGCGGCGACTGCAGCCGATACCTGTTCCCAGGGGCGGTGGTCCTCCGCAATCAACCTCAGGGCGTCGAGTTGCCGGCTCATGCCCTGGTGCGACTCTTCTCGGCTCTGCGCCAGTTCGGCCGCCTTGGCCAGCTCCTGTTGCAGGTCCTCCACCTGGGCGGCCACGAGTTCCAGTTTGGCGGCGTTATCGAACCCGAGGACGTAGTCCTGGCGCCCGGTGAAACGGTCATCTTTTTCCACCGTGTGCCGGTTGCGCTTGACCACGCCGCCCAGGCTCAGGCCCTTGTCCAGGGTGGCCAGACTGTCGGCGTCCTCGACGCACGGATAGGCGAAATCGAGCGCGATCCGCTCCCGGATCCACTCCCCGGCGTCCGCCACCGCGCCGCTGGCGAGGATGTCCAGCTTGGTGAGCAGGTCGCCGTCGCGCACGTCCTCAACGGCAAGCGCGCCGCCGGCGAGCGGCTTGGACACGTCCACGGCGCGCAGGGCGCCGCGCACCTTGTGGTCATTCAGGTAGCGGGTCACTGCGGCGAAGTATTCGCCGGGAACGAGGAGCGTGGTGGCGAGGTTCCGGAGTGCCCGCTCGGCGGCCGGCCGCCACTGCTCCTCCCCTTCGGCGAGGTCGATCAGTTCGCCTGCAAACGGCATCCGGTCTTCGGGAATGCCGGTAGCTGCGGCGATCGCCGCCCGGTTTTCAATGCTCGACGGCGGCAGCAGGGACTTGCGCGTCTTCAGCGACACCAGCTCCTGTTGGGCTGCAGCCAGCTCGCGTTTCTTCGTGGCGTGGCCGTCGAATGCCTCGAAGCGGAGTTCCTGCAGCGCCTGGGAGTCATCCTTGAGCTCGGCAGAGCGGGCGGCCGCCTGCTCGTGGGCCTGCTCCCAGCCCTTGGCCGTCCACTCAAGCTGCAGGCCGGCGTCGGACAGTGCCTTGCGGGCCGCTTCCTCCACCTGCTCGCGGAGCCGGAGGCCAACGCGGGCGTTTTCCAGTGACTGCTCGATCGCGGAGATCGCGTTGCCGCCCTGGTTGTTGTAGTCGGCCTCAAGCTCGCGCAGTTCCTTGGCCAGCCCGTCGCGGACAGAACGTTCCGCGCCCAGTTCCTTGGCCTTGACCTGGGCCAGGTCCTTGAACCGGGCCAGCGTTTTCTGGTGGACCGTGACCGAGAGCTGCTGCCTATAGGCTTCGAACTCCTCGCCTGACAGCTCACGGAGCCGGTTGGCGTCCAGCAGCGACTGCGCGTACTCCTTGTTCAGTCCGGGTACCGGGGCCAGCTGGTCCCGCTGCTGCCGTACATCCTCCAGCCGCTGCCGGATGGACATCAGGTTGCTGAATTCCTCCACCACGTCATCCGCCGCGGCAAGGGTTGCCGGGGCGTCCAGGACCTGGTCGCGGAAAAACGTGTTCACGCTTCCGCCAAGGCCTTTGCCCGCCTGGATCACGCGGAGCAGTGGCAGGGCCTGGTCCGAACTGATGCCCAGTAGCCGGCGGAAACGCTCGGCGAATGCCTTGTGGACGTCGAAGATCTGCGCGTCCGGGAAGACGGTCTCCAGCGAGGCCTTGGTGAAGCGTTTCTCCGCGATGTCCTCGATGGCCGGCAAGTCCAGCGGCTTGCTGTCGATCAGGTAAAAGCGCCCCACACTGGACTCCGTGCCATTCTTGGGCAGGTCGAACAGCGCCGACACCGTGACGCGCGTACCAGCCGCGTTATCGAACGTCAGGGCGACGGCGGACCACGTGGCACCCGGCCGCTGGAAGGCACTGGCGGAGCCTTCGCCCACGGCCTTGTCACCCACCTTCCCGCGCATGTACGTGAACGTGGTCCTCTTGTCCTCCACCGCACCGCCGGCACGCTGGGCCGCTGCCTCATTGGAGCGCGGCCGGGCATCAAACACGCGCAGCATGGCATCAAACAGCGTGGACTTACCCACGCCGGAGTTACCCGTCAACAGGGTTCCGTTGCGGTCCACGTGCATCGTGTGCGCCCCATGGAACGTGCCCCAGTTGACCACCTGCACCAAGGCAAGGCGCATCTGGCCCGGATTCGTGAGCTCGCCCATCGGCAGCATGGATGCGATGCTCATGCTTCTACCGCCTCGGTGGTTCCGTGCGCACCCACGGACGACGCCGCCGATGCCGACCAGGGAGTGGCATCGGGCCTGTCGGAGCCGGGCGACTCGCTGCTTGCAGCGGAGTCGCCCGGCGGAGGGGCGGGGGCGGCATCGGCGTCGTCGTCCTCCGCACCCTCATCACCGTCGAGCTCTATCAGCGCTTCGGTACCCGTCGGGTCTGCTGTGGCTGCTACCAGGGCTTCGATTTGGGCCGGAATATCGCCGATGTTTTCGAAGGGCAGGGCAAGCGGGAGTGCGTTGGAGATGGTGTAGACGTCGTCCAGGCCGGTGGTAAGGAGCAGTTGACGGGCCAGGAGCTTGGTGATGGCGCGGGAGACCACGTCCGAATCCCTCAATGCGTCCTGCTGCCCGGCTGGCTGGTAGTGGGCCACGAGGTCTGCAATTTCTTCGCGCGTGATGGTGGGGTCCGTCTGGGCCGTGACGTGGCGGTCCAGCAGCAGCCGCAGGCGGAGCAGCACAATGGTTTCCACCCGGCTCAAGGCACGTTGCTGGCGGAGGATGCTGGAGCGTGTGCTGCCGCCGATGGCCTCCGGGTCCACCGGGCGCAGGACAGCGATCTTGCGTTCGTGGTCCAGCTGCAGGGTGAGGAAGAGTTCCGAGAGGCGGCTGCGCAGGATGAGCTGGTGATCCAGCAGGGTGGTCCACAGTTTTTCGTCCCGTCCGCCGTCGACATACGGGCCCTTGAGCAGCTTCACCAGGGCCTGGCGCACCTTCATCGACAGCACGCCGGTGTCGCCGGGGAACAGGGCCGCACCGTCCACAAACGTGTCCCTGGGTGTGACGGCGAAAGGTCGCTCTGCGTGCGGCGGGGCCTCGGCAAGGGTGGCTTCCTCCGCAACGGAAGGTGCCGCCGTCGTGGTTTCTTCAGTCATCGTCAATCCTTCTTGAGGGTAACCACCGGCAGGTATGCCTTGCGGGTGGTGCCGTCTATCTGTTCGTAGTCGAGGCCGTCCCAGGCGTCACGGTCAAAGGCCGCACCTTCCTGGAGGGCGTGCGAGAGGAGCGCCCGGATGGAGTTGATGTGCTGCTCCTCGGGCGGCAGCTGGGCCCAGGCCTCGGCCAGCGTGGCGGCACCGGCGGCAGCTGCCTTGATGGCCTCGGGCCGGGCCTTGCCCGTCCTCGGCGAGCGCACGCGGTCGGAGTCGCTGAACGCGATGGGGTCCGCGAGCTTGGGCGGCACGGCAAACTCGTCCGGATCATAGAGCTTGACCATGGCCAGCGATTCGAACCCCGCGTTGAACAGCACCGGACCGCGGACCAGGCCTGGCCGTTCACGTTCATAGGGCAGGGACCGGATAGCCTGCTCGGCCTCGCGCAGCACCTTCCGGAGCCGGACGGATTGGCGGAAGTCATCACTCTGGACGTACGTGTTCAGGCTTTCGCTGAGCTTGCCGTAGATCCGCTGTATCTGGCTGTGCTGGTGGCGGAGCTCGGCCACGAGGTTCTTAAGCGTTTCGCGGTCCTCCGCCGAGAGGTCGTCGGCGAACTGCCGGCTGAGCACCTCGCCGATTGCCGAACGGAAACGCAGCTGCTGCTGCGGGTCCTCCAGGAATGCGGTGAAGGAGCGGAACGTCCTGCCTTCGGGGCTTTGCCGGAGCCGCTTGTCGGCCTCAAGCACCTGGGCCATGGTGGCGCCTTTGCTGAGCGACTCCTCGATGATCTGGTTGCGGAGCTCGCCCACGAGCTCCTCGATCCGGTCACGCATCTTCTTGTAGTCGGCGGGCAGGCTCGCGGCCAGGTCCAGGATGTTACCGGCGGCCTCCACGGCTTCGTCGTCGTCCAGCAGGCCATCGAAATCGCCGGAGCTGATGTCCTGGATCAGTTGCTGGCGCTCACCGATCTCTTCCTCCAGGGATTCCAGCCGGGCGCTCTGGTCCGGGTTGGTCTCGTTGGCCAGCTTTTCCACGTCGCCCAGGAGCGTGCCCAGCCTGGAACCGTTCAGCGTGGACCGCTCGCTGGAGAGGCTGTCCAGGAATGCGAGCACGCGGGCGGCCGGCTCGGTGACCTCGTAGACGATCTGCCCCGATTGGTTGCGGCGGGTCAGGAAGTGCTTCCGGGTCCATTCGTCTGCGTATTTTTTTCCCGACGGCGCCCCGGCGGCACCGCCCAGCGCCGGCTCCTCGCGCCGCAACTGCTCAAGGAAGGAGTCGACGTCGGCATGGAACTCTTCGAGCTGAACCTGCGGGCGGGTGCGGGTAAAGGACGCCTGGAGCACGGCGATCACCCAGGGCGCGGAGCGCGTGAGTGCCCAGGCGGGTCCCTGGGTGAGGAGTTCGAGGTCCCTGAGCCGGGCACTGATCGCGTCAGCGGATGACCTGGCGGAGCGGGGCACGCACTCTCCTTCAGCTGATGGGGGATGGTTGGGCAGCGAGAATCGACGAAAGACGAAAACTGCCAACTACAAGGTTAACGCAGAGCCTTCCTACCCCTAACGGCAAAGGTTCCGCGACCGCTCCGTGACCTACCTCCCGGTAGCATTGCGATCCCATATCAACCCGTTGTTGCTGGCGGGGCGGGTCTGGTTGGACTCGCCCCAAAGCCCCTACGCTCAGTGCTACTGATCCAACCGAAGCAATGGCGCAGCAGGGGGAAGAATGCAGTTCGACCTAAGTGCAGTGGAAACGGCCACCATGGTGTTCACCGGAACGCTGGTGATTGCCCTGGTCCTGGCAGCCTTCGTCCTGGCGGCAGGGTTCCTGGCCCTGGTCCTGGTCGGCGTCGGCAAACTCGGCTGGTTCCTCGCCTCCACCACGCTGCTGGCCGTGGTGCATGGCATCAATAACGGCTGGGACAGGCTGGTGCACCATGCGTCGGCAGTGGAGATTCCCGGGGACTTCCCGGGGCAGCCATCCCCTAGCACCGGAAGCTACCCGCGGGTAATATTGAGAGACAGCTAAAGGGTTCTCCAACCCGGCGGATCCATGGCTTGAACCGGCCATCCCGGGCAGAGGAGATACCCCATGAGCTCCGCCACTGACAGTCCCGCCGCCAGCGCATTTGCCTCCGACGCCCCGGACGCGGATGTTCCCGTTGCCGCGAGCAACATCGGATCCGAAGCAACCGCGGCGGACGCCCGTGCAATAACCGAGGCAGCCCGCCAGAGGGACTGGGATCGGCCAAGCTTCGCGAAGGGACTGTATCTGGGCAACTTCGACCTCAGCCTGGTCCACCCCTGGCCAACCGCCAAGGAGGACGACGTTGAACGCGGCGAAGCTTTCATGGCACGCCTCGAGGCCTACGCCCGCACGATGTCCGGCCGCGTGATAGAGCGCGAAGACAAGATTCCGGACGAATACCTCAAGGGACTGGCGGACCTCGGAGCCTTTGGCATGAAGATCCCGCAGGAATACGGCGGCTTGGGGTTGTCCTTGGTTTACTACGGCCGCGCCCTGGCCCTGCTGGGCAGCGTGCACCCCAGCATCGGGGCCCTCCTGTCCGCCCATCAGTCCATCGGCGTCCCCGAACCCGTGAAGGTATTCGGAACCCCGGAACAGAAACGGGAATACCTGCCGCGCTGCGCCGCCGGGGCCATTACCGCCTTCCTGTTGACGGAACCGGACGTGGGCAGCGATCCCGCCCGAATGGGCAGCACGGCAGTTCCCACGGCCGACGGCGAGTCTTACATCCTGGACGGCGTGAAGCTTTGGACCACCAACGGCGTGATCGCCGAGCTGGTGGTGGTGATGGCCCTGGTGCCGGCCCACACCGACGCGGACGGCACCAAGCACAAGGGCGGCATCAGCGCCTTTGTGGTGGAAATGGACTCCCCCGGCATCACCGTGGAGAACCGCAACAGCTTCATGGGGCTGCGCGGCATCGAAAACGGAGTGACACGGTTCCACCAGGTACGGGTTCCCGCGGCCAACCGCCTGGGACGTGAAGGCCAGGGACTGAAGATCGCGCTGACCACGCTGAACACCGGCCGGCTCTCCATTCCGGCGCTGTGCGTCGCGTCGGGCCGCTGGAGCCTGAAGATTGCCCGCGAGTGGTCCAATGCCCGCACCCAGTGGGGCCAGCCGGTGGGAAAGCATGAAGCCGTGGGCAAGAAGATCGCCTTCATCGCAGCCACTGCTTTTGCCTTGGACGCGGTCTTTGAACTATCGGCCGAACTCGCCGACGCCGGGCAGAAGGACGTCAGGATCGAAGCCGCCCTGGCCAAGTTGTGGTCCACGGAGATCAGTTATCGGATTGCCGATGAACTCGTGCAGATCCGCGGTGGCCGGGGCTTCGAGACGGCAGAGTCACTAGAAGCCCGCGGCGAACGCGCGGTTCCAGCCGAGCAGCAACTGCGCGACCTCCGGATCAACCGGATTTTCGAGGGCTCATCGGAGATCATGAAACTCCTGATCGCCCGGGAAGCCGTGGACGCCCACCTGGCTGCGGCCGGCGACCTCGCATCGCTGGACGCAAGCCTGCAGGACAAGGCGAAGGCCGCCGTCGGAGCTTCCGGCTTCTATGCCCGGTGGCTGCCGAAGCTGGTGGCGGGCGCGGGAATGGACCCACGCTCCTACAGCGAGTTCGGACGTCTCGCCAAGCAGTTGCGCTTTGTGGAGCGGTCTTCTCGCAAGCTGGCCCGGCAGACCTTCTACGGTATGGGCCGCTGGCAGGCCAGGCTCGAGCACAAGCAGGCCTTCCTGGGCCGAATTGTTGATATCGGTGCGGAGCTTTACGCCATGGCAGCATGCTGTTCACGGGCCGAGATGATGCTCCACACCGCGCCTGAACGTGCAGCCAGTGCCTATGAGCTTGCTGAGGCGTACTGCGAGCAGGCCCGGGTCCGCGTCGAGGAGTATTTCGATCAGCTCTGGCGCAACACCGACGACGGCGACCACCACCTCTCGCGCAAGGTCCTGGCCGGGGACTACACGTGGCTTGAGGCCGGTGTCTTTGACCAGTCCGAGGGCACCGGGCCATGGATCGCGGACGCTACTCCCGGGGCCTCTACGAAGGAAAACCAGCACCGCCGATACCGCTAGCAACTAATAAGCACCCTTGTTATCGCAGGTCAGCGGTGGTTGAGTTGAGCCATGAGCAACCAAACGAACCCAGAGGACAGTCTTCCGCGGCGTGCCCGGAACGAGAATCTACGGAATGAGACTGCTCGTGATGAAACCTTCGCCGGCGGGCAGCCTACGCAGGCCTATCAACAGACGCCACCAACGTACGGCGAGCGCGCATACGTAGCGGACACTGACGCAGCCGACACCACCGCGGCCTACCCGAGCGTGGCGGACCCGAACGTCACCGACCGGCAGACCGCCGTCGCACGGGAAAAGGAAAAGTTCGGCGGAATCAAGGTGGGCTCCGCGTTCTTCGGCTGGCTGGCCGCCATGGGCATGGCTGTGCTGCTCACCGCGTTCGTGGCAGCAGCGGGCACCGCCGTGGGACTGGCCAACAACACAGACGTCAACGAGGCGGTCAACCAGGTGGCAACCAACGGCACTGTGGGGCTGGTGGGCATCATCGTCCTGCTGGTGATCCTGTTCGCTTCGTACTATTCCGGCGGGTACGTGGCAGGCCGGATGGCACGGTTCAACGGCGCCAAACAGGGTTTCATGGTGTGGATCTGGGCCCTTATTGCCGCCGTCGTCATCGCTATCCTTGGCCTGGTTGCCGGACAGCAGTTCAACGTCCTGGCCAACCTGAACACCTTCCCGCGGATCCCCATCAACGAAGGCGAACTGACTATCACCAGCATCATTGCCGCCGTGGTGGTGGCTTTGGTGGCGCTCGTTGGTGCCGTCCTGGGCGGCCTGGCGGGCATGCATTTCCACCGCAAGGTGGACAGGGCAGGCTTCACCCCGGACGAAACGTACAGCGAGGGCTAGGCAAGGAGCACAGCATCTACGTAGTACCAGCGGCGGTTCTCGCGCACGAAACGGCTGGTTTCGTGGTGGACTCCGCGTACGCCGTCGTGCCGGAAATGGGCTTTGAACTCCACGGTCCCCGCCGTGTCCAGCGGTCCGCCCTGGCTCGTGGAGACGATATCGAGGCGGCGCCATTCCATGGCGGGGTCCAGTTCCAGCTCCGACGGCGCGGTGTCAGGATGCCAGGTCCGCATGAGGTAGGCGGCGTCGAGCAGGACAAACGCGCTGTACCGGGACCGCATCAACTGCTCGGCGGTGGCGGCCTCGGACTGGCCGGTATGGAACCGCCCGCAGCACTGCGCGTACGCCTCACCCGACAAGCAGAAACAACGTCGTGCGGCGGCTGGATTCTCGGGCATGATGCTCCTGTCAGGCTGGTCCGGGCCCGCAGTCCACAGGGCTTTTGGGGTCTCCTTCCGACTATAGGCGGCTGCGGCCTTGTCATATCCGGTAACAGGTTTGAAACAACACCGGACGCACCCCTTCCTGCGGCGCGACAGGCCTCAAATAGTCCGTAAGGTAGTGGAGGGGCTGTTGCCCGTGGTGATGAGTGCCGGCACGGACTCCGCTGCTGGCAGATAGGAGAGGTGACGTGGGAGATTCAACGACGCTCGCTCTGAACCTGACCTTTTTTGGCACGCTCGGCCTCGCATTCCTGATGTTCTTTGGCCTCTTCCTCCTGGTGGTAGCCACCCTTGTCCTGGCGGGGGTGGGCCGGCTGATTGCCCTGACGGTCATGGTCCTCTTAGGCAAGCTTCCCCGGCATGAAACCTTGCCGCTCGTCCGCCTGACCGGGGCATCGGGGACGGCGTCATCGGCTTCGGCCGCGGATGCGGCAATGCCAGGTCACGACGACGGCGCTGCCGCCACTTCCCCCGCGAAAACGGCGAGCGCCGGGGTGCTTCGCGCCAAAGCCGCTGCCCTGCAGACGAAGACGCGGACGACGACCGGCGCTGCCGTGTCGGCCGCACGCACCCACGGGAGTGCCGCCGTCGCCACCCTGAGGGCGCCGCGCGACTGGCGCAAGGTGCTGCGCGACGCCCGCACTGCCCTGAAACCGTCCGAATTCAAGCCGCGGTTCCAACACGCCGTCGAACATCACCCGCTGCTCACGGCCGCACGCCGTGTACCGCCGGTGCTGGCAGAAGACTGGGCCGCGGCCGTCGCGGAAGCCGATGCCCGGGCCCTTGCGCGCGCACGCGCCGCCGCACCGCAAATCAAGGTCTCCGTCCGGGACTTGCCGGATCCCGGAGTGCCCGCAGAGAAAGTGGTGGCCGTCGCTCCGCTGGTGGAGTCGGCACTGCACCAGGACCACCCGGCGCGGGATGTACCGCGGTCCTTCAAGAAGCCCTCCGCTGCTCCGCCACTTTCCCCTTTGGATACCGGCTCCCTCGTGTCACTCTCCGCCCACGCCAAGGTCATTAAAGGCAAGCTGCCCGCCGACCGGCGTTGAGGGAGACCGGGCGCCACGCCCGCCGAACGCATCCTGACGGGCCCCGACCTCAGGGCGGTCTTCACAAACCGTCATCACCGCCGTCCGCGTTACCCCGTGCTACGAAAAGCGAAGCTGTATGGCGCTTTCCCGCGGCGCGGCGCGGAATTTGTGTAGCGTCGTGACGATCCACAGCAATCCGCCGTGGGAAATCGACCGTGAGGAGCAGGGGATGAGCCTCAGCGAACTTCGTGTGTTCGGGCGGTCCGGCACGCCGATCAGCCCGCTCACGCTGGGCACCATGAACTTTGGCGAGGGACCTGGCGGCGTACCCGGCGGCCCGCCCACCGGAGCAGACGAAGGCATCCGTATCATCCAGGCCGCCCTGGACGCTGGCATCACTGCGGTAGACACCGCCGATGTCTACTCCCAGGGAGAGTCCGAACAGGTGGTGGGCCGTGCACTCCGCGGCCGGCGCGACGACGTCTTCCTCGCCACCAAGTTCCACGGCCAGATGAGCGCCAACCCCGCGCACTCGGGGAATTCCCGGCGCTGGATCATGCAGGCCGTGGAGGGCAGCCTCCGACGGCTCCAGACGGACCGGATCGACCTGTACCAGGCGCATCGGCCGGACTACAACACCGACGTGTTGGAGACCATCACCGCCCTGAACGACCTCATCCGGCAAGGCAAGATCCTTTACTACGGCACCTCGGTGTTCACGCCTGCACAGTTGGTGGAGGCACAGTGGCTTGCCACCACCAACCACCTCATCCCGCCGGTGGGCAACCAGGTGCCCTATTCCATGCTGGTCCGCGGCAACGAGCGCGACGTACTCCCCATCTCCCAGCAGTACGGGCTCGGCGTGCTTGCGTACGGACCACTGGCCGGGGGCTGGCTCTCCGGGGACTTCGTGCTGGATGCCGGCAAACCCCCGGCACGGGTGCATTCCCTGCCGGGCCGCTACGACATTTCCGGGCCTGCCAGTGAACGGAAGCTGCTGGCGTCGGATGCGCTGGCGCGGCTCGCGGACAAGCTGGAGATCTCCGTGGTGGAACTGGCCATCGGCTTTGCGCTGAACCACCCGGCCATCAGCAGCGTGATCATCGGCCCACGGACCGAGGAGCACCTTCACGCCTACCTCAAGGCAGCAGACACCCTGCTGGGCGAATCCGTGCTGGACGCGATCGACGAGTTGGTGCCTCCGGGAACCAACTTCGTGGAACGCGATGCCGGCGCGATCGTCCCGTCCCTGGAGTACGCGGAACTCAGGCGCCTCTGAGGCAGCGAGGCGCCGGCATCGCCGTCGCGATTTTTGGAAAGCCCTTTCCGTAAGTTGGCATCTCCGCTAGCCTGAAAACCATGGAATTCAGATACCTCGGAAACAGCGGCTTCAAAGTCTCGGAAATCACCTTCGGCAACTGGCTGACCCACGGCTCACAGGTAGAGAACGACGTCGCCACCCAGTGCGTACGGGCAGCGCTCGACGCCGGCATCAGCACCTTCGACACGGCGGACGTCTACGCCAACACGGCCGCGGAAACCGTCCTCGGCGAGGCGCTTAAGGGCGAGCGCCGCGAGTCCCTGGAGATCTTCACGAAGGTCTACGGCCCCACCGGCCCCAAGGGCAAGAACGATCTGGGCCTGTCCCGCAAGCACATCATGGAGTCCATCAACGGCTCGCTCCAAAGGCTCCAGACGGACTACGTTGACCTTTACCAGGCCCACCGCTACGACTTCGAGACGCCGCTGGAAGAGACCATGCAGGCATTCGCGGACATCGTGCGGCAGGGCAAGGCGCTGTACATCGGCGTGAGCGAGTGGACGGCCGAACAGCTCCGCGAAGGCCACGCATTGTCCCGGGAACTGGGCTTCCAGCTGATCTCCAACCAGCCGCAGTACTCCATGCTCTGGCGGGTCATTGAGGCAGAGGTTGTGCCGGCGTCGGAAGAACTGGGCGTGTCCCAGATCGTCTGGTCCCCCATGGCGCAGGGCGTGCTGAGCGGAAAGTACCTTCCGGGCCAGCCTGCCCCCGAAGGCAGCCGTGCCACGGACGACAAGGGCGGCGCCAAGATGATCCAGCGCTGGATGCGCGACGACGTGCTTGCCGGCGTCCAGAAGCTCAAGCCGATCGCCGCGGAAGCTGGTCTCTCCATGCCGCAGCTCGCGGTGGCCTGGGTCCTGCAGAACCCGAACGTCGCCTCGGCCATCGTGGGCGCATCCCGCCCGGAGCAGATCGCGGACAGCGTGGCCGCCGCAGGCGTGGTCCTCGAGCCGGAGGTCCTGAAGAACATCGACGACGCGATCGGATCCCTCGCCGAACGCGATCCGGCGGAGACCAAGTCGCCCGCGGCCCGCGAAGCCTAAGCGCCCGGGCACTGCCGTTGACTGGGCCATCCGCCCGGGCGTAAACCTGTCAGAGGGGGACCCTCCAGCCTCATCGAGCAGAATCGTACGGCCATGAAGCAGATCTACCGGCAACGCCAGTCAGCCCGCCCCGTGCCGCAGGCCGGCGCGCCCACGTCGGGGCCGTTGACCCCCGAGGAGCTCCAGTTGGCTGCGCGGAACCATTCGATGCCGCTCGAGGCGCTGCGCCGTGACATCACGCCACCCGGCCTCCACTATGTCCTCACGCATTTCGACATCCCCGACCTTGAGGCCGCCTCGTGGCACCTGCAGGTCAAGGGAGCTGTGGAGCGGTCACTGGAGCTTAGCCTGGCAGCGCTCAGGAAGGACCCGGCCATCACCCTTCCGGTCACGCTTGAGTGTGCGGGCAATGGCAGGTCCCTGCTCAAGCCACGTCCGCTGAGCCAGCCCTGGATCATGGAAGGAGTGGGGACAGCGGAGTGGACGGGGGTGCCCTTGGCCTACCTGCTCGCGAAGGCCGGCGTGCTGCCCGAGGCCGTGGAAGTGGTGTTCACCGGGGCCGATGCCGGCATCCAGGGCGGCGTCCGGCACCACTACGCACGGAGCCTTCCGATCCGCGAGGCAATGCGTCCCGACGTCGTGCTCGCCTACCGGATGAACGGCGCCGATCTGCCGCCGCAGCACGGCTACCCCCTCCGCCTGGTGGTACCGGGCTGGTACGGCATGACCAGCGTCAAGTGGCTGGAGTCCATCGATGTGGTGACGCACCCGTTCACTGGGTTCCAGCAGCAGCCGGCGTACCGGTACCAGGACAACGCGGACGACGCCGGCACACCGGTTTCGCGGATCAGGGTCCGTTCGCTGATGGTTCCGCCGGGCATACCGGATTTCTTCACGCGCCGCCGGGTGCTCACGCACGGGCCGGTGATGCTTCAGGGCAGGGCCTGGTCCGGCCAGGGTGCAGTGACCGGCGTTGAGGTGGGGATCGACGGCAAGTGGGTGGCCGCCCAGCTCGAAAAGCCGGCCGGGCCCTTTGCCTGGCGCAAGTGGACGCTGCCGTGGGTGGCTGATCCGGGCGAACACGAGTTGGCCTGCCGGGCCACGGACGCCACCGGAGCCACCCAGCCACTTGAGCAAAACTGGAATTATCAGGGGATGGGCAACAACGTGGTGCAGCGGGTACACGTCACCGTCGACTAAGCGGGCTGGCGTGAACGGCTGGCGGGAGCAGGGAAGATTCGCACAAGATCCACGCCGTATACTCAGTGCCAGCCATGACCATCCTTCCTTCCTCACCCGCCAGCGTCCGCATCGATGCGTGGCTGTGGGCGATCCGCGCCTACAAGACACGTTCTGCCGCCACTGCCGCCTGCCGCGCGGGCCACGTTCGGCTGAACGGCAGTCCCGCAAAAGCATCTGCAACCCTGGTCACAGGCGACACCGTCACCGTCCGGATGTCCGGCTACGAACGGATTCTTGAGGTCCGGCGCCTGATCGCCAAGCGCGTCGGCGCCGAGCCGGCATCCCATTGCTTCACTGATCACACTCCGCCGCGTCCCATTGCCCCGGCCCTTGGCCTCCCGCAGCGGGACCGTGGTGCTGGGCGCCCCACCAAGAAGGACCGCCGCGAGATGGAGCGGCTCCGGGGCGACGCCACCTAGTCCCACGGCCGGGTCGGCGGTGCTGGGCAGCGCTGCCCATCGGGCAACGCGAGCCGAATGGCTAGGCTGGTAGGCGGGCGGGATAGGCCCCGCGCTCGGGTTGGACAATTGCGGCTGCGAGCGCAGGCCGCGAATCTGGGGGAATCATTGGGGACTGCTGCGAAACCGTTCAGGGTCAACGGTCATCCGCGCGTCAAGGCCGGGCTGCGCTGGCGCGCAGGAGATCCGTACTCCATCGGAGAGCGGACCGACGGCCAATGCTCTCTTCGCCTGCCAACACTGCGCAGCGACGGCGACATAGTGGGAGCCTCGGAAGAGTTCCAAAAGGTCATGGACGCCATCAACCCTGTCCTGGAACCGAACGGCTTCGGCCCCGTCTCAGTTCTCGACGAGGGCTCCCAAGGGTGGTGGTCAGTCACGTCGAGCAACGCCCAGGGCGCGAGGGTGCGTATTTTCGGACGGACCTGGGTCAAGTTGGCGTTCAGCGTTCCAGTCGAATCGGAAACCTGCGCCGCCGGCGAACTTATAGGGCTGGCTCCATGACCGAACTCATTCTGGCCTCCATCCGCCAGCCTGGCGAGGATACCGTCTCTGACCTGCACATCGCTGAGGGGTTGGTGACCCGCATCAGTGCCGGCGGCGGAATCCCGCGCGGCGCGCGCGTGGTCCACCTGGACGGGCGCTATGTCATTCCGGGGCTCTGGGACGAGCACGTCCACATGACCCAGTGGGCGATGCACTCAAACAGGCTGGACCTGTCCGCCGCGGCGTCCGCGCACGAGGCCGCCGCCGCCGTCGGACTTTATGTTCATCACGCCGATCCGTCGGTCACCAGCGTGGGGGTAGGCTTCCGCGACGCCTTGTGGCCCGACGTCCCCACGCTGGAAATGCTCGACGCCGCCACAGGGAACCAGCCCACCGCACTGATCAGCCACGACCTGCATTGTCTCTGGCTGAACAGCGCTGCTGCCCGGCGATATGGGGTGGAGGTTGACGCCAGTGGCCTGCTCCGGGAGGAACCTGCCTTTGCCGTCACCCGCGATCTGGGCAAACTTCCCGATTCACTGGTGGACGGCTGGGTCCGCGATGCCGCCCGGGCAGCTGCAGCCCGGGGCATCGTGGGCGTCGTTGATTTCGAGATGACCTGGAACCGTGACGTCTGGCTGCGGCGCATCGCCGATGGCTTCGATGCCATCCGCGTGGACGCCGGCGTCTACCCCGAGGACCTGGAGCGGGCACGCAACGATGGCATGCGCACAGGATTGGAGCTCGACGGCGGCAGGGGGCTCCTGCGGGTCGGCCCGCTGAAAGTCCTCATCGACGGTTCGCTGAATACCCGGACGGCTTTTTGTTCGGATCCGTACCCCGACGGCAGCTACGGGCTACTGACCGTCAGCGAAGGCGAGTTACTGTCCCTGCTTCGGCGGGGGCGGGAGTACGGTTTTGTCCCGGCGGTCCATGCCATCGGCGACGCCGCCAACCGTATGGCCCTTGACGTGTTTGAGCGCGCGGGGATCGGTGGCCGAATTGAGCACGCGCAGTTTGTCGGGGCGGAGGATCTGGCGCGCTTTGGGTCCCTGGGGGTTACTGCCAGCGTGCAGCCGGTCCATGCACTGGATGATCGCGACGCCGCAGAGTCCAACTGGAGCGGCCGTACGCAGCGGGCCTTTCCGCTGAGGTCGCTCCTCGACGCAGGGGCCACGTTGGCGCTGGGTTCGGACGCGCCGGTTGCCCCGCTGGATCCGTGGGCCGGGATGTCGGCGGCCACCACCAGGTCCCGGCAGGACGGCCGCGGGCCCTGGCATCCCCAGGAATGCATCAGCAGAAGGCAGGCGCTGGTGGCCTCCGCGAGGGGCAGCAGCCGGATCCGGGTGGGGGACCTGGCGGACCTGGTGGTGCTCGACGCCGATCCGCTGGCTGTCTCCGACACGGAATTCGGCGCCCTACCAGTTGCGGCAACGCTGCTGGCGGGCCGCTTCACGTACGACGGCGGCCTGGCTTAGTTCCTGGTCCGGGCCTGGATGAGGTTCGCGAACGGCAGCCGCCCAAACTCCGCCACAAAGTCCGCGTGGAGCCTGGCTTCGGTGCTGTTCACTTGGTCGGTGGGGACCTCTTTCCAGGCGATGACCAGCGAGTCGGGTGCCGCGAGCTGCCACACCAGCCGGCCGTCCCAGTGGCCCGGCGGCTTACCCTTGCCGAAGTCAAGGAACTCCTGGATCTGCCGGCGGAGTCCACGGTTTCCCTTGCTGCCGGGACCCGCCTTGCCGAGATAGAGGACGTCGGCGTCCGGAACCCACTCCGCAGCCAATGCAGGTTCCGGTAGCGAGGGGTCCTTCTTTTTGAAGATGCCGGCCGTGCTCTTTTTCAGGAACCTCGGCTCGAAGCCGTCCGGTCGGAGCACGGCGAAGACTCCCGTGCCCTGCGGGATCCGCATGATCTCGAGGCTGCCGACCGCCCTGAATCCTGCGAACCCCTCGGCCCTAAGGGATGCCCTGCTGACCATGGCGACGGTTCCTTAAGTCGGGGAGGCCCGCGGTGTGGGGATGCCTTTCCATTGTTCCCCAACGCGGCACCATCCTTGAACTCAAGGGAATAGAATAATTCCCGCCCGCGCAGCCCCACGTCCAAAAGCGTAGAGTGGCCTAAGACGCCTGATTCTGGACGCCGTGCTGCTGAGGGAGAAACCGTGACGATTGACTGGGACGAAAAAAAGGCCCTGCTACAGGAACCGAACATCGCGGCCGTGACGCAGCTTTGTGACGAACTGATGGAAAAGAAGCCAGGGTCCATCGTCCCGTACATCGACCCCGTCCACGACGAGGACGAATGCCGGATCGTGAGCCTCCAGGTCAGCCCGGGCAAGGGCACGGAATCCGGGTTCGTCTCCCATTACAACGACGACGAAGCCGCCCGCCGCGCTACCCAGATCTACGAACTCGCTGAACTTGACCCCCGCTATGTGATGCCCTGGAACGCCTACCCGTGGGTGCGCGACCCCGATCTCCCCACCGCGCTCAACGTCCAGGAAAAGACCGACGGTCTGCGTCCCTTCCGCCAGTTCCTCAAAATCAACTCCCGTGTTTCGGCCATCATCGCCCACGGCACCGATGCCTCCACGTTCCTGACCCTCTTCGAGAAGACCTACCACTCATCCCTGAAGAACAGCGGCATCAAGATCTACAAGGCCAGCGCGCTCGGCGGGCGGGCCTTTGCTGTTTCTGAAGCCAAGCAGGAAGAGCTGCTCACGAAGAGCGTCGAGGTCTACAAGGACGCCATGCAGCGCGCAGGCATCCAGCACCTCTAGCCAGCCGGGAACGCACGACGGCGTGATCCCCTGTAGGGCGAGCCACTGCGGTGTAGGTTGGGCCAATGGAAGTGCTCGACTGGTTGCTCGACTCCGATCCCTCCATCCGCTGGCAGGTCCTGCGTGACCTCGTTGATGCCCCCGCCCCGGAGGTTGCCGCCGAACGGGACCGTGTTGCCACATCCGGTTGGGGCGCCCGGCTCCTTGCACTGCAGGGCACCGACGGACAATGGGACGGCGGCACATACTGGCCGGCGCATGACGATGACCCGGACAGCCAGCCGTGGACCGCAACCACCTACAGCCTCCTGCTGCTGCGCGGGTTCGGCCTGGACCCTGCCAGCCCTGAAGCCCGGCAGGCAATCAGCCTGGTCCGCGACAACAGCCGCTGGGAGGAAGGCAACCAGCCTTTCTTCGATGGCGAGGTGGAGCCCTGCATCAACGGCATGGTCGTTGCCCTCGGCGCCTACTTCGGTGAGAACGTGGACCCGGTGGTGGAGCGGCTGGTTCGGGAACAGCTCTCGGACGGCGGATGGAACTGCGAGGCCGAGAGAGGTTCCACACGCTCGTCCTTCCACACCACCATCTGCGTGCTTGAGGGGCTTCTTGAGCACGAACGTTCCACCGGCGGGACCTCCCGATCGCGGCAAGCACGGCGGCGGGGCGAAGAATACCTCCTGGCCCGAAGCCTGCTGAGGCGAAAGAGCAATGGCGAGCTAATCAACGGTCAATGGCTCCAGTTCTCCTACCCCACGCGCTGGTTCTACGACGTGCTCCGCGGGCTGGACTACTTCCGGGCTGCTGGCGGCGCTCCCGACAAACGGCTGGAAGAAGCCGTGGAGGTAGTCCGTTCCAAGCGGCAACCAAATGGCCAGTGGCTGCTGGAAAACACCCACGCGGGCAAAGTCCACTTCCAACTGGAGGACGGCGACGGGAATCCCAGCCGTTGGAACACCCTCCGCGCCCTGCGGATACTCAGGTGGTACGACGGGCTGTGACGATGCGCCACCCTGACCCGCTTAGCCCTCGAGCAACCTTCGGCGGTGCTTCAACTCCTTAACCCACGCCCGGGTGACCATGTCGGGGAATGGCGAGCCGCCGTCGTCGTTGATTCCCGAGCCACCTACACCGGCGAAGGCGATGCCCGCCTCCAGGTCTGCGATCAACGGGCCTGACGCTTTCAGGGCCAGTTCCACCACCTGGACCGCTGTGCGGTCCGTGAGCCCCAGCGCCGTGGCCCAGCCCAGGAAGTGCCGTCGCGAAATCCCGCTCCGCTTTCCCGCCAACGTCAGCGCCAGGGTTTTATCGCCGTACACCACGGTGGAGGGGATGTCGTAGACCGGGGCGATGGTCCACTCGCCGTGCGGCTGCTGAACCATCGAGACATTCTTGGCGTGGAGGTCGCCGTTGCCGCTGAGCCACGCAAACGCGCCCTGGATGGCCAGGTTCCTCAGGGCGGGCAGGGGCGCCGAACAGTAGTCCGCAAGCGCCTGGCACACCTGGCCATAGCCCACGTTGTACTTGTCCGCCGGATAGAGCTTGAGCACCTGCGCCCCGTCCTCCACAGCCAGTCGCCGCACCTCGTCCGGACCGCCGCCCGCGATGGGCACCCGGTCGAAACGCTCCACCAGCAGGCCCGGCCGGCCCGCTACGTCCCGGATCAGTTGCACCCGGCTGAGCGGGAGCCGCAGTTTGGCGGCGTACCGGAACATCACCAGCTCGTTTTCCACCACGTGCGGAAACTCCGGGGCATTGAGTTTGAGGATAAACCGCCTGCCGGCGCTGGCCACGGGGAGCGAGATCATGCCGGCCGAGAGCTTGTCCTGCACGCCTGCCAACGCCACCGGGTCGATCAGGTCCGGGTCGCCCAGCAGCTGGTCGAAGTCCACCGGCAGCTTCGGATCCAGCTGGACGGCGTGCTCGTCCGGGTCCAGCGGTTCGCCGTGGCCAACAATCTGGACGTCGCCCACCGGATTGCCGCCGGCAGCGATGAGCAGCGAGAGGTCGTCGTCGGCGCTTGTTTTGATGGAGCGCCGGAGCGCGTTGAGCCTGCGGCCCTCCGGCAGCAGCCCGGTGAAATAGGGCGGCGCCGCTCCTGCCGCCGACAGGACGGGGACGCTGGTGAGCGGCAGGGAACTGGCGACGGCGGGTCCCCCGGACGCGAGGTACGCCGGCAGATAGCTGAACCGCGTGCCGCCGTCGTGCCGTTCCAGCCTCGCGGCAAGCACACCGGCCTTATAGATATCGGCAATGCGGTGTTTCATGGCGCTGGTTCTTGTTCCCTGGCGGTGCCGCTGAGCGCGCGGGCGGCCTGGCTGGTTCTGGTGGCCAGTTGCAGCTCCAGCCCCAGGGTTTCGAGCAGGGCGGTCAGGGAATCCAGCTGAATACTCGGCTTGCCCTGTTCAACAAACCGGACAAAACGCTCTGATACACCTGCCATGTCCGCGAGATCCTGCTGGGTGAGGCGCATGCCTATACGGCGCGAGCGGACCTCTCTGGCCAAGTGATCGCTGATCGATGCCGCCATAACACTCCCATAGGTACGATCGTGCCGATTCAATGTCCTGGGAAGAGCCTACGCCGATACTTTTCCGGGGGAAAGGGCGCAACCGGCACGAACGTGCCGCTGGGTTTATACATCCGCAGGTGAGCCACGCTCGGATCTTGACACCCCCTTGTGACCCGTGCCATATTTTAAGCGTGAACCTGTCAGACAGCCGGACAGCAGGACAGCCTGCCGAGTCCGCCGCGGAGCCAATGGCCCCGGGCACCAGCGCCATCCCGCGCCTGCCCCAGCCTCTCGCCCGGCTCAGCGCTGCCGAAGCAGTGTTCAACGCCATTCGGAGCGACATCGAATCAGGGCAGGTTCCGGTCGGCGGCAAACTGAGCTCGGAGGCCATGCTCTCGCAGCAGTACGGCGTCAGCCGCTCAGTCATCCGGGAAGCCCTGCGCTCCTGCACCGCGCTGGGGCTGACCGTTACCAAGACGGGCAAAGGCACCTTTGTAGTGGCCGACAAGGTAGCCAACGACCTCACGCTGGGCCAGTACTCCGCCCGGGACCTCACCGAGGCCCGTCCGCATATCGAGGTCCCTGCAGCAGGATTGGCCGCCGAGCGTCGGAGTGAGGAAGAACTGGAGACCCTGCGGCACATTGTCGAAGCAATGACCGCCGAAACGGACCCGGAATCATGGGTTGCCCTGGACTCCAGCTTCCACGAAGCCATCGCCCGCGCCAGCGGCAACAAAGTGTTCGCCAGCGTCGTCGCCGATATCCGGGGCGCCCTGGCGTTCCAGTCAGAAACGCTGAACATGGTGGCCGACCGCCAGCACGCGTCGGACATCGAACACCAGCACATCCTCGCCGCAATCGAGGCGGGCTCCGCTGACGCCGCGAGCACAGCAATGGCCGAACACCTGCGCGCCGTCGGCGTTGCCCTCGATTCCATCCTCAATAAATAACCGCGTTAACAAGTACCAGCCACCCCAAGGACTTCATGCCAGCCCCCGCCATGCCCGCTGCCCACACCGCTGCCCCCGGCACCGCCGAAGCAGCATCCGGCACACTTCCGCAGCACGCTCCCCTGGTGGTCGCCACCCGCGACGGCCTGGTGGAGAGCGTCCATTACGGCTCGGCTATTGCCACGGCACCGGACGGCTCAACCGCGGCAACGGCGGGCAATCCCATGGCACCGTTCTACCCGCGCTCTTCCCTTAAGCCCCTGCAGGCCGTGGCCATGGTCCGCGCCGGCCTTAACCTCCCCGCCGACCTGCTGGCCCTGTCCGCAGCGAGCCACTCCGGCGCTGCCATTCACCGCGGCGGCACCCAGCGCATCCTCGCTATGCACGGGCTCACTACCCGCGACCTGGAGAACAGCACAGACCTCCCCTATGGCAGCACAGAGCGCGAGGACTGGCTGCGATCCGGTTTCCACGCCACCCAGCTAACCCAAAACTGCTCCGGAAAGCATGCCGCCATGGCTGCCACCTGCGTCATCAACGGCTGGCCGGTCAAGGGCTACCTGGACCCGTCCCACCCACTCCAGCAGCTCGTTGCCGCCACCATCACTGAGCTGACGGGCGAGGTACCCTTTGCCCGCAGCACGGACGGCTGCGGCACCCCGCTCTTCGCCCTCACCCTTCGAGGGATGGCCCGCGCCTTCGGCCGCATAGCTCTCGCCGCCGGGAACGCCGCCGGAAGGACCTCCGACGACGCCGCAACCGCCGCACCTGCGGCGGAAGCCGCCGTCGGACTGGCCATGCGCCAGCACCCGGACATGGTGGCCGGCGAACGCCGCGACGTCACCGATCTGATGCGGCTGCTTCCCGGATCCGTGGCGAAAGACGGTTTTGAAGGTATTCAGCTCGTAGGCCTGCCCGATGGCCGTGCCGTGGGTGTCAAGATTTCCGACGGCGGCGACCGCGCCCGGATGCCCGCCACCGTCCGCCTGCTCGATTACCTGGGAGTGGACGTAACGCCGCTGGCCGGAATCGGCACTTCCCCAATACTGGGCGGCGGTCACAAAGTTGGCCTGCTGCAGCCCACAGACTTCCTGTCCCCGCCCAACGAAGCCCTGCGGGAAGTCGGTGACCACCGGCCTGACCGCCCTTGATGCCCGTACCGCTGACCCGGTCCGAGCACGACCTGCCACCACCTACCCCGAACATCTCCGGATCACGGTGGCACACATCCATCGGCCTGGCCATCGCCCTGAACACCCATCCGGGCAGTGCCAACCTCAGCAAGTAATCCCCCACCGCCCCTGGTCCCGCAAGCTCAGCCAGGGATCCCTGCGGTCGTGGGCCCACCAACCGCTCTCCCGAAGGACACCCCATGACAAATTCCCCCATCCCTGACCACCTCATCGACGGCGGGCATGCGCATGCCAGTGAGTCGGCGTTGCATGCGGAGGATAAGGGTTATCACAAGAACCTCAAGCCC
>NZ_JBBCBS010000018.1:0-34968 GCF_037203945.1 Pseudarthrobacter sp. CCNWLW207 | reverse complement strand
CGGCCCCAAAACACTGTCGATGGGGACCGCTGCCCATGCACCACTGCCCATCGGCGGAAGACCGCAACCAGGATGGGGCAGGGGGTCGATCCCAGGCGTTCCAGAGCCTAGCATGGCCTTATGTGCCGGAACATCCGAACCCTCCACAACTACGAACCGCACGCCACGTCCGAGGAGGTGCACGCCGCCGCCCTGCAGTATGTGCGCAAGATCAGCGGCAGCACCAAGCCCTCCAAGGCCAACGAGGCGGCCTTCAACGAGGCAGTACACGAGATCGCCCATATCACTGAGCACCTTCTCGATGCGCTCGTGAGCCATGCGCCCGCCAAGGACCGGGAAACGGAGGCCGCAAAGGCCAAGGCCCGGGCTGCGGTGCGGTTCGGCGCTGCCTGACCGTAGTCCGCGCGGTTAGCGGCCGAAGCTGCGCAGCCGGAGCGAGTTCGCCACCACCAAGACGGAGCTCGCCGCCATCGCAGCGCCGGCAATCATCGGGTTGAGCAGGCCCAAAGCGGCGACGGGGATACCCACGGCGTTGTAGAAGAACGCCCAGAACAGGTTGGTCCTGATGGTGGCCAGGGTCCTGCGGGACAGCTCAATGGCCTGCGCCACCTGGCCCAGGTCATTGCCCATAACCGTGAGGTCCGCGGCCTCGATGGCCACGTCGGTGCCGGAACCCATGGCGATCCCTAGGTCAGCCTGCGCCAACGCGGCGGCATCGTTCACACCGTCCCCAGCCATGGCCACGATCGCTCCGTTGGCCTGCAGCTTCCGGACAGCGTCCACTTTTCCGGCCGGGAGAATTCCGGCATACACGTCATCGGGCGAAATGCCGACGGCGTCGGCCACTTGGGCGGCGACGGCGGCGTTATCGCCTGTCAGCAGGATGGGCCGGAGCCCCAGGGCCCTCAGCCGGGAGATGGCGGCCGCGGATCCCGGTTTGATGGTGTCCCGGAGGCTGATGATGCCCGCTGCGGTCCCGTCCACGGCCACCCAAATGGCCGTGGCACCGGATGCCTCGGTGGTATGCAGTACCTCTTGCTGCGCTGGGGAGATCTGGACGCCGTTCTCCTGCACCCACCCGGTGCGGCCGGCCAGCACCGGACGGCCCTCCACTGTGCCAGCCACTCCGCCGCCCGGCGCCGAACGGAACTGCTCGACGGCGGGAAGCCGCCCGCCGTCGTCGTCCTGGCCCTCAGGGCTCCGGACGGAACCCCCCGTGGCAGGCATCCGGGCCGGGGAGGCCGAGATCCGGCCGAGGGCGGCGGCTGCAATGGCGTGGGCAATCGGGTGCTCGGACGCTGCCTCCACCGCGCCGGCGAGACGCAGTACCTCGGAACGGGTGAACCCGTCGAAAGCTACGGTGTTGTCCACGGCCAGCCGGCCGGTGGTGACCGTCCCGGTCTTGTCCAGCAGGATAGTGTCCACGGTCCGGGTGTCCTCCAGCACCTGGGGCCCCTTGATCAGGATGCCCAACTGCGCGCCGCGGCCGGTACCGGTGAGCAGTCCCACGGGTGTTGCCAGTCCCAGCGCACAGGGGCAGGCGATGACCAGGACCGCGACGGCGGCGGTGAAGGCGGCCCGCAGTTCGGCTTCACTGACGGAGGGTCCGGCAAGGAGCAACCAGGCCGCGAAAGTGAGCACTGCGATGACCAGCACTACCGGGACGAAGACGGCGCTGATGCGGTCCGCGAGGCGGGCAATCGGTGCCTTGCCTGTCTGGGCCTGGGAAACCAGGCGCGCCATCTGGGCGAGGGTGGTTTCGGATCCTACCCGGGTTGCGCGAACCAGGAGCCGTCCCGAGGTGTTGATTGTGGCTCCAGTGACTTTGCTGTCCGGGCCCACTTCCACCGGTACGGATTCACCCGTTACCAAGGACTCGTCCACCGCGGAACTGCCTTCGATGACCAAGCCGTCGGTGGCGATCTTTTCACCCGGCCGGACCACGATGACGTCACCCACCTGGAGCTCGTCCGCAGGGATCTTGGTTTCGCGGCTGTCCCGCAGGACCGTGGCGTCCTTGGCACCCAGGTTCAGCAGGGCCCTGAGTGCGTCCCCGGCCCTCTGTTTGGCGTTGGCCTCCAGGAAGCGGCCCAGGAGCAGGAACGTGGTGACGACGGCGGCCACCTCGAAGTAGAGGCCGCCCGGTTCCATCCCTTCCATCCCGGGGTGTTCGGTCATTCGGGGGTTGCTGAACAGCTGCCACGCTGAGAAGAGGTAAGCGGCAATGACGCCGAGGGACACCAGGGTGTCCATCGTGGACGCTAAGTGCCGGGCGTTGATAGCTGCCGCCCGGTGGAACGGCCACGCTGCCCAAGTGACCACGGGCAACGCGAGGGCCCCCGCCGCCCAGCCCCAGTGCGCGAACTGGAAGGCCGGGACCATGGAAATCAGGAAGACGGGCACCGTGAGGACGGCTGCCAGGATGAGGCGCGGCTTGAGCTGGGATGCCGTGCCGCCGTGCTGCAGGTGGTCGCCACCAGGCGCGGTGCTTTCGGTGCCATGATCCGCGTGGTTACTTTGGGTGGCGCCACCGGAGGCATCCTCGGCGTGCTCGTGCGCATGGCTGTGGGAGGGTGACTGGCGGATCCTCGCCTTGTAGCCTGCTGCTTCCACAGTGGCCGTAATCTGTTCGTCCGTGATGCCTGCGGGGACTTTTACGTGGGCGGATTCGAGGGGGAGGTTGACCGAGGCTTCCACGCCGTCGAGCTTGCCGAGCTTCTTCTCTACGCGGTTCACGCAGGAGGCGCAGGTCATGCCCTCGATCTCAAGGTCAATGACCCGGCTCCCGGACTGGTGCGGATGTTCAGTGCTCACGGACTGTCCTCGGATCAGTGGTGCACTCAGGCATCGTTGGCTACCACCAGGTATCCGGCCTCGGCCACGGCCTCGCCAATTTCCGATGGTGACAGTTCCTGGCTGGAGGTGATGGTGACCGTGGAAATACCACCGGCATTGAGGTCCACGTCCACGGCTTCGACCCCGGCGAGGGATTCAAGTTCTTCGCTGACCGACGAGACACAGTGGCCGCAGGTCATACCCGAAACACTGACGGTGGTGGAGGTGGTGCTCATGGGGGCTCCTTAGAGTGGACCGGCTGGTGGCCGGTAAATGGTGGTTTAGCGAAGCAGGCGCCCGATGGCGTCGGCGGCTTCCTTGACTTTGATGTCGATCGCTTCGGCGCGGAGTTCGGGATCGGGCTCGGAGGCGGCTCCCACGACGCAGTGGCCGATATGCTCCTCCACAAGCCCGAGGCTGACGGCGTGAAGGGCCTTGGTCACGGCGGAAACCTGAGTCAGGATGTCGATGCAGTACTTGTCCTCGTCAACCATCCGGGCGATGCCGCGCACCTGTCCCTCGATGCGCTTGAGCCGGCGAAGGTAGGCCTCTTTGTTGCCGGTATAGCCATGCTCCGTCGCGGAATCCGTGCCATGGGCCTGCTCTGCGACAACTTCTTCCGGTACGTTCATAAAACCCAAGCTATACCCCATGGGGGTATAGCGCAAGTACCCCTGGGGGGTATGGAGGGGGGCGGGCTTAGATGAGGGCTGTTGCCAGGGGCCGGGAAAAGGGCAACAAAAAGCTCCGGAGTGCGTTATTGGGGGATACGCACTCCGGAGCAGCTTTTGGGCAGTTTACCCATCCATTCCATCAGGCTGGATCGGTCTGCTTGAACCAGCTTACTTGCCGGTAAGGCGGTCCGCCACCACCTCGAATAACTACTTTCACTTTATTATTCCTGGGCGCCGCAGCCATGGCGTTCTGCGGAGCTGCGGCCTTATCCGGCGTCCTCGTGGGCGGGCATCCTGTACGGAACCACCAGTACGGGCCTGCTCTGGTGATGGCTGAGCCACGAGGCTACGGAGCCGCTGAGCGCCTCGGAAATCCGGTGCGCGAGTCCCCGTTCGGAGGTCCCCACAATGATCATGGGAGCGTTGGTCTCTGCCGCGAGCCGGGCGAGGGCGCGTGCAGGATCGCCGGCCAAGGTGCGGAGGTTCCAATTGATGGGAGGGTCTCCGGCGGTGGTGACGGCGTCGTCAATGACCGCCCTGATTTCCATTGTCACGGCACGGACGTCATCGTCATCCTTGTCAGGATGGAGGGACAGCCTGTGCGCGGAGCGGGCCGGATCCCATTCGACCAGGTAGCTCGCCTCGTCTACGTACGCGCAGAGCAAAGGGGCGGAGAGCCGCACCGCGAGTTGGGTCGCGGTACGGAGGACCTCGGGGTGCTGATCAGGGATAACACCCACGAGCAGGGGAGGCGGACCGCTGAATCGTTCTGGAGTCATAAGCTCATTCTCTGCCCGGCGGGTGTGCTTGAACAGTGTCCGGGAGTTCGTTCCTAGGCTGGTGAGGCGGAGACCACCACGTTCTTCCCCCACGGATCTTCCGTGTAGCAACTGATCAGCACCAGCCTGCTGGGCACCATGTCCCAGATGGGGCTGTCCTTGAGTGTGGCCTTGAGGTACGTGGTCACAGTGTCCACCCGATACTGGATAGTTCCGGTGGCGGTGACTACATCGAACTCGTCGCCCACTGCTGCCGCGGAGCTGAGGTGGTTAAACGGGGCGTCCTGGCCTTCCCAGCTGTGGCCAATGACGTAAGTGGTGTTGTTCGATCCGTTTCCCGGCACACCGAAGGGTGTTAGCCAGTAACCATCCATGGTGGTGGGCGGCACGATTGTCTGGCTCTCGACGGCGGTGCTGTCCGGCGCCAGTGGATGTACAGCTGTGTCCATCGCAGCTTTCGGATAGACGACGCGCAGCGGCGGCGAAGCAGCCGGGAGGGCGGGACCTGCGGCTACGGGCGCGGCAGTTGGTGCGTGGGTGGGAGAGGACGGCGGGCCAGAAACGGCCAGGGGCAATGGCAGTTCGATCGACGACGTTCCCGAGTGCAGAGTGGCGGTTGTTCCGGGCGCAGCGGCCCCATGCTGGTCCAGCAGTGGCCCACCAAACGTGAAGGAAAAGAAACCCAGAACACCGCAGGCAAGGATGGCCAGGTCGGCGCGGTTCCAGCCGCGCCGCCGTTTCGCCAGTTCGTGCCTGCCGGTTTGCTTTGCCACGATGCTCCTTAGGCTTTTCGAAAATGTGCTTACAGGAAGGGCGCCCCGCCTTGAGTTGGCGGGGCGCCCTGCAGGTCAGATCGGCCCAGTCCGAACTGGTGCTAGCCTGCCTGTGCCTCCAGGGACCTGCGGCGGACAGCAACCACTGCGCCTGCGCCCAGCATCACGGCCAGGCCCGCTAGCCACGTAGGAGCACTTTCAGTTCCGCCCACTGCCGTCTGGGCGTTGAAGCCGCGGTTGGTGCCTTGGCTGACGGCCTGTGCCCCGGTGGCGCGTGGTGGCGTCGTGCCGGAAAGCACGACTTGATCGGTGTTGCCGGGGTCAACGGGGTCAACGGGGTCGACGGGGTCGACGGGGTCGACGGGGTCGACGGGGTCGACGGGGTCAACGGGGTCAACGGGGTCAACCGGGTCGACGGGGTCAACCGGGTCGACGGGGTCGACGGGGTCGACGGGGTCGACGGGGTCGACGGGGTCGACGGGGTCGACGGGGTCGACGGGGTCCACCGGGTCGACGGGGTCCACCGGGTCGACGGGGTCAACCGGGTCCACGGGGTCGACGGGGTCAACCGGGTCGACGGGGTCAACCGGGTCCACCGGGTCGACGGGGTCGACGGGGTCAACGGGGTCCACCGGGTCCACCGGGTCGACGGGGTCAACCGGGTCCACGGGGTCGACAGGGTCAACCGGGTCGACGGGGTCGACGGGGTCCACCGGCGGATAAACCGGAGGCTCCTCGCCCGGCGGCAGCGGTGCGCAGTTGGCGATGTAGGTAATCTTTCCGGCGTTCGTCCAGTTCAGGCCGCCCGGTATGGAGTTGTTCGGCGGAATGATGTCGGTGGCATGCCCGTCGTGGCCATTCAGGCCGTTCACGTTGAATGCAATTGCGTCCCAACCCGTTCCGGTTGATGAGCCGTCGTGGCAGACGATGACCATATTAGGAGCAGCCATTGCTGGTGCTGTCAGACTAATCAGCCCCAGCCCCATGACCCCCAGTGCTGCAAAGGTACGTTTCATTGTTTTCTCCCCAGTATGTGTGAAACGGACCATGATGAGGGGGAGTAGCGGTGACTCTGAGTGCCCCAGCAGCACGGTCAGCTTGCTTGTCACTTCAGGCTAGGGTGGCCCCAAGAGGCAGTCGCGAGTAGCAGGTACTCGACTTTAAAGGCCGCTGAACTGCGGCGATACCTGCTACTACGCGGAAGCCGCGGGAATACTACTTGTTCCCTCCGCACGTAACCGGCTTCGGGGACTCGCACCCTTGAACGTGGACATGCCCGCGCCTAACGTATGAGTCATACGAAAGGGCGTGACGGGCATGGAAATTTACATGTGGTGGCTGGACTTGGACCTTGCCTCCAAGGAATGGCTCCGGGAGAACCTGCGTGCGGAGGAGCTGCCCCTCCCAGTGCTGCAGGGCATCGCCGAAGCGGGAGGACCCCACCCTGAGAATCCCGTCTCGGTGCTCACTGAAGCGGACTGGGATTTCATCGAGACCCAGTCCGAATTCGTGGACTAACGCCGCCGGACTAAGAGCCGGCCCTGTCGAAAACCGTTGCGGCCTTCCGGCCGGAGTGGTTGCATGGGGTGCATGGCATCCACAGAGAGCTTTGTCCTGGCGATCGGAACCAAAAAGGGCCTGTGGCTGGCCACCAGCCAAGACAGGCAACAGTGGTCCTTCTCCGGCCCGCACTTTTTGATGAGCGAAATTCCCAGCATTGGCATCGACACCCGAAACGGCCGCACCCGGATCATGGTGGGGGTCCGATCCGAACATTGGGGGCCTACCGTGGCCCACTCCGATGACCTCGGCGCTACCTGGTCCGAGCCCGAACAGGGGGCGATCACCTTCCCCGAAGACACCGGAGCCGCCGTCGAGCGTATCTGGCAGATCTATCCGGACGCAGAGTCGCGGCCCGGAGTGGTCTGGGCAGGGGCCGAACCCATTTCCGTGTGGAAATCCACTGACGGCGGCGAACACTTCGAGCTGAACCGCGGGCTGTGGGACCACCCGCACCGCAGTGAGTGGGGCGCCGGCTACGGCGGCGCCGCAGCCCATTCGATCGTGGTCAACCCGGCGGGTGACAACGTCCATATCGCCATGAGTACCGGCGGCGTATACCGCTCGCTCGACGGCGGAGCGTCCTGGGAGGCCAGGAACAAGGGTATTTCGGCCTACTTCATGCCGGACCCCAACCCGGAATTCGGCCAGTGTGTGCACAAGATCGCTGCGGATGCCGCCGTCGAAGGGCGCCTCTACGCCCAAAACCACCACGGCGTGTACCGTACGGACGACAACGGCGAGAACTGGGAGTCCATCGCGGAGGGGCTGCCCGCGGACTTTGGCTTTGTGATGCTCACACACCCCCGGCGGGAGGGGACTGTCTGGGTGGTGCCGCTAAAGGCCGACGGCGAACGTATCCCTCCCGAAGGGAAGCTTGCAATGCACCGCACGGACGACGCCGGAACCACCTGGAAGCGCCTCTCCACCGGACTGCCGGAGGGGGAATACAACAGCGTGCTCCGGGACGCCGCGTGCGTGGACTCCGCCGAGCCGGTGGGTGTTTACTTCGGTACCCGCGGCGGCACGGTGTACGCCAGCGCGGATGAAGGGGAGACCTTTACGGAAGTTGCCAGCCATCTTCCGGATGTTTTGTGTGTCCGCGCAGCCAGGGTGGCGGGAGCGCGGCTGCCGGAGTCGCGTGTTCCGGAAACGGCGGTGTCCCAGGATGCCTGACATCCGCCTGGTGCTGCCCAGCATCCTGCAGCCCCTGGCCGGCGGGCAGTCCATCCTGACTGCGCCCGCCGAGGGGTCAATGACAGTGGGGAAGCTCCTGGACTCGGTAGCCGGGGATTACCCCGTGCTGGCGAGGCGCCTGCGGGACGAGACCGGTGCCCTGCGCCGGTACGTGAACGTCTACGTGGACGGCGACGAGGTGCGCAGGCTCCAAGGCCTGGAAACTGAGGTGGCGGACGGTCAGGAAGTGCTGATTATCCAGTCCGTGGCCGGCGGCTAAACCGGCTGGGCTCCATGACGGCGGGCAGTCCTGACTGACTGCGCCCGCCGTCGTGGTGCTGTTTGTGCGGCACGAACGTTCCTGGTCAGGCGATGCGCCACACGCTGCATTCGTCCGCATTGATTGCTTTGCGCATTCCTGTCTGGCGGTCCATGATCCAGACGACTCCGATGCCCGGAGCCGTTTCCTGGACGCTTCCACGGCGGATCACAACGTCGTCGTAGCTGGGCCCAACCGAGAGACGGGCTTCGATTTCATCGCCGCGGTGGAGCTGGTCCAGGGCGCGGACCCGGGTGACATGGGCTTTGACTTCCTTCAACATGGTGGGGCCTCCTGGACTGGAGCTGGACGCCTGCGCTTGCCGGCACTTCCAGTGTGGCGGGGCATTGTTGCGCCCGCGTTTCCTGACGGTTAGGAGCCGGTTAGATCCCCGCGCCGGGCCCGTTTCCGCGTCCACCAGCCGATCCAGTGCCGGCGTGCCTAAGGTGGTGGCATGGAGATCATGGACGGGATCTGGACTGCCGTGCTGGGCGCCGCGGCGGTGGCACCCCTAGCCACGTTCGGGGTGGTCCTGGTGGCCTACCTGACGTACCGGCAGAAGACGCAAGCGGACCGGCGCGACCAATGGTGGAAGCGCGCCCAGTGGGGCATCGACTCGGCCCTGAGCGATGCTGATCCCCAGCGGCGGCTGGCGGGGATGAAAGTCCTGGTGCAACTGATCGGCAGCGACCTCGCCACGGCTGAAGACGCCGAGCTGATGAGTGCGCTGGCCGTTGGCATCCAGGACCAGGAACTGGACCGCCTGGCCTCCCTGGAGGGCGTCCCAGGGGTCCGTCCCGGAGCCGGCCAGCGCCCGGACCGTGACGTGCCGCTGCCCTCCCGGAATATTGCGGTGCCGGTGGGGTCGGCGACGGCGGCCCACATCCTGCGGGA
Source organism: Pseudarthrobacter sp. CCNWLW207 (assembly GCF_037203945.1). Taxonomy (NCBI): domain Bacteria; kingdom Bacillati; phylum Actinomycetota; class Actinomycetes; order Micrococcales; family Micrococcaceae; genus Pseudarthrobacter; species Pseudarthrobacter sp. CCNWLW207. The sequence goes on along the minus strand of NZ_JBBCBS010000018.1, from coordinate 25,958 downwards.
GGCTGAGAAGCTAATTGCCGCCGCGAAGGAGCGCTCAAACCAGCCCTGACTCCCGCGGTCAGTCCACCACACTGCTGCGGTAGGTCGCCAGGAACGTGGAGATCCTCCTTACGGCTTCCTCGATGTCCAGGACGGAGGGGAGGATCACAAAGCGGAAGTGGTCCGGAGCGGGCCAATTGAAAGCCGAGCCGTGGGACACCAGGATCTTTTGGTCCTGGAGGAGGTCCAGGACGAACTGCTCATCACTCCTGATCGGGTAAAGCTCCGGGTCCAGACGGGGAAACAGGTACATGGCTCCCGCCGCAGGGACGCACGTGACGCCGGGGATGGCCGTGAGGAGCTTGTAGGCCAGATCGCGTTGGTCGCGCAGCCTGCCGCCCGGCTTCACCAGCGCCTCGATGCTTTGGTAGCCGCCCAGGCACGTCTGGATTGCATGCTGGGCCGGAACGTTGGGGCACAGGCGCAGCGAGGCAAGGAGCTCAAGTCCCTCGCGGTAGTCGGCAGTGGCGGCGTGCGGTCCAGTGACCGCCACCCAGCCTGCCCGGTACCCCGGCATGCGGTACGCCTTGGACAAACCGCTGAAGGTCAGGACGCACACGTCTTCGGCCACGGAGGCTGTGTGGATGTGGGTAGCGTCCTCGTAAAGCACCTTCTCGTAGATCTCGTCCGAGAACAGGACCAGGTTGTGCTTCCGGGCCAGCGCAGCAAACTGTTCCAGGATGTGCCGCGGGTAGACAGCACCGGTGGGGTTGTTCGGGTTGATGATCACGATCCCCTTGGTGCGGCTGGTGATCTTTGCCTCGACATCGGCCATGTCCGGCCACCAGTGCTCAGCCTCATCGCAGAGATAGTGCACCGGCTTGCCTCCGGTCAGGGTCACCGCGGCCGTCCACAGGGGGTAGTCGGGGGCTGGGACCAGGATCTCATCGCCGTTTTCCATAAACGCCTGCAGGCACATGGAAATGAGCTCACTGACACCGTTCCCGATGAAAATGTCCTCCACGCCGATCTGCATGAGGCCACGGGTCTGGTAGTACTGCGAGATAGCCGTCCGGGCGGAGAAGATCCCCTTGGAATCGCTGTAGCCCTGGGCGTCCCGCAGGTGGTGGATCATGTCCACCACCACTGACTCCGGCGCCTCCATGCCGAACGGTGCGGTGTCCCCGAGATTCATCTTGAGGATCCGGTGCCCCTCGGCCTCCATGACCTTGGCCGCCTGGAGGATGGGCCCGCGGAGTTCATACCGGACGTTCTGGAGTTTGCTGGAGTGTTGCATAGGGCGCATGGTTGATCTTTTCATAATGGGGGCCATTGACCGCAGTACCTGCGGGAACCAGACTTTCAATGAGCCCGTATCCCGCCGCGCCGCGTCCCAGGAGGAAGCCATGACCAGCCAGGAAATCCAGTCGGAAACGGCCCGCCGAGCGGGACGGGAATGGTTCAAAAGCGCCGTGGTCTACCAGATCTACCCGCGCAGCTTCGCCGATTCCGACGGCGACGGCGTGGGCGACCTCCGCGGCATCATCGGGCGGCTTGACTACCTCCAGGACCTTGGCATCGACGTCCTCTGGCTGTCCCCGGTTTACCGCTCGCCGCAGGACGACAACGGCTACGACATCAGCGACTACCGTGACATCGATCCGGTGTTCGGGAACCTCGACACCCTGGACGAACTGCTGGACGGCCTCCACGCCCGCGGCATGAAGCTGGTGATGGACCTGGTGGTCAACCACACGTCCGACGAGCATCCGTGGTTTGTCGAGTCCCGCTCCTCCCGGGACAACCCGAAACGGGACTGGTACTGGTGGCGCGCCCCGCGGAACGGAGCGGAGCCGGGTGCGCCGGGGGCCGAACCCAACAACTGGGGTTCGGCGTTCTCCGGCCCGGCGTGGGAGTACGACGCCGCCAGCGGCGAGTACTACCTGCACCTTTTTTCGAAGAAGCAGCCGGACCTGAACTGGGAAAACCCTGAGGTCCGGGCCGCCGTCTACGACATGATGAACTGGTGGCTGGACCGCGGTGTGGACGGTTTCCGGATGGACGTCATCAACTTCATCTCCAAAAACCCTTCCCTGCCGGACGGGCCGCGGGCTGACGGCATGCTCTACGGCGACGGCGGCCCGCACTACATCTGCGGTCCGCGGATCCACGAGTTCCTCCAGGAGATGCACCAGGAGGTCTTCGCGGGCCGGGATAAGGACCTGCTGACCGTGGGCGAAATGCCCGGCGTCACCGTGGAGGACGCCGTCCTGTTTACCGACCCCGCCCGGGAGGAGGTTGACATGGTCTTCCAGTTTGAGCACGTGGCCCTGGACCAGGAGGGCGGCAACAAATGGCGGCCCAGGAAGCTCCGGCTCACCGACCTGAAGAAGTCACTGGGCCGTTGGCAGGAGGCGTTGGGGGAGCGCGGGTGGAACAGCCTCTACTGGGGCAACCATGACCAGGCCCGGGCCGTGTCCCGCTTCGGCGACGACGGCCGATACCGTGACGTGTCCGCCAAGATGCTGGCTGCCGTCCTTCACCTGCACCGTGGCACGCCGTATGTCTACCAGGGCGAGGAGTTGGGCATGACCAACATGACCTTCGGCGCCATCAGTGATTATCGGGACATCGAGGTACTCAACCACCACCGCGAGGCCACCACGCACCTCGGCCACACCGATGCCGAGGTGTTGGCCGCCCTGGCACCACTGAACCGGGACAACGCCCGCACTCCCGTGCAATGGGACGCATCCCGCCACGGCGGCTTCACCACCGGGGCGCCGTGGATCGCCGTGAACCCCAACGCCAACACCATTAACGCTGCCGCGCAGGTGGACGACCCGGACTCCGTGTACAGCTTCTACCGCAGGGTGATCGGCCTGCGCCACACGGACCCCGTGGTGGCCTATGGAGATTTCACCATGCTGCTGCCCGACGACGAACACGTCTATGCCTTCACGCGCTCGCTGCCGGACGCCGAACTGCTGGTACTGGGCAACTTCTCCGGTTCAGACCAAATGGCCGACGTCGGCGACCCCAGCTGGGCAGGCGCTGCCAAGGTCCTGGGGAACTACCCACCCGACGGCGGTCCGGAGCTGCGGCCCTGGGAAGTGAGGGTCCTGCGCCGGGAACTCTAGGCCCACACCTGTCAGCTGCCGAGGAGGCGCCAGTCTGCTCAGGGCGCCAGCCGGTCGCCCGGCTGCTGCACGCGGAACCACCGGTAGCCGTAACGGCCCAGCTCCACGCTGAAGCCGCCGTCGGGCTCCAGCGGCACGTTGTCGCCGTCGAGCACGTCCAGCAAGGTGCCCCCCCTAAACGCCCGCTTCGGCCCGTCCTCAGGCCCCACCTTGCCGGTGACCTTGACCGTGCTGGTGCCGAAGTTGTGCAGCAGCACCATGGTGGCCCCGTCCGAGGCGCACGTGTGGGCGAAGACGCCAGGCTCAGGTTGGTCGATCACTGCGAACTCGCCCCAGCCGAGCTCCGGGGATTCGCGGTAGCGCTGGATGAGCCTAGCCATGAAGTTCCAGAGGGAATCCGGGTCCCGTTTGGCTGCGGAGGCGTTGACGTTCGCCGGACCGTACTCGCCGCGGGCCAGCGGGACCACGAGGTCGGACGCCTTGGCGCTTGAGAATCCGCCGTTCCTGGTGCTGTTCCACTGCATGGGCGTGCGAACCGCGGCGCGGCTCTTCTGCCTCAAGTCCTCCCCCATGCCGATTTCCTCGCCGTAGAACAGGACAGGGGTGCCCGGAAGGGAGAACATCAGCGAGTACACCATCCTGATCCTTTCGGCGTCGCCGCCGAGCATGGGTGGCAGCCTGCGGCGGAGCCCGCGCCCGTAGATCTGCATGTTCTTCTCAGGGCCGAAGGCAGCAAAGACTTCCTGGCGCTCGGCGTCATTGAGCTTGTCCAGGGTCAGTTCATCGTGGTTGCGCACGAACATCGCCCACTGGTTGTCGGGGTGCAGCGGCGGGCGGCTCTTAAGGTTCTCGGTCAGCGGCCGGGCATCCTGGCGGGCCAGGGACAGATAAAGGTGCTGCATAGTCATGAAGTCGAACTGCATGTTCAGCTCGTTGCCCTCGGCCCCGCCGAAGTATTCAAGCTGCTCCTTGTAGGGGAGGTTGACCTCGCCGAGCATCACGGCGCTGCCGTTGCGGCGGCCCAGGAAGCTGCGCAGCGCGCTGAGGTATTCGTGCGGATCGCGGTTGGCGGCCTCGTCCTTGGGCTGGCCCCGCGTTTCGAGGAAGAACGGCACGGCGTCCAGCCTGAATCCGTCCAGGCCCAGTTCAAGCCAGAGACCCATGGCTTTGGCGATCTCGTTGCGGACCTTGGGGTTTGTCACGTTCAGGTCCGGCTGGTGTTCGGCGAACATGTGCAGATACCACTCGCCGGTGGGCTCATCCTTGGTCCAGAGGGAGGTCTGCTCACCGGGGAAAACCACCTCGGAGGAGGTGTCCGGCGGAGTGTCGCTCCGCCACACGAAGTAGTCCCGATACGGGTTGTCCTTGGACTTCCGGGCCTCAACGAACCAAGGGTGCTGGTTGGAGGTGTGGTTGACCACGAAGTCAGCGATGACGCGCATTCCCCGGTCCTTGGCGCTGCGGATGAACTCGACGAGGTCGCCCATGGTGCCCAGCCGGGAATCCACCGTGAAGAAATCCGTTACGTCGTATCCGTCGTCGCGGTCCGGTGACGGGTAGAACGGCATCAGCCAGATGCACGTCACGCCCAAGGCAGAGAGGTAGTCCACCCGCTGCGTGAGGCCGGCGAAATCACCGGTGCCGTCGCCGTCGTCGTCGAAGAAAGTCTCGACGTCCAGGCAGTAGATCACGGCGTTTTTCCACCAGAGGTCCGAGGTCTCGGCGATCCTCACAGCCTGGCCTCCAGCGGGTCCGTAACGGCCGCCGGGCGCAGCTGCGGCAGCACGTCGGCGCCGAACGTATCAATGAACGGCGCCTGCTCCTGCCCCACAAAGTGCAAGTACAACTCGTCGAAACCCAGGTCAACGTACCCCGCCAGCCACTCCGCGTGCCGGTCCAGGCTGGCGGAGATATTCACCGACTTCCGGACCAGGTCCTCACCGACGTGGCCGCTGACGCCGTCGAAATGGGCCGCAGTGGGGAGGTCCCACGGCACGGGAGGGGCGAAGGTGTTGGTCCTCCACTGGTCCAGCGCTGTGGCCACGGCGTCCTCCTCGCGCGGCGCCCACGACAGGTGCACCTGCAGGACCGCTTTGCCCTGGCCGCCGTTGTCCCGGTACGCGGCCAGCATGTGTTTCAGCTTGTCCGCCGGCTGGTTGACCGTCACCAGACCGTCCGCCCAGGCTGCGGCACGGCGGGCGGTCTCCACGCTGATGGCAGGTGCGATCAGCGGAGGCGGGGGTTCCGGCACGTCCCAGATCCGGGCCTGCTCTACGGTCACCAGCCCGTGGTGGGTGACCTCCTCGCCGCGGTGCAGGCGGCGGATGATGTCCACGCACTCCTCAAGCCGGCGCTGGCGGGTCTCCTTGGGCGGCCAGGCATCGCCCGTGACGTGCTCGTTCATGTTCTCGCCGCTGCCCGGCGCCAGCCAGAACCGGCCCGGGAACATGCCCGCCAGGGTGGCCGAGGCATGCGCGGTGATGGCGGGGTGATACCGCTGGCCCGGGGCGGTGACGACACCAAAGCGCAGGCTTGTGGTGGCCAGAGCGGCACCCAGCCAGGACCAGGCGAAGCCAGAGTGGCCCTGCCGGGCAGACCATGGCTCAATGTGGTCCGAGCACATGGCGGCGTCGAAACCCGCCTGCTCCGCGTGCTGGACGTCCTCAAGGAGCTGGCGGGGACTGATCTGTTCATGCGAGGCGTGAAAGCCGACGGTGACCATCGTTAAGGTCTACAGGCCCGCGGCGCATGGTGTCGAGGCTTTCAGCTGGGCTGTTCCTGGGCCGGGCCTACCGCTGGCGCGGCCGCCGGGCAAGAATGGGGCCTATGAAACTTCCTGTGATGCCGCCTGTCCCGCCGATGCTCGCGAAAGCCGTCAGTGGATTTGGTGGTGTCCCGCAGGGGCGTGCCCTGAGCTATGAGCCCAAGTGGGACGGCTTCCGGTCCATCATTTTCAGGGACGGCGACGAGGTAGAGATCGGCAGCCGGAACGAGAAACCCATGACACGGTACTTTCCCGAGGTGGTGGAAGCGCTGAAGGCCAACCTGCCTCCGCGTTGCGTGCTCGATGGTGAGATCGTCCTGGTGGGCCGGTCGGGGGACCGGCTGGACTTCGACGCCCTGCAGCAGCGTATCCATCCGGCGGCAAGCCGGGTGAAACTCCTTTCGGAGCAGACGCCGGCGAAGTTTGTCGCCTTTGACCTGCTGGCACTCGGAGACGAGGACTACACCGGCCGGCCCTTCTCCGAGCGTCGGGCCGCCCTGGAGAAGGCGCTCGCCGGCAGCAGCGCGCCTATCCACGTCACCGCCGCCACCCAGGACAGGGCAGTCGCCGAGCAATGGTTCCAGCAGTTCGAGGGCGCGGGGCTGGACGGCGTCGTGGCCAAGCACCTGGACGGCAGCTACCAGCCGGACAAGCGCGTGATGTTCAAGGTCAAGCACGAACGCACGGCGGACTGCGTAGTGGCCGGCTACCGGCTGCACAAGAGCGGACCGGATGCGATCGGCTCGCTCCTGCTCGGGCTGTACAAGGACGACGGCGCCCTGGCCAGCGTGGGTGTGATCGGCGCCTTCCCCATGAAGCGCCGCCAGGAACTGTTCGCTGAGCTCCAGCCACTGGTCACCGACTTTGAGGGGCATCCCTGGGCCTGGGCCAAGCAGGAGGAAGGCGAACGGACGCCGCGGAACGCCGAAGGCAGCCGGTGGAGTGCGGGCAAGGACCTGTCCTTCGTGCCCCTGCGCCCCGAGTTGGTGGTGGAGGTCAGGTACGACCATATGGAAGGTGAGAGGTTCCGGCACACCGCACAGTTCAACCGCTGGCGGCCGGATCGGGATCCCGAGTCCTGCACCTTCGAACAGCTCGAAGAGCCGGTTAACTTCGATCTTGCCGAGGTGCTCCAAACCGGGCGGCCCTGACAACCCGGCCACCCGCCGTCGCACTTTTGCTTCCGGAGTAGCCCATTTATCACCAGGGAAAGCCCGCCATTTGGGGGAATGGCGGGCTTTCCGGTCTCAAAAGTGGGCTGGTGCGTTACTTAAGGCCGAGCTGCTTGGTGGGAACCCGGAAGGTTTCCTTGGCCGTCAGCGCCGAGACCGCAGCGATGGAGCAGATGATGGCTGTAAAGATGCTGATCTGCACCCAGCCGCCGGGCTTGATGCCGCCCATGGCTGCCACGATCGCCGGGGCAAAGCCAGCCATCAGGAAGCCCAGCTGCGTGCCGATCGCCAGGCCCGAGAAGCGGACCTTTGTGCTGAACATTTCGGCGTAGAAGGACGGCCAGACCGCGTTGGAGGCAGCGTAGCCGCAGGAGAAGAACCCGATGGCTGCGAGGAACATCAGCGGGACGCTGCCGGATTCCAGGCTGAGCAGGAAGACCGGGGTAAGGATAGCGCTGGAGAGTGCGCCGTAGATGAAGACGGGCTTGCGGCCGATCCTGTCGGCGAGCTTGCCGAAAAGGGGCTGCGTGCCCAGGGCCACAAGGTTGGCGCCCACCACGAGCCACAACGTGGTGGTGCCGTCCACGCCGGCGACGGTCTTTGCGTAGCTGATGGCCAGCGTGCCGAACACGGTGGAGACGGCGGCAATGAAAGCGCAGCAGATGACCCGGAGGACGTCGCGCCAGTGTGCTTTGAGGAGGTCGGCGACGGGGAGCTTGGAGATCTGGGCGGTCTTCTGGGCTTCCTCGAAAGCGGGCGGTTCGTGCAGCGTGCGGCGGATAAAGAACGCAACGACAACCACGACGGCGCTGAGCCAGAACGGGATGCGCCAGCCGATGCCGTACTTGATCTCATCCGGGAGGGCCAGGACGGGGATGAAGACGAGGGCGGCGAGGATCTGGCCGCCCTGGGTGCCCGTGAGGGTCCAGGAGGTGAAGAAGGAGCGCTGGTTGTCCGGGGCGTGCTCCAGCGTCATGGAGGAGGCGCCGGCCTGCTCGCCCGCGGCGGAGAGGCCCTGGCACAGCCGGGCAAGGACCAGCAGGGCCGGAGCCCACCAGCCAACGGTGTTGAAGTCCGGCAGGCAGCCGATCAGGAAGGTGGAGGCACCCATCAGCAGGAGGGTGAACATCAGGACCTTCCGCCTGCCTACCCGGTCACCGAAGTGGCCGAGGATGACGGCGCCCACCGGGCGGGCCACGTAGGCGAAGCCGAAGGTGGCGAAGGACATGATGGCCGCGTTCGCGTCAGCATTCGGGAAGAAGACCGTGGGGAAGATCAGGGCGGCGGCGGAACCGAAGATGAAGAAGTCGTAGTATTCGACGGCGCTGCCCAGGAAGCTTGCGAGGGCTGCCTTCTTCGGCGTCCCGGCCGGGGCAGCGATGCCTGGCTCGGCGGACGGAAGTATCTGGCTCATGGAGTTCCTTTGATGTGACGACATTGTCGCGGATGGATCAGGGGCTGGCCGAGGGCGCGGCCTGGGATGGAGGCTTCGGTGCGGCACGGCTGGAGTTGCGGGGGAACCCGGACAGTAGCCACATGGTGGGAGCTACTTGTGCGATATAGCAATGATGACTGTGAGGGTGGTCACCTGTCAAGAAAATAATCACCATCTAGAAATAGTTGCCACCATGTGGCAATATCAAGTTATGAGTGTGAACCAAACCACAGTGGGCGATGACATGGCCGCCGAATCAAAAGCCGAGTCAAAAGCGGCCAAGGGTGACCGGACGGACATGGTGGGCAAGGCGCTTGGCCTCCTGGTCCTCCTGGGGGATGAACCCCGCGGCGCCAGTGCTGCGGAGATCTCCCGGCGTGCGGATCTTCCCTTCAGCACCACGTACCGCCTGCTGGGTTCGCTCACGCGGGACGGCTTTGTGGACTACGAAGCGGATGGGCGCCGCTACCATCTGGGGCTGCGCATCTTCCAGTTGGGCCAGCGGGTGTCCAACCATCACGGTTTCGCCGGTACGGCCATGCCCGTGCTCCGGCGGGTGACCGAGCAGACGGGTGAGGCCACCATCCTCAGTGTCCGCGACGGCCACCACCACCTGACGGTGAACAAGGTTGATGGTCCGCAGATGTTCCGGGTGACCAGCGATCCCGGCCACCTCGGCTCCCTTCACACCACGGCCGTGGGCAAGGCGCTGGTGGCATTTGCGGAGGACTCGGAGCGTGAACGCCTGCTGGAGGAGCTGGACCTCGAGCCTCTCACCGAGCGTTCCATCACGGACCGTGACGTCTTTCGCGCCGAAATAGACAAAGTCCGGCGCCAGGGGTTCGCGGTGATGGATGAGGAAAATGAGACCGGCATGCGTGCCGTGGCGGTTCCTCTTCTCAACTCCCAGGGCCACGCCTTCGCGTCCCTGGCCACGGCCGTTCCGGTCTTCCGCCTGAGCCTGGAAGCTCTCATAGCCCACGTCCCCCTGCTGCAGGAGGCGGCGGCCGAGCTCTCCGCCCGGCTCCCGCAGCGTTAGTCAATGTTCGCATCTCGAACATGCGTGCGTTATATGAACAAATGTTGTACTGTAATCCCTAACATCGGACTTGCCGCGCCTGCCTTGGCCTGCGCGCCCGCCCGGTGCTGTTATCAAAGGAGCTGCACGGATGAGTAATCGAACTGAGTCCTACCTGGTGGGACTGGTCGGCGATGGCGTGACGCCGTCACTCACCCCCCACATGCACGAACGCGAAGGCGACGTGCAGGGACTGCGCTATCTGTACCGCCCTATTGACCTGCTGGAACTCGGCCTTCCCGGCGAGTCCGTGGGCCACCTGCTGCAGAGCGCCCGCAGCCTCGGATTCAACGGCCTGAACATTACCCACCCCTGCAAGCAGCTGGTGCTGCAGCACCTCGATGAGGTTTCGCCGGACGCCCTCCGGCTCGGTGCCGTCAACACTGTGGTGATCGAGGACGGCCGGTTCATAGGCCATAACACCGACTTCTCCGGCTTCGGCGCCGCGCTCGCCTCCGGCCTCCCGGGCGCGAAGCTGGACCGGGTGGTCCAGCTCGGTGCCGGCGGTGCGGGTTCCGCCGTCGCCTATGCCCTGCTCGCCGCCGGCGTGAAGGCCCTGGACCTGGTGGACGTGGACACCGCACGCGGCACTGCGAAAGCCGAGGAACTGGCTGGCTTCTTCCCTGACAGCGCCGTCACAGCACGGACGACGGCGGAGCTGCCGCAGCTTTTGCCCCTCGCCGACGGCCTGGTGCATTGCACCCCCGTAGGAATGGCAGCACACCCGGGTGTCCCGCTTGACCTTGACCTGCTCGAAGCCCGGCACTGGGTGGCGGACATCGTTTACCGCCCCATCGACACCGAACTGGTCCGCGGCGCCCGGGCCAGGGGCTGCGACGTCCTGGACGGCGGCCGCATGGCCGTGGGCCAGGCGGCGGATGCCTTCCGGATCTTCACCGGACTGGCAGCGGACGCCGATAGGATGCGGTCGCACTTCCTGGAGCTCGTGGCAGCGGAAGAGGTGGCCGCCTGATGCGCACCGGAATCGCCACCGTCTGCCTCTCCGGGACGCTGATGGAGAAGATGCAGGCCTGTGCCATCGCAGGCTTCGACGGCATCGAAATCTTCGAACAGGACCTGGTCACGTCGCCGCTGACGCCTGAGGACGTGCGCAAGATGGCAGCGGACCTGGGCCTGACCTTGGACCTCTACCAGCCGTTCCGCGATTTCGACAGCGTGTCCGAGGACCTCCTGGCAGCCAACCTCCGCCGTGCTGACGCCAAGTTCAGGCTCATGGAGCGCCTGGGCATGGACACCGTCCTGGTCTGTTCCAACGTTGCCACCGCCAGCATAGACAGCGACGACCTTCGGACCGAGCAGCTGGGCCTGCTGGCCGACCTCGCGGGCCAGCACGGCGTCAAAGTTGCCTACGAAGCATTGGCGTGGGGCAAGTATGTCAGCGACTACGAACACGCCCACCGGCTCGTGGAGGCCGTGGATCACCCGAACCTGGGTACCTGCCTGGACTCCTTCCATATCCTGTCCCGCGACTGGGACACCGCGCCCATTGAGGCCTTCAATCCGGACAAGATCTTCTTCGTCCAGGTGGCAGACGCCCCCAAGCTTTCCATGGACGTGCTGTCCTGGAGCCGGCACTACCGGGTGTTCCCGGGTGAGGGCCAGTTTGAGCTCGCCAAGTTCATGGGACACGTGGTCCGCGCGGGCTATGCCGGCCCGGTGTCACTGGAAATTTTCAACGATGTCTTCCGCCAGTCGGACGTGGAGCGCACTGCCGTGGACGCCATGCGGTCGCTGATCTGGCTGGAGGAGCAGAGCGCCAAGTGGCTGGACGCCAACGCTCCCGTTCTTTCCAGCACCGCCACCGGTGAGGCCGGCACCCAAGCCCCGGTCCGCCGTCGTTATCCCATGGAACTGGCCACCCTCCCCCAGGTGGCAGAACCGGCTGGGTACAACTTTGCCGAGGTCAAAGCTGCCGATACCGCCGGGCTCGAAACCCTCCTGGGCCAGCTGGGCTTCGAGTTCAACGGCCGCCACCGCACCAAGGATGTCCAGCTCTGGACCATGGGCCACGCCCGGGTGATCATCAACGAAGCCGGCCCCGGGTCCGGGGATGATTCGCCGGCTATCGCGGCCCTTGGCTTCGACGTCGATTCGCCCGTGATTGCTTCCGCCCGGGCCCAGCAGCTCAAGGCCCCGGCAGTGCCGCGCAAGAGCCAAGCCAACGAGGAAGTGTTCCAGGGCTTCGCCGCTCCGGATTCCACCGAGATCTTCCTGTGCCAGGGCAGCCCGGACGGGACGGCGGCCTGGACCAGCGAATTCGGCGAGGGGCTGGAAGTGCCCGCAGCGGCCGCTACCGCTGTGATCGACCACGTGAACCTGGCCCAGCCTTGGCAGCACTTCGACGAAGCAGTCCTCTTTTACACCAGCGCCCTGGCCCTGGCACCGCAGCCGTTCGCCGAGGTGCCCAGCCCCACCGGCCTGGTCCGATCCCAGGTGATGCTCACCGAAAGCCGCGCCGTGCGCCTGGTGCTGAACCTTGCCCCACTCATGCAGCAGGACGGTGCCTCGGACGGTTCGGACGCTCTGGACTCCGACAGCGGGAGAAGCGGTACGCGCAGGACCTACCAGGAACACATCGCGTTCGCCGTGGACGACCTCGTGGCCACTGCGCGGGATTGCAAAGCCCGCGGTCTGGAGTTCCTGGAGATCCCGGCGAACTACTACGAGGACCTGGGCGCGCGGTTCGGCCTGGCGCCGGAGTTCCTGGCAACCCTCCAGGAACTGAACCTCCTCTACGACCGCGACGCCGACGGTGAGTTCCTGCACTTCTACACCGCCACCGTGGGAAGCGTGTTTTTCGAAATGGTGGAACGCCGCGGCAGCTATGACGGCTACGGCGCGCCCAACGCCCCCGTCCGGCACGCTGTGCAGTACGACCACCAGCAGCGGCGCTGACACTGCCCCGGAACCCTACAACTCAACCAGCAAGCAACCACGAAAGGAGCCAGCCGTGCCGCAGCACACCAATGCCCAACAGCTTGACACCGACGAGCTCGTACCGGCCGCCGAACCACATGCCGGGCACCTGCCCCTGGACCGTGCGGTCGAGACCCAAGCCGACCTCAGTGCAGAGATCAACGCCCTGGGAGACGCTTATGCTCGGGCACTCAAGGACGGCGCCGCCGTCGAGACCCAGCCCCGCCTGGACTACCCGCCCTACCGCAGCAGTATCCTCCGGCACCCCACCAAGAGCCTGCACCACGCAGACCCGGAGACCATCGAGCTGTACTCGCCGGCGTTCGGACACCAGGACGTGCACGCCCTGGAGTCGGACCTGACCATCCAGCACAACGGCGAACCACAGGGTGAGCGCATCATCGTCGCCGGCAAGGTCCTGGACGGCGACGGCCGCCCGGTGGCCGGACAGCTCGTGGAAATCTGGCAGGCCAACGCCGCCGGCCGGTACATCCACAAGCGCGACCAGCACCCAGCCCCGCTGGACCCCAACTTCACGGGCATCGGCCGCTGCATCACCGGCCCGGACGGCTCCTACCGGTTCACCACCATCAAACCCGGCGCCTACCCGTGGAAGAACCACCTCAACGCCTGGCGCCCGGCCCACATCCACTTCTCGATGTTCGGCACCGAGTTCACCCAGCGCATCATCACGCAGATGTACTTCCCCGGCGACCAGCTTTTCCCGCTGGACCCCATTTACCAGACCATCGTGGACCAGGACGCCCGCGACCGCCTCGTGGCCAAGTATGACCACAACCTCACGGAGCCGGAGTGGGCCCTGGGCTACAACTGGGACATCATCCTGACCGGGCCCAAGCGGACCTGGACCGAAAACGAGGCGCTCGGCGCAGAAGGTGATGAGGACTAGGCAATGAGCAACCAGACCACCCAGCTTGTTCCCACCCCCGGCCAGACGGTGGGCCCGTTCTACGGCTACGCCCTGCCGTTCGAGAAGGACAATGAACTCCTGGCCCCGGGGTCGCCGGGCTCCATCCGCCTCCAGGGCACCGTGTACGACGGCGCCGGGGAGACTGTCCCGGACGCCATCCTGGAAATCTGGCAGCCCGACGCCGACGGCAATGTTGTCCAAAAGACCGGTTCGCTGGTCCGGGACGGCTACACCTTTACCGGCTGGGGCCGCGGCTCCGTAGGCTACTCCGGCGTGTTCACATTCACCACGGTCAACCCCGGCCCCACTTCCCCCGGGGCTGCGCCGTTCATTTCTGTGGCCCTCTTTGCCCGCGGCCTGACGAACCGCCTGTTCACCCGCATTTACCTGCCGGAGAACGGGGAAGCCCTGGCCAAGGACCCGCTGCTCAGCACCCTGGATCCGGAACGCCGCAAGACCCTGATCGCACGCCGCGATGCGGACGGCGGGCTGACCTGGGACATCCACCTGCAGGGTCCGAACGAAACAGTCTTCCTGGACTTCCAGTGAGCGACCCCGCCCTGGGCAGGTTCGGAAGCGCGGCCGACGGCGACGTCGGCCTGCTGAGTCCCGTCTCGGCGTCGCCACTGGTACTGGCGCTGACCGGGGACCGCGCGGTGCTGGCCGCGATCCTCGCCGTCGAATCCGGCTGGGCCGCCGTGCTGGAGAAGGCGGGCCTGGCGCCTGCCGGTTCCGCCGCCGTCGTGGCCTCCGCCGCTGAACCCGGCCGCTACGACGCCGCAGACATCGCGCTCCGTGCCCTGGGTGGCGGCAATCCCGTAATCCCGCTCCTCGCCGACCTGCGGAAGCAGGTCCAGGCGAGGGACACGTCCAACGTAGGCGCAGTGAAGGCGGTGCACACGTCACTGACCAGCCAGGACGTGCTGGACACCGCCCTGATGCTGTTAGCCCGCAACACGGTCGAGGCGCTGCTGGCAGACCTGAAAACCACGACGGCGGCACTCGCCGCCCTTGCGGAACAGCACGCGGAAACGCTGTGCGTGGGCAGGAGCCTGACCCAGCACTCGTTGCCGTTCACTTTTGGGCTCCGCGCTGCGCAGTGGTTCCACGGCGTCGCCGCCGCAGGCAGGCAGCTGGAGGACCTGGAGCTGCCGATACAGTTCGGCGGTGCAGCAGGAACACTGGCCGCCGGGACTGTGCTGACCTCCGGGACGGCGTCCACGCCCTTTGGCCTGGCCGATTCGCTGGCCGCCCAGCTGGGCCTGGCCGCAGCGTCCGCACCGTGGCACACCAACCGCCTGGCCATCACGTCCCTCGGGCATGCGCTCGCCTCGGTGCTGGGAGCCTACGGCAAGATCGCCGCCGATGTCCTTTTCCTCAGCCGGCCGGAAGTTGCCGAGCTCGCCGAACCGCGGGCCGCGGGCCGGGGTGTGTCCTCGGCCATGCCGCAGAAGCAGAACCCCGTGCTCTCCGTCCTGGTCCGCAGCGCCGCCCTCCAGGCGCCGCAGCTCGCGGCCCAGCTCCACCTTGCTGCCGCCAACTTCAACGACGAACGTCCCGATGGGGCCTGGCACACGGAATGGCCTGCCCTGCGCGGGCTGCTCCGGCTCGCCCTGGCCGCCGCGGGGCACGTCAAGGAACTGACGGAAGGCCTGCAGGTCTTCCCGGACGCCATGCGCCGAAACCTGGACCTTTCCGGGCCGCTGCTGCTGGCCGAAGGGGTGGGGGCCGCCGTCGCGCCTCTTCTGGAGGACAAGGACGGAGCCACCGGAAAGCAGCAACTCCAAGCTGTAGTGGACCGAACCCTCGCGGCACCGGCCGCGGAACAGGCCGCTACCTACCGGCGCCTGCTCCGCGAGGCTGTGCCGGCCGGCCAGCTCACCGATCTCCGGCTGGAACAGCTCCTGGATCCGGCCAGCTACCTGGGCCAGGCCACCGAGATCACCCGGCGTATCCTCGCTGCTTTTCCAGACTTTGCGCAGTCCCCAGTTCCTGCAGAGAACCATTCCGCCAACGACGCGAACGGAGCCAACCATGGCTAAACCCACCCTGAAGGCAGTGCTGCTTTCGCCCCAGCGCCAGCTGGGGGACAGGCCCCTGCTGGTCGCGGGCCCGTCCCTGGGCACATCCACCCTCCTGTGGACCGAGGCGGCAACACTGCTCGGCACCGACTACGACGTCGTGGCCTGGGACCTGCCCGGCCACGGCGTCTCCCCGGCAGCCATCGAAACCTTTGACGTGGCCGACCTCGCGGACGCAGTGGTGGACCTCGTGGACTCCATCGCACCCGGGGCTGCCTTCCACTACGCGGGTGTTTCGCTCGGTGGCGCCACTGGACTGCAACTGGGTATCAAGCATGGCGAACGACTCAAAAGCCTCTCCGTCCAGTGCAGCGGCGCCAAGCTGGGCACCCCGGAGGGCTGGCTGGAACGCGCCGAAACCGTACGCAGCCAGGGCACGCCCGTGATGATCCAGGGCTCCGCGGAGCGGTGGTTCGCGCGGGGCTTTATGGACCGCGAACCCGCGCGGAGCAGCCGCCTCCTGCACGCCCTCCGCGACGCCGACCGCTTCAGCTACGCCTTCTGCTGCGAGGCCCTGGCATCCTTTGACGTCCGCGGGGACCTCGGCAGCATCAGTGTCCCCACGCAGGCACTGGCGGGTGCCGAGGATACTGTTGCGCCGCCGTCGTTCGCCGAAGAAGTGGCGGCGGGAATTACCGCCGGCGGAGGCACTGCCAGCGCCGTGACGCTGGGCGGGGTGGCGCACCTGGCGCCGTTTGAGGCACCCGGGCACGTGGCCGATCTGCTCCGGAACCTCATCTCCTGGAGCGAATCCCGGGAGGCAGCCAAGTGAGCGGGCTTCCGGGCAGTGAACGGAACGGCGTCGTCCAGCCGGACGCCACCAGCCAGGAGATCTACGACGGCGGCATGGTGGTCCGCCGCGAGGTGCTGGGCGCCGCCCATGTGGACCGGGCCAACGCCACCAAGGACGAATTCACCGACGACTTCCAGGACATGATCACGCGGATCGCGTGGGGTGGCATCTGGACCCGCCCGGGCCTCAGCCGGCAGATGCGCTCTGCCGTGACCATCACCGCCATGGTGGCCCACGGGCATTGGGAAGAGCTGGCCATGCATATCCGCGCAGCCATCACCAACGGCCTGAGCAGGGACGAAATCAAGGAAATCCTGCTCCAGACCGCCATCTACTGCGGTGTTCCCTCCGCCAACACAGCCTTCAAGACCGCCCAGCAGGTGTTCCGTGACATGGACAACGCTGCGGGCCCACCCAACTAGCACCCCACCCAACTAGGTAGCAGCAGATGTCGTTTTGAGCCCTCATAACGACATCAGCTGCTACCTAGTTGGGCCCGACACAGATTTAGAGGAGCACCATGAATCAGGCTTTTGTGTACGACGCCGTGCGCACCCCGTTCGGCAAGTTCGGCTCCGGCCTCGCGGCCGTCCGCCCGGATGACTTGGCAGCGCACGTGATCACCGAGTCGGTAAAGCGCGCGCCGGGGCTCGATCCGGAGCGGATCGACGAGGTTGTGTTCGGCAACGCCAACGGCGCCGGCGAGGAAAACCGCAACATCGCCCGGATGGGTACGCTTTTGGCCGGACTGCCGGTGTCCATCCCGGGTACCACGGTGAACCGGCTCTGCGGCTCCTCCCTGGATGCCGCGATCATCGCCTCGCGCCAGATCAACGCCGGCGACGCGGATCTGATGCTGGTGGGCGGCGCCGAGTCGATGTCCCGGGCCCCCTGGGTACTGCCCAAGACGGAAAAGCCCTACCCCGCCGGCGACATGACGCTGGCCTCCACCACGCTGGGCTGGCGCCTGGTGAACAAGGCCATGCCTCAGGAATGGACCATCTCCCTGGGCGAGGCCACCGAGCGGCTGCGCGAGAAGTACGGTGTGACCCGCGAGCAGCAGGACGAATTCGCCGCGAACTCGCACAACCTGTCCGCGGCGGCATGGGACGAAGGCTTCTACGACAACCTCGTCGCCCCGGTTCCGGGAACGGACCTGGTCCGGGATGAAGGCATCCGCGCCGGCTCTTCCGCCGAGAAGCTCGCCGGGCTGAAGACCGTGTTCCGGGCCGAGAACGGCACGGTCACCGCTGGAAACGCGTCCCCGCTGTCCGACGGCGCCTCCGCGGCTTGGATCGGCTCCGAAGCTGCCGCCGGGCTGCTTGGGCTCGAACCGCTGGCCAGGATCGCCGGCCGCGGCGCTCACGGCAACGACCCCCAGTACTTCGGCTACGCCCCCGTGGAAGCTGCGAACAAGGCCCTCGCAAAGGCGGGCATCGGCTGGGACCAGGTGGGCGCCGTCGAACTTAACGAAGCGTTCGCCGCGCAGTCCCTGGCCTGCATCAACGCCTGGAGCATCGACCCCTCGATTGTGAACCGGCACGGCGGTGCCATCGCGATGGGCCACCCGCTCGGCGCGTCCGGCACCAGGATCCTGGGCACCCTCGCCCGGTCCCTGCAGGCCTCCGGTCAGCGCTGGGGCGTCGCGGCGATCTGCATCGGCGTGGGCCAGGGCCTGGCCGTGGTGCTTGAAAACGTCACTGCCGGTGCTTCGGCGTAAAGGAAAGGGCTAAGCGATGCTGAATTTCGTAGACACCGTGGCCGATGCCGTCGCCGGCATCCGGGACGGTTCCACCGTGATGATCGGCGGGTTCGGCAATGCCGGGCAGCCGTTCGAACTGATCGACGCGCTGATGGACTGCGGCGCCACCGACCTGACTGTGGTGAACAACAACGCCGGCCAGGGCGACCAGGGCCTGGCGCTGCTGATCAAGGAAGGCCGGGTGAAGAAGATGATCTGCTCCTTCCCGCGGCAGTCCGATTCCTGGCACTTCGACGCCAAGTACAAGGCCGGGCAGATCGAGCTGGAACTCGTCCCGCAGGGCAACCTGGCCGAGCGGATCCGGGCCGCCGGCGCGGGAATCGGCGGGTTCTTCACCCCCACCGGTTACGGCACCATGCTGGCCGAGGGCAAGGAAACCCGGATCATCGACGGCCGCGGCCAGGTTTTCGAAACGCCCATCCACGCCGACGTCGCACTGATCAAGGCCCTCAAAGCCGACGGCAAGGGCAACCTCATCTACCGTAAGACCGCACGGAACTTCGGCCCGATCATGGCCGCCGCTGCCAAGCAGAGCATCGTCCAGGTTTCCGAGATCGTCCCCACCGGGGCACTGGACCCGGAGGCCGTGGTTACCCCGG
Organism: Pseudarthrobacter sp. CCNWLW207; assembly: GCF_037203945.1. NCBI lineage: Bacteria > Bacillati > Actinomycetota > Actinomycetes > Micrococcales > Micrococcaceae > Pseudarthrobacter > Pseudarthrobacter sp. CCNWLW207. The sequence goes on along the minus strand of NZ_JBBCBS010000018.1, from coordinate 7,287 downwards.
GAATCTACGTCAACACCGTTGTCCGCGTGGCCGCAGACGCCGGAACACCAGAACAGGTGGCCTGAAAATGAGCGCACAGACCAACAGCCAGACCAGCATCCAGACATCCGCAACGCCACTGCGCCGCGACGACCTCGCCCGGCTCGTGGCCAAGGACATCAAGCCCGGCTCGTTCGTGAACCTGGGTATCGGCCAGCCCACCCTGGTGTCCAACTACCTCACAGCGGACCAGGACATCACGCTCCACACCGAGAACGGCATGCTGGGCATGGGCCCCGAAGCCCAGGGCGAGGAGATCGACGAGGACCTCATTAACGCAGGCAAAATCCCCGTCACCGAACTCCCGGGGGCGTCCTACTTCCACCACGCCGACTCCTTCGCGATCATGCGCGGCGGGCATCTGGACATCTGCGTCCTGGGCGCCTTCCAGGTTTCCGCCACCGGCGACCTCGCCAACTGGCACACCGGCGCCCCGGGCGCGATCCCGGCCGTGGGCGGCGCGATGGACCTCGCCACGGGCGCCAAGGACGTGTTTGTGATGATGACGCTGCTGACCCGCGAGGGTGCCTCCAAGATCGTGGAAGCCTGCACCTACCCCCTCACCGGTGTCGGCTGCGTGACCCGCGTGTACACGGACAAGGCGGTGTTCCTTACCGGGCCTGAGGGCGTCCAGGTCCGCGAAACCTTCGGCTGCACGCTGGAGGAGCTTCAGGAACTGGTGCCGGTCCCGCTCACAGCAACCCCCGCCGTCGCGCCTTAACACTGGCCCTGGCGCGAACTTGGCAGCAATCCTCTCAAACCCATGAGTTGAGGGGCGTCTGCCAGTTCCCGCCGAATAGGATTGGTAACCATGACCAACGCACCAGCAGACACGCAGGCCGCTCCGCAGGCGGGCGACCAGTACGTGCAGTCGCTGGCGCGCGGGCTGGCCGTCATCCGTGCGTTCGATACCGATCACCCGCTGATGACCCTCACTGAAGTGGCGGCCCGCACGGACCTCACCCGGGCCACGGCGCGGCGTTTCCTGCACACGCTGGTGGAACTGGGCTATGTCCGCACCGACGGCAAGACGTTCGCGCTGACGGCCAAGGTGCTCCAGCTCGGGTACGCGTATCTGTCCGGACTGTCGCTGCCGCAGCTTGCCCAGCCGCATTTGGAAGAACTGTCGCTGAAACTGGGCGAGTCCACCTCCGCGGCTGTACTGGACGGCACGGACATCGCGTACATCGCCAGGGTGACCACCCGCCGGATCATGAACGTTGGCATCACGGTGGGCACCCGCTTCCCGGCGTACGCCACATCGATGGGCAGGGTGCTCCTCGCCGCGCTGCCGCCGGCCGAGCTGAAGGCCTACTTGGCCGCCGCTGAGATCAAACCGCTGACGCCCCGCGCGCTGGGCACTGTCCCGGAACTGTTGGCCGTCCTGGAAAAGGTCCGCACCCAGGGTTGGTGCCTGCTGGACCAGGAGCTGGAACTTGGACTCATGTCCGTCGCCGCTCCTGTTTATGACGGACCCAAGGTGGTGGCAGCCGTCAACGTGTCCCTGCAGGCCCAGTCCGTCGCGGCCCAGCCGGACCCGGATGCGTATCTCGCCTCGGTGGCGCAGGAAATAGTGGCGACGGCGAAGCTCATTTCGGCCGATCTGACCGCCCGGCGGTAGTCGAGACAAACAGAAGAGGCCGACGGCGGAATGTTCCGCCGTCGCCCTCTTGTCCCTTCTGCCTGCCTGGAGCTGGACCGCGGGCCTTTTCTGGGCCCCTGTGGGTAACTGTTTCCACATAAGCCTGCTGCGCTACTGCCGCCGGAGCGGTGCTGGCCATAGACTCTAGCCAACTACGTGCAGCAGTGCCGCTCGCGAAGTTCCCGCCGGTCAAACGGACGGACACGGACCCTGAGGCACTGCCGCACACGGCTGTGAGGGGAGTGGCGGGTGAAACTGGGCATACCGCGGGAACGCCATGAGGGTGAACGGCGAGTGGCCGCCACCCCGGAGACGGTCAAGCAATTGGCTGGCCTGGGGCTGGACGTGCTGATCGAGTCGGGGGCAGGGGACCCAGCCGGATACGGCGACCACGAATACATGCATGCCGGCGCCATGACAGTCCCAGCCCTGAATCCCGCCGACCTGGACATCCTGGTCCACGTACGTCCGCTGGAACCGGCAACGGCCCGGTCCTTGAAGCCCGGGGCCGTTACCGTGGGGATGGCGTCGCCGTCGTCCGAACTGGCCACCGTCCAGGCGCTCGCGGACGCCGGCGTCACGGCCTTCGCCTTGGAACTGGTGCCCCGCATTTCCCGGGCCCAGTCCATGGACGCGCTCAGCTCCCAGGCCTTGGTGGCCGGCTACCGCTGCGTGTTGGAGGCCGCTATCCGGCTGCCGCGCTTCTTCCCGCTGTACATGACCGCTGCCGGCACCGTGCCGCCCGCCCGGGTGCTGGTGCTTGGCGCCGGTGTGGCCGGGCTGCAGGCCATCGGCACCGCCAAGCGGCTCGGTGCCCGCGTCTCCGCCAACGACATCCGGCCCGCCTCCGCGGATGAAGTCGCATCGATGGGCGGCACCTTCATCAGGCTCGACCTCGAAACGGCCGAAGCCTCCGGCGGCTACGCCCGTGAACTCAGCGCCGATCGCGGCGCCCTCCAGCGTGAACTGCTCGCGCCGCATGTCGCCCAGGCGGATGTCCTGATTACGACGGCGGCTGTACCCGGCAGGCGGGCACCGCTCCTGGTGAGCCGGCAAATGGTGCAGGCCATGCGGCCCGGTTCCGTCGTCGTCGACCTCGCCGCGGAATCCGGCGGCAACGTGGAAGGCTCGGTTCCCGGCGAAGATATTCCGGTGCCCACAGCGGACGGGCAGGGCCACGTCACCTTGGTGGGACTGAAGGACGCGCCGTCCGCGATGGCCTCGGATGCGTCCCGCCTCTACGCCAAGAACGTGGCCAACCTGCTGGCCCTGATGACTCGGGACGGGATGGCCAGCCCTGATTTCGACGACGAGGTGGTGGCCGGCGCCTGCCTCACGCACGACGGCGCGGTGCGGCATTTGCCCACGGCCGAAGCTCTGGCGGCGCTCATCCCCGCCCCTCCGGACCATTCGCCCACGGTCCAAAACGACACAGTCCACAGCGAGGGAGGAATCTGATGGACGGGATGAGCCTGCTCACCGTCACCGTCCTGGCTGTCTTTGTGGGTTTTGAAGTGGTCTCCAAGGTCTCCAGCACCCTGCATACGCCGCTGATGTCCGGGGCGAACGCCATCCACGGCATCATCCTGGTGGGTGCCATCATCGTGGCCGGGCAGGCTGCCGATCCGGGGATCCTGGCCGTGGCACTGCTCGCCGTCGTGCTGGCCACCGCCAACCTGGTGGGCGGTTTTGTGGTTACTGACCGGATGCTGCACATGTTCCGGGGCCGCCAGGAAGCCCTAGGCAGGGATGGCACCGGCAGGAAAGCCGTAGGCAAGGGGGAAGGACAATGACCCTCCTCGATCCGGTCTGGACTGCCCTGCTTTACCTGGCAGCGGCCGTATTCTTCATCCTCGCCCTTCGTGGCCTCAGCTCCCCGCGCACCGCACGCCGCGGAAACCTGGTGGGTGCCTTCGGTGCGTTGGTCGCTGTTGTCACGGTTTTCCTGTCCTCACGCCTGGACAACATTCCGTGGATTATCGGTGCCATCGCCGTGGGAACCGCCGTGGCCGCCCCGGTGGCCAGGCGGGTGAAAATGACCCAGATGCCCCAGCTGGTGGCGCTCTTCAACGGGGTGGGTGGCGGTGCTGCCGCGCTGGTGGCGCTCCTGGAACTCGGCCATACGCCGGATCCGTGGGTGCGGCTGGCCATTGTCTTCACGCTCCTGGTGGGCGCAGTTTCCTTTGCCGGGTCCGGGGTCACCTTCGCGAAGCTCCAAGAACTGATGACCACCCGCCCCGTCGTCTTCCCCGGACTGCCTGTGGTGATGGCGTTGGTGCTGCTCGCCGCGGTGGGTACCGCCGTCGCCGTCGTCCTGACCGGTTCCCTGCCGCTCGCCGTGCTGCTGATGGTCCTGGGACTGGCCGCCGGCGTGCTGCTGGTGCTGCCGGTGGGCGGTGCGGACGTGCCCATCGTCATTTCCCTGTTGAACGCGTTCACCGGCCTGGCCGTGGCCGCGTCCGGAGTGGTGCTGGGCAACGTGCTGCTGGTGGTGGCGGGAACCCTGGTGGGTGCCTCCGGTACCATCCTCACCCGCGCCATGGCCGCGGCCATGGGCCGCAGCGTGGCCGGCATCCTGTTCGGCGCCTTCCGGGGAGGCTCGACGGCGGGATCCACCGCCGTGAGCGAACGTCCCGTGAGGTCCTCCAGCGCCGAGGACGTTGCAGTGCTGCTGGGCTACGCGCAGCGGGTCATCATTGTGCCTGGCTACGGCCTGGCCGTGGCGCAGGGACAACATACCGCCGCCGAGCTGGCCCTGGCCCTGGAGGCCCGGGGCATCGAGGTGGATTTTGCCATCCATCCGGTGGCCGGGCGGATGCCGGGGCACATGAACGTGCTCCTGGCCGAGGCCAATGTGCCATATGAGTCGCTCAAGGAGATGGGCGAGATCAACTCTGAGTTCCGGACCGCGGACGTGGCGCTGGTGGTGGGCGCCAACGATGTGGTGAACCCGGCGGCGAAGACGTCCTCCGGCTCGCCGATCTACGGCATGCCCATCCTGGAGGTCTCCGACGCCCGCCAGGTGATCTTCCTGAAGCGCTCGATGCGGCCCGGTTTCGCGGGAATCGAGAACGAGCTGCTCTATGAACCGCAGACTTCCCTGCTGTTCGGCGACGCCAAGGATTCGCTGGCCAAGGTCCTGGGTGCTGTGAAGGCGCTGTAGCCTGCTGGCCATAGGATCGACCCTGACACTTACCAGCCTGGGACGTCACACGCTGGCGATTCCACCCGACGCTTCCACGAGGAGACTCACCTATGAGCTACCCGCAGACCACGCCCGAAAAAGCACCCCGATCGGCCCGCCCCGTTTGGCTGCTGCCCGTCATCATGACAGTCGTCACCGGTGTGATCGGCATGGTCCTGGTGGCGGGGCAGGGCCTGTACTGGATGATCGCCGTCATCGCCGTGGTTGATGCTCTCGGCGTCTTCACCATCGTGCGGTCGGCACGGATCAACGCCCGGATCCACGAAGCCAGGGCTCAGGAAATCCAGACTTAGGAAGTACGCTTTCTATTAACGCCCATCCAACGTCACCGAAGGACACCATGACAGGCAACAGCTCACCAGCCCTTAAGCGCGCGGCCATCATCGTCAATCCTGCAAAGCCGGTTGACGTTGACGTGCATGCCCTCGCGGCAAAGCACTGTTCTGAGAACGGCTGGGGCGAACCCATTTGGCTGGAGACCACCAAGGAGGACCCAGGCGTCGGCCAGGCAAAGGAAGCGCTTGAGCAGGGCGCCGCCATGGTTATTGCCGCAGGTGGCGACGGCACCGTGCGATGTGTGGCCGAAGTCCTTGCCGGCGGTGACGTGCCCATGGGCCTGCTTCCGTTCGGCACGGGCAACCTCCTGGCCCGCAACCTGGGCATGGACGTCACCGACTTTGACGGCGCCATGGCCGGGGCCCTGGCGGGAACCGAGCGGAGGATCGACGTCGTCCGCGCCCGCCGGAACAACCCCGACAAGGAGCAGCTGTTCCTGGTGATGGCCGGCGTGGGCTACGACGCCACGATCATGGCCGACACCAACGAGGACCTCAAGGACAAAGTGGGCTGGCTGGCCTACGTGGATGCCGGCATCCGGAACCTGCCGGGCAAGCCGGTCAAGGCCACCATCGTTGTCGACGGCAAGGATGTGGTGCACCGCCGGGTCCGCAGCGTCATGGTGGGCAACTGCGGCAAGGTCCAGGGCGGCCTGGAGATCTTCCCCGACGCCAAGGTAGACGACGGCCTCCTCGATGTGGTGGTCCTGGCACCGCGGGGGAAGCTCGGCTGGTTCTCCGTGATCGCGGGCATGATCGGCAAGGGGAAGGGCCGGGACACCTCAGTGGAGTACTTCCAAGGTAAAACCGTGGAGATCACCCTGGAACATAACGACGACTACCAACTCGACGGCGACCACGAGGGTGACGGCAAGCATGTACTCATGACCCTGGAGCCCTCCGCCCTCACCCTCCGGATGTAACCCAACTAGGTAGCAGCAGATGTCGTTTTGAGGCTCCATAACGACATCTGCTGCTACCTAGATGAGGGGGCTGGCAGCGGCGGGCCGGTGCGCCAGGATCTCGGCGAGCTCCGCGAGGCGGTGCGCGCGGGCCGACTCAGCGGGCGTGAACGGTTCGCCGGGACGGACGAACGTGAGGGGTCCGTGCCAGGCGGTAGGGATCTTCAGCCGCGTTCCGGCGTCGTGCTTTTCCAGAACAGCCTCCGACGGCGTGAGGATGCGTGCGCGCAGCAGTTCGGCCACGGCCAGCGGCAGTTCGTCCGGGGCGTCTGCGATCCTGGCCGCCAGGCTCAGCGCCTTGGTCTGGCCGTCTGCCATGGCCAGTGCCGTGGTGGGCCACACATGGGAGCGGGTGCCGCCGCCGTCGTGCAGTGCATCCAGCAGGTCCCGTTCACTGAGGTTTCCGGGGGCGGAGAGCACAAATTCGTCCAGGACTCCGCCGGCCACAGGGTGGACGTGGATGCTCAGGATGTTGGTCTCCAGGCGGGTCAGGGCCTTGGTGATTTTCTGGAGCGAACCCGGCTGGTCCTGGAGTACCGTGCGGGCCCGCCACAGCGACGGTGCCTTTCCCAGCTGACGGCGGTGGCGCAGGGCTGGTGCATGCAGCCAGCCGCGCAGGACGCGGGCAGCGGACGGCTCGGCCACCCAGATCACCAGGATGGTGGCCGTGAGGGTGAGCACCAGCACCTTGGCCAGGTAAGGGAGATGGGTCCCCACCACCAGGGCGTGGACCAGAAGCTCAATAGGAAGCATGACGGCGACATTCGCCACCGTGAGTCGGGTCTTGGTGGGTTCGGGCATCAGGCCGCAGACTTCGCAGCTCAAATCAGCCGCGGCAGGGCTGCTTGCGGTGGGCTTCATGTTCCAAGGATCACGTGGTGCTGTTTCGGGGGTGTTGCCCCCCCGTTCCGATCGTGGGAACGCTCCGCAACATAGGATTTACGGGCAGTCCCGGCAGCTTCCATTGACTGCCCGACGGCAGCACGTGGCTGGGTGCGCACCCGCCGGCTGCGTGGCTGAGTCAGGCGGGGGGGGGGGGGGGGGGGGGGGGGGTGGGGGGGGGGGGGGGGGGGGGGGGGGGGGGGGGGGGGGGGGGGGGGGGGG
>NZ_JBBCBS010000017.1:0-69721 GCF_037203945.1 Pseudarthrobacter sp. CCNWLW207 | reverse complement strand
GCCTGCCGCAACCGCATCCGCGAAATCGCCGAAACCCGCGACGGCTTCACCGGCACCGCCCCCGTCATCGCCAACCCTCCGGCGGCCACCTTCAAAAAGTAGCGCTCCGCCAGCCAGCTGGCAGTAACGTTCGACGGCGGCACCTGGGCTCTGTACACACACGGAACCCGGGTGCCGCCGTCGTACTCCCGTCATGCAACGCTCCCGCAACCCCGCCGAAGGGGCGGATCGCCTATGCTCAGCAGAGCGCGTCAAAACGCGGCTCTATAAGGCTTCAACGAGCAGTTCAACGACGAACCACCCGGGAGACACGGCATGACCAACTGGCGGATCAGGGATTTCCACTCGGCGGACCTGGACGGGATCCTTCACCTTTGGGAAACCCTCAAGGCCAACAACGTGGAACCGGTCTACGCGCTCTCTGAGGTATTGGCCTCGTGCGAAAAGGACCACGCGGTAGTGGCTGTCCTGGGAGACATGGTGGTGGGCGCCGCCGTCGGACGTGCCGCACACGACCAAGGATGGATCGTTTTCCTGGCCACCCTGCCGGAATACCGGGGCCGCGGGATCGGCACTTCGCTGCTCGCCGCCGTCGAAAACCGGATGGCCCCACACGGCCTCAACAAACTGTCGGCATTGATGCCGGAATCCGAGACCCGAGTGGAGGCGTTCCTCAGCCGCGGCTTCGCCTTGAAGAAGAACCTCCGCTACTTCGAGCGGACCATCCCCGTCCAGCGCCAGGAACTGGGAGCGCTGGGCCAGCTTGGCGGCCGCATCCTCGCCCGTGACCTCTGGGAGAACGTTGCCGGCATGCGGAACGAGAAGGAACTCCTCGAACGGCGCCTTGTCCTTCCCCTGGCTGAGGCCGACCTCGCCGACGAATACGGCGTGGTGCCGCCGCGCGCCGTGGTGCTCTTTGGTCCTCCCGGGACCGGCAAGACCACGTTTGCGAAGGCGATCGCGTCGCGGCTGGAATGGCCGTTCGTGGAGGTATTCCCCTCCCGGCTGGCCTCCGATCCCAAGGGACTCGCCGGCGCCCTTCGCGAGACGTTCCTTGAGATCGCCGAGCTGGAGCATTGCGTGGTGTTCATCGACGAGGTGGAAGAGATCGCTTCCCAGCGGTCCGGTGAACCGCCGTCGCCGCTCCAGGGTGTCACGAACGAGCTCCTGAAAATCATTCCCGCGTTCCGCGAACAGCCCGGCCGACTGCTGGTGTGCGCCACGAACTTCATCCGGGCGTTGGACACGGCATTCCTGCGCCATGGCCGGTTCGACTACGTCATCCCGATCGGCCTGCCGGACCGCCAGGCCCGCGAAGCGATGTGGCAGCGTTTCATTCCCGCCACCGTTGTTGACGACGTGGACGTGGAGCTCCTGGTGGAGCGGACCGAGGGTTTCTCTCCTGCGGACATTGAGTATGCCGCCCGCAGCGCCTCCCAGCGGGCGCTGGAAAAGGCAGTGTACGACGACGGTGGCGCGGCTTCCGGCGGCAGTGGTTCCGTTCGCGAGGCGGTCCGGAAGGGCCCTTCCACGCAGGACTACCTGGACGCCATCGGCGAGACGAGGACCACCGTCAGCGCGGAGGTCCACCAGGACTTCCTGGAGGACATCGACGCCCTGGGCCGGGTGTAGCCCGCGCAAGGCCGGTAGCCACAACGCCAGTGGAGCCAGCTACTGCGCTGGCGGTAATCTTTGACCCATGTCCTCCTCGAACCCGCTTCGGCACGCCTTCTCCCGCATGGGCGGCCGGGATCCCCATGAAAAGCATCGTTCGGCCACCCCGCTGGAACTCTTCTTCGACCTGACGTTCGTCATTGCCTTCGGAGTGGCCGGCAGCCAGTTCGCGCATGAGATCGCGGAAGCGCATTTCGGCGCCGGGCTGCTGGGATTCTCCTTTGCGATGTTCGCGGTGATCTGGGCGTGGATCAACTTCACATGGTTCGCGAGCGCCTACGACACCGACGACTGGGTGTTCCGGGTGGTCACCATGGTCCAGCTTCTCGGCGTGCTGATTCTGGCCATGGGCATCGAGCCCATGTTCCATTCGCTCGTCGAGGGCAAGCATGTGGACAACGCAGTGATGGTAGGCGGCTACGTGATCATGCGCCTGGCCCTGGTCTTCCAGTGGCTGCGTGCAGCACGGCAGGATCCCGCACGCCGCCAGACCTGCCAGCGCTACGCCACGTATCTTGGCGTGGTGCAGCTGGGCTGGATCGCGGTACTCATCATTGAAGCGGACATCCTGACGACGTTCCTCGTGGCTGCGCCGCTGTTTATCTTGGAAATGGTCGCGCCCTACGCAGCGGAGCGCGGCATGCGTACCCCCTGGCACGCCCACCACATCGCCGAACGCTACGGGCTCCTCGCCATCATTGCCCTTGGCGAATGCCTGATCGGGGCGATCGAAACCCTCCGCGCCATCGTTGCCAACCACGGCTGGAGCGTCGATGCGGCCCTTGTGGGCTTCGGCGGCACGGCCCTGGCCTTCAGCATGTGGTGGATCTATTTCATCCTGCCCGCTGGTCCGGCCCTGCACCACCAGCGGCACCGCTCATTCTTCTTCGGCTACGGGCACATGCCCCTTTTCGCGGCCATCGCCGCAACTGGCGCCGGGCTGCATGTGGCGGCGTACTACGTCGACCACGAGGCCCACATCAGCGCTGCGGTGGCCGTGGCCAGCATCGCCATACCTGTGGCGCTGTTCAAACTCTCCTTGACTTGGCTCTTCAGCGTCATGATCTGCGCAGACCGCACCGTCATTGCCGTGGCGGTTGGCGTCGTGGTGGCGCTGGCCGGCAGCGTGGGACTCGCCGCCGCAGGGGTCTCGGTGCCCGTTTGCCTGCTGGTGATTGTGCTGGCTTTGGGCGTGTCGATTGTCATTGACGAGAAGCACGGCACCGAACGAATGAACGCAGCGCAGGAGCGGATGAAAGCAGGAGCCTAAGAGGCCCCGTCCGTCCGGCTGTCCGCCGTTTCAGGGGCGTGGACAGGCTCAGCCGACTGCGCAGACTCGGCCCCCGGGGCGTCGTCGTAAGCCAGGTTCTCGTAGTCGGTGTCGTCTTCGTCGTCCAGCCTCTCGTCCAGCTCCTCGAGCAGCCAGGGATTTACCCTCGCAAGGATCTTCCGGACTTCCTCCACCTCGACGGCGGCATAAAGTACCGGACGGGCATCCCGGTACTTAGTGACAGGCGGCTTGTCCGGCCACTTCTCCGCAAGCGCCTTGACGCGCTCAGGCAATGAGTTGTGGGCGTTGTCAGCGATCTTGACCAAGGCGGCGTCGTGGTCTTCGGCGATTTCCCGGATTCCGGAGGCGTAGTCGTCCGGATTCTCATGGAGCCGGTTGGTGACCCGTTCAATGATTCCCACGGCACGTTCGGAGACGCCCATGTCCAGCAGGGCCTGCCTGGTGATGGGCGTGTCCTCTGCAATGTCGTGCAGGTACCCGGCGATCCGGATGTCATCGTCGAAGTCTTCCAGCGCATCCCCCACCGCGATCACGTGGTCGCGGTACGGCCGCTTCAGCTTGTCCTTTTGGCGGTTGTGGGCCACCTCGGCCAGTACCTTGGCGGTCTCAACAGTGAATCTGGGCGCGGGGCTGTGCTCCGTGGAGTGCTGGTCTGACATCCCCCAAGCCTACGCGTGCCTGCAAATGAAGGTTCCCCTCAGGACAAGCTGCCTGGTCCTGGGTCCGGCCAGATCCAAGCATCTCGCGGGAGGCTGTCCGCCCGGAACGCTGCCAGCGCCTGGTCCAACGTTCCCGCTGGCAGGCCGAGCGACTGCAGCAGGTTGTCCCGGACGTCTTCAACGGACACGCCCGCGCGTGCGAGGTCGCCCAAGGTGACTGCGCCATCGCGCTTGGCCAGCCGCGCGCCGTCGGAATTCACCACCAACGGAACATGGGCATATTCCGGAATCGGAATATGCAAGAGGGACCCAAGGTATGCCTGGCGAGGCGTGGACGGCAGCAGATCATCGCCCCGGACCACCTGGTCGACGCCCTGCGCTGCGTCATCCACCACGACAGCCAGGTTGTATGCCGTCACGCCGTCGTTGCGGCGCAGGACAAAATCGTCCACCACGCCCGTGAATTCTCCATGCAGGACATCGTTGACGGTGTACTCCGTCACCGCGGAACGCAGGCGAAGTGCAGCCGGCCGCATGGACCTCTTGAACTCCAGTTCTGCGGGATCGAGGTTGCGGCACGTTCCCGGATAGGCGCCCTGCGGCGCGTGGGGAGCGGACGGCGCCTCTTGGATCTCCCGGCGCGTGCAGAAACACTCATAGGTCCGGCCGAGCTCCGTCAGCCGGCGTATGGCGTCGTTGTAGACCTCACCACGGTCCGTCTGGTGTACCACCGCGCCGTCCCAGGTAACGCCGATCGCCGCAAGGTCCCTGAGTTGCTCCGCCTCCGCTCCGGCCCGGGCGCGGTCAAGGTCCTCCACCCGGAGCAGGAAATCCCGCCCCGTGGATCGGGCAAACAGCCATGCGAGCATGGCGGTTCGGAGGTTGCCCACGTGCAATTCACCCGAAGGACTGGGGGCAAAGCGGCCGGCAGGGGTCATGGTTCAACCCTAGTCCGGGCACACACAAGAGCCCCTCAGCTACCGATGACTTCGGAGATCCGACGTCGGGAGCTCAGGGGCTCTTGCCGTGTTTGCTTCAATGACCGTGGTGTGAACAAGTGTCAATCAGCGGCGGCCTCCTTGCGGGAAGCGTGTCCAGTGTCCGGGTGGTGTGCCGGGGAGCCTGTAGCCTGCGGGGTTCGGCGGTAGCCTCTGTCCTTGTTGCCACAATTTGAACAGAAGCCATACAGTTGGCACAACCGGCACTGTGTTTGTTGATCAGTCTGACTAATACCTGCCGCCAGGACCGACAGGAAGTGATCAGATTGCAGGAATTGGACGCCACCGACAAGCGCATTCTCAGCGCCCTTGACGAGGACCCACGCGTTCCCATCATGGTGCTGGCCCAACGGCTTCGGCTGGCGCGCGGTACGGTGCAGTCGCGCCTGGAGCGGATGTCGGCGTCGGGCGCGCTCCGTCCCAACAGCAGCCGCGTACTCCCCTCCGCATTAGGCCGGGGAGTGGCGGCAGCAGTCAGCGCGGAACTGGATCAAAGCCACCTCAATGAAGCCATCGCGGCGCTCCGGGAAATCCCCGAAGTCCTGGAGTGCCACGCACCGGCCGGCGACACCGATCTACTGATCCGTGTGGTGGCCACCAGCCCGGACGATCTCTACCGGGTCTCAGAGGAAATCCGGCTGTGCCCCGGAATTGTGCGCACATCCACGAGCATGTTCCTGCGTGAGGTCATCCCTTACCGGACCACCGGATTGCTCAAGGACTGAGTTTCGATTCCGCGGGGCCTGCACGCAGCCCAAACGGGGACCTCTCCCCATCGCCCCGCCAGCCCCATCGCAGCTAGGCTGGCACGGGAATCCATTCAGGGGGAAACATGGCGGGGAACTTTTACGGCGGTGACGTGGCCCAGATGCGGCAGCTCGCCAAGGACCTGGCAGGCGGCGCGAACAGGTTAAGCCTGCTCGGTTCGCAGCTCAGCAGCGTCATCAGCACCGGCGCCTGGAAAGGGCACGACGGCGAACGCTTCCGGAGCGACTGGACGTCGTCGCACATGAAGCTGCTGAAGTCCGCAACGGCGGGCCTGGAGCAGGCATCAAAGATCCTGCTCGCCAACGCCGACGAGCAGGAGAAGGCCAGTAACAGCGGGGGCACTGGTTCCGGCGGCAACGGCCCAGGGGGCAGCGGTTCAGCGGAAGGCGCCGCCCAGGATCTCACGGACCGCCTAACCGGCATGACTCCCGAGGAACGCGCCGAATATCTCGGCAGTGACGAATTCAGGCAGTGGGCCCTGAACAACCCTGAGGGCGCCAAAGCCGCCATGGACGCCGCGGCCGACTCGGGCCTGATCGAGAAGAACTCCGAGGAATACGCGGATTTCCTCAGCTCCTACTGGAACAACCAGGCCATGCTGGACATGGGCATAGACCCCTCCAGCTGGGACACGTCCAAGGGCACGGAACATAACTGGGAGACCATCAAGAAGGTCTACGACTTCTACGGCCAGGCCTATTTATCCAACCCGGACCTGCAGTGGGCCGGGATGGCCAACATGATCGGCCCGTCCTTCGCGGGCGGCTTCAAGGACATGGCGATGCTGCGCGACCTCGCCCAGCAGATCGCGGACAATCCGGCCTCGGACGTTCCGCTCCCCATCCTGGACCAGATCGAACAGCTCGCCGGGATGACCGATGAGGAGATCCGTTACTACGAGACCAGCATGCTGGACATGAACAAGGAGATCTTCCTCGACCAGGCGCGGCAGCACCAGGCCTACATGGACGGCGGCATCGAGGAAATCAACAGGCTACGGGACTCGGGTGCCATTGACGCCGGTACCACCGAGGAGTGGGCCAAGATCGATTCCGGCGATCCGGACCTTGTCCAGGAGGGCAACACAGCCCTCCTTTACCGCGAACAGAACGAGATCATTGCGGACGACTACGACAACATGCGCAACCACCCCGGCGGAGAGGCCGTGACTTACCTGGTGACCCTGGCCGGTGAGCCCTCCATTCCCGGCGCGAAGAGCTACCCGGAGGTCTTCCCTTACACCTTCAGTGTGGAGAGCCCCGGCCCGGAAAACGTGCCCTTCACCAACTGGGACAACCCCACGCAGTTCCGCACTGACTTCACCACCGGCTTCCCCGACGGGAACATTTCCAACGCCGACCAGCGCTGGGAACTCATCCGGCAGGACACCCTTCCGGCATACCAGGACCTCCTGGCGAGTGACCCCGCGCGTGCCGAGCAGATCATCGCCTCCGACTTCAACGACCGTGTGGACCAGTACAGGCCAATCAACAACATCCCCGGCATCATGGACCGCTTTGTGGATGGTTTCGACGCCGAGGTGCACCAGTGAGTCTCCCGCGCATATCCGTACGCCCGCCCCTGAGGCGGCAGGCCGCCGTCGTACTTCTTGCACTTTCCGCTTGCCTCGGTCTGGCCGGCTGCCAGATGACCGGCACCCCCACCGAACCGACCTCTCAAGGGAGCACCATGAGCACCTCCGAATTCTCCACCCTCGATGCGGCTGGAGTGGCCGCCATCCGCGAATCCAGGACAGCGAGGCTGGACATGAGCTCGGGACGGCTGGAAAAGGCTGCCGTACGGGTCACCGAAGACAGCTATGGGCCCGAGATCAACACCCGGGACTCGGGAAAAATCAAGCTCACCATCGTTGCCCCAAGCGGCGAGATCAGTGGGGAAACAGACCGGATCCGCTTGAACACCACCGAGAAGCGGCCGGACTTCAGCGAACTCACCTACTTCCTGACCGCGGACTCCCCCGACGAGTACTTTGAGCTCATCCGGGACGGAGTGGAACGGTACGGGATCGACGCCGACTCCGCAGAACGCTGGATAGCCGGCGCCCAGCGGGAACCGGAACGGAAAAGCGATTTTTCCATCACATCCGGCACCTCCACGGGCCTGGACGTCAACTATGATCTCCGGTATGACGGAACGAAGGACACGCAGGTGATCATCGTCCACGTCAGGCCGGCAGCCTAAACGGGCGGGCCTGCGTTGGACTTCAGGTTCTTCATCACCAGCGTGGACGTCAGCCGCTCAACACCCGGCAACGATGTGAGCTCGGCGTCGTAAAAGCGCTGGTACGCCGGCAGGTCCTCGGCGATGACTTTCAGCAGGTAGTCCGGGGAACCGAAGAGCCGTTGCGCCTCCACAATATTGGGGTTATCCGCCACCCGGTTCTCGAAGATCTCCATGGTGGGACGGTCCACCTGGCGCAGCGTCACAAACACAATCGCTTCGAACCCCAGCCCCACGGCGGCCGGATCAATGTCCGCTTTGTAGCCACGAATGACTCCCGAGGACTCCAGATCGCGCAGCCGCCGGTGGCAGGGCGCAACAGTCAGGCCTACCTTTGCGGCGAGGGCTGTGGCAGTCATGCGGCCGTCCTCTTTGAGGTGGCGCAAAATATTCCTGTCAATGTGGTCTATCACGCAACAATCTTACCGAAACGGCGGTTCCTTGTGAGAAAACAGGGAGCACTTATGGCACCAAAGTTCATAGGGTTTGTCCTGTAGCCATCTGACAGGAGCAAACCGTGAACGCCCAGCTGTTTTTCGCCTTTATTGTGGTGGCCGCCGCCCTCGCCTGTACCCCTGGCGTGGACTGGGCGTACTCCATCACCGCGGGCCTGCGGCAGCGGAGCTTCGTGCCGGCGGTGGCAGGGCTCTGCGGCGGCTACGTCCTGCACACCATCCTGATGGTGGCTGGCCTGGCGGCCCTGCTGGCCGGAATGCCAGGCGTTCTCACCTGGATCACAGTGGCCGGAGCAGGCTACCTTCTGTGGCTCGGCATCAGCACGCTCCGGTCCTGGCGCGGGGCCTCCTTTGGCGCGGCAGACGCCGCCGGGCTTCCCACTGCCAACCAGCTGCGAACGTTCCTCCAGGGCATGGGTACCAGCGGCATCAACCCCAAAGGCCTGCTCTTTTACGTGGCCCTGGTGCCGCAGTTCGTCAGCCCCGAAGCGTCCTTGCCGGTGCCCGTGCAGTCCGGGCTGCTGGGCCTGACGTTTGTGGTGCTCGCCGGCATTGTCTACACCTGCGTGGCACTCCTGGCCCGGAAACTCCTGCAGTCCCGCCCTGGTGCAGCACGGAAAGTGACCCTTGCCAGCGGTGTGATCATGGTTGCCCTGGGCGTGTTGCTCCTGTCCGAGCAGTTGGTTCCACTGTTCATCTCCTGACGGCTACGGCCGCCGCTCCATGAACCACTCCGTAAATTCTGAAGCCCGCCCGTCGGGAGCCAGCCGGATGACCCATAGGTTGTCATAGCTGGGCCGGTCACCCAGGTAGTGGGTAAAGCCCTGCACAAAAGCGAGATCGCCGTCTGTACCCAATAATGACCACTCGAACGTCCACTCCTCCGGTTCATCGCGGGCAGCCAGCCACCGGTCCACGATCTGCTCACGCCCGCGCCAAGGATCCTTGTCGTGCGGCCGGGTGGCGTACACCGCCTCTTCAGTGAACAGCGCACGGATGTCCTCTGGCTCGTTGGTGGTCCACGCTCTGATGTACTTTTCCATCCAGGACCGGACTGCGTCACTCATTTCTCCGTTGTACTCCCGAGCGGACCGCCCCACAAGGCTGCCACAGCGAACGGCTTACTCGCCGTCGAGCTTCTCCCACTCCTGTTCCCACAGCCGCCGCTCCTCGACGTCCTTGCGTATGACTTCGAAGGTTTCGAGCTCCGCAGGCCTGCCGCGCAGCCAATCCCGAGGGTTGAGCGACTTCCGGCCGTTGTCCAGCAGCAGGAAGGCACGGTCCGTCAGGGCGTCGTTACGCAACATCATGTCCGTCTTCCGGCGGCGAAGGACCTCCCGAAGGGTTTCCTCGGACTTTGCCCGGGCGCCCAGCCGCCGCAGCGAGCGGGCGCGTAGCAGCAGCAACGCAGCGGACAGATCATCAGAGTTCAGCAATCCCTCCGTCCAGATCACCACCTGCTTGTCCCGGCCCAAGGCAAACGCCGCCGAACAGCGCGCCAGGGCCGCAGGCAGCGAGGGCGGCAGTTGCGCAGCTGTGTGAAGTGCGGCTTCCAGCTGACCCATTTCCCGCAGGCAGTGCGCGAGTGCCAGGAACACTGCCTCTTCGCTGAACAACACGGGGACCTCGACGCGTTCGGCCACCTCTACCCGGGTGACCACGCGCGTGAGGTAGACGGAGGCATACTGGTTGGCGTCGTCGTGGTTCCTGATGGCGAGCCCCCGCTGCAGGAGCTCTGCCGCCCGCAAATACCCGCCGTGCTTATACGCCAGCAGTCCGGCCATGATGTAGCAGAGCCCGGCCCAGCCAGGATAGGCGCGGGCCAAAGCGATGAGCCGATCAGGTTGGCGTGCACTGAAAATTGCCTCGTGGACGGCCTTGACCGTTTTTCCGGACAGCATCTTGAGCCTCGGAATATTGCCATCCACGGAGAGGAACGCCTGGTTCCGGCCGCCGAGGACGCTGTGCAAAATTCCGCCCACTCCATCGGCCAATTCACGGACAGCCGTGCGCAACTGGACCGGACCAAACGGCGTGAGGTCCCGGGTGTCCCGGTAGATCGGTGTTAGAGCATCCCCCGCGGTCATTTCTCCATGCTAGCCGCGCGGCACCGCGCGCCGGGAAACAGGGAGGGGCCGGAAGTGCTTAGGAGGTGGCCGCGGACACCCAAAGCCCAATCACCCAGGTGCTCGCCGCCAGGCAGGCCAGCCCAAACTCCACCAGCATCCCCAGCCCGGTAGCCTTCAACGCCGCCCAGCTGGTGGTTGTTGCCGTGCCAAGATCCCGGGTGCGGAGCAGTTCGCTGAGCAACAGGCCGGCGGCGAAGCCCACAAACAAGCCCACTACAGGAATGACAAACATGCCCGCGACGCCGGCCACGAGCCCGATGACCACACTCCTGCTGGGGATGCGGTGTTCCCTGAGCTTCCGGCCGGTCAGCACGGCGCTTGCCGCCATCCCGGCCAGCACAAAGACCACCCCCACGCCGAAAACCACCCAGCCCGCGGCGCCGGCCCCGCCCCAGATTGCCCACGCCAGGAGGCTCAGTCCGATTAGGATGCTGCCAGGGAGGACCGGGATGATGGTGCCGGCCACGCCCACCAGGATCGCCAGGCCGCACAGGATGGTCACCACGGTTTCGGAGTTCATGTTCCTCAGTTTAGGGCGGCAAAAGGGGCACACGCCGCCGGCGTGTGCCCCTTTTGGTTACAGGCTAGCTTTCGTAGCCGCCGTCGCCGTACCAGACAGAGTAGTGCGAAACACCCTTGCCCGATGTGGTGGTCACCGTCACTGTTTCCCGGCCCGGGTCAAACGTGAAGTACTCCACTGTGGTGCCCGACTTGAGGCAAACCTGGGTGATCAGTTGGCCCTCGGGAGCCTCAAGCGTGATGCTCGCGCCCTCCGAATTGACATCGATCTTGCCGGAGTCCCCTGCAGGACACAGATTGGGGACGGCCTGGGCGGGCATGGCCCCGCCGAGCAACACCAATGCTGCCACCGAACCCGCAGCTAGTAGTTTCTTCATGTCCATTCTCCTTCTCGCGTTATCTATGAGAACGGCCCCGTACCTTGCCCCAGCGCTATAGTCAGGGTCCGGTTAAGCCGGGCTACGGGCTCTTCACAGTCGCGATCCGAGGGATCCGGATCATGGGTTGTGAATTTCTACTCCTTTTCGTCCACTGCCCAGCAGCAACAAACCGCACCCCCAAAAGCGGTGGGCGAAAGCCTGTTTGCTGGTCCAAGGCTAGACAAAATCACACCTCGCACGCCCGAGTAATTAGTACTCGACTTGTGAGTACACGAATACTTGTTCCGATACGCGTCAACTTGAGTCGCTTACTTGTCTTTGCACTTAACTTAACGCGAAACGGCGGTACCTCCCAGGTATGGGAGGTACCGCCGTCGGGCGTTGATGCAGCTTCCGGCTGCGGAGACTACTCCGCTTCCACGGCCGCAGCGACGGCGGCCGTCACTGCCGGTGCTACGCGCGGGTCCAGCGGGCTGGGCACGATGTAGTCAGCGGACAGTTCGGCTTCCGCCAGTTCCGCGATGGCGCGCGCGGCAGCGAGCTTCATGGCGGGCGTGATCCGGCGGGCGCGGGCGTCGAGCGCGCCGCGGAAGATCCCCGGGAATGCGAGCACGTTGTTGATCTGGTTGGGGAAATCGCTGCGACCGGTGGCCACCACTGCGGCATACTTGGCAGCTACCTCGGGCAGGACTTCGGGGTCCGGGTTGGAAAGGGCGAACACGATGGAGTTGGAGTTCATCAGCTTCAGGTGTTCCTCGTCCAGCTTCGAGGATGAGACACCAACGAACACGTCGGCGTTGAGCAGCGCGTCGCCTGGGCCGCCGGTGACGGCGCGGGGGTTGCTGCGCTGGGCCACCTGGGCCTTCTTACTGGCAGGATCGGCGGCGATGTCTGCGCGTTCCTTGTTGAGGACACCCTTGGAGTCGAGCAGGACCACGTCCTGGATGCCGGCGGTGAGGAAGATTTCTGCGACGGCGATGCCGGCCGCACCTGCGCCGGAGACCACCACGCGGAGGCTTTCGAGTTTGCGGCCGGTCACCTTGGCTGCGTTGGTCAACGCGGCGAGGGCCACCACCGCGGTGCCGTGCTGGTCATCGTGCATCACCGGGCAGTCCAGCGCCTCGATGAGCTTTTCCTCCAGCTCGAAGCAGCGGGGTGCGGAGATGTCCTCGAGGTTGACGGCGCCGAAGCTGGGGCGCAGCCGGACCAGGGTCTCCACGATCTCGTCCACGTCGGTGGTGTTCAGGACCAGGGGGATGGAATCGAGGTCGCCGAACGTCTTGAACAGCGCGGACTTGCCCTCCATGACCGGCAGGGAAGCGCTGGCGCCGATGTTGCCAAGGCCCAGCACCGCGGTGCCGTCGCTGACCACTACCACCAGGCGTTGGGCCCAGGTCAGGGTCTTGGCGAGTTCCGGATTGTTGTGGATGGCGCGGCTTACTTCCGCCACGCCGGGCGTATAGGCGATCGAGAGGTCGCGCTTATTGGACAGCGGAACGGTGCTGGTGATCGAGAGCTTGCCGCCCTGGTGGGCGTCAAAGATCTCCGCTTCGGTCAGGGCCGTTGCTGCGGAATTGTCAGTGGGTGCGATTGCGTCAATGGACACGTCTTTGTCTCCTGGGGCTAGCCGTGGGCGCACGGCGCAGAAAGGCTCAAGCACATGGAGGCTCAAGATGGTGGATTCGGCGCTTCGCGGGCCCAGGGGTGGCGGGCCCGGGGTGAAGTCCTTGCAGGTGCGGGTTTCCAGCCACTCCGGTTCTGCAATGGTAAACAGGCTTAATGGGTGAAAAAGGCCGCCGGGCGCCCGTCTTGGGCTGAAAAATCGATTATTCGGAACGTTTTGTGAGCCGGATCACGCGAATAAGGCTGATTTAAGGGCCTAATGGTCTAGACCGGTTACGCCGATTTATGCACTGGGTAGTCCTCAGAGGAGGCCGGAACCAGCAATGAGCACGCCTTTTTGAGGTCTTCCTCCGCCTCAAAGAGGGACAAACGCCGGTTCCGGACAGACTGGACCAGACCAGTGACCGTTAGCAACACAACCCTGGCTGTGATGTCGTTACTGGCGGCAGCGACGGCGTCCTGGCTCAGGGTGTCGATTTCCCGCAGCAGCACCGTGGTGTCCCGATCCTTGAGGTACACGCCACGGGCGAGGCACTGTTCCACCGCCGGCTGCATCACCCGCATGTGGAAGATCTCCATCACCACTCCGGACAGGGCACGCCCGCGGAAGCGGGCCGAAGCGCCGCGGGTCCCTGTCTGCAGTTCATCCAGCTGGTGGCGGTACAGGGCGAGCATCAGGTGGGTGGGAGACGGAAAATACCGGTAGAGCGTGCCGAGGGGAACGTCTGCCTTTGCTGCAACCTCGGACAGTTCCACCGAGTCCAGCCCTTTGCGGGCGAACCCTCCGGCTGCTTCCAGGATCCTGGCGTAACGCAGTTTCTGGCGTGGGGCAGTAGGCCTCGCGGCCATGGGCGGATGGTCTGAAATGGTCTGGGGCATCAGGATTCCGGGGTTGTGTTCTTATGGTGCAGCAGCAGGGAGCGTCCCCATTCCGTGCCGCCTGCAGTCCGGTTCAACTATACGGCACGTGTTTATGGCCCTATCAGTCCACGCTCTTGATTTTGACCACGAAAACCGCACCGAGCAGGCCGATCACGGCGGCCGTGATGAACAACGTAAGGTACCCGCCAAAATAGGTCACGGCGAGGAATGCGAGGGCTGGCGCGAACACCTGCGGAAGTGAGTTCGCGACATTGATGATGCCCATGTCCTTGCCCCTGTCCGCGGCAAGGGGAAGGACCTGCGTCAGCAGGGCAAAATCGACGGCAAGGTATGCGCCGAACCCGACACCCAGGATGCCGGCCCCCACGAGGGCGCCGTTCCAGACCGGGAAGAATGCCATTGTTAGTCCCGCGGCGGCAATGATGGCGGAGGACCCGATCACGAACGGCTTCCGCCGGCCAAGCCGGTCGCTCCACGGGCCTGCCACCACAGCAGTGATCATCACCATTACCGCGTAAATGCCAGTCAGGGTCAGGACCCCCAGGGCCGGGTCCTCATGTTTGAGGACGTCCCGGAGGAAAAAGAGCAGGTACACAATGGTCATCTGGTTGCAGACGTTGACCAGGAAGCGCGTGAGCCACGCCCAGGCAAAGTCCGGGTAGCGGACAGGGCTGATCCAGAAGCTTCGGACGAACTCACCGAGCCGGAACGGAACGCGCTCCGCTTTTGGCAAGGGCGGGTCGTTGCGGTGGAACAGGTACGGCAGGATGGACACGATCAGCGCTCCGGCGCATAGGGCGTACCCCACCATGTAGTTGCCGCTGACGACGGCGCCAAAAACCGCGCCGATCAGGATTCCCACCGTCTGGCCCATGGCAGCCAGCCCGCCCACGCCGCCACGCTGAAGCACGGGAACCCGGTCCGGGACAGCAGCGGTGATGGCAGCGTAAGCCGCATTGGCTCCCAACTGCACCAGGCACCAGAACAGCACCATCAGGGCCACTGTGACGGCGCCCGACAGGGCAAGGAGCGCCGCGGTGGCCAGAATCGCACCCGCCAGGACCCACGGCGACCGGCGGCCGAAGCGCGAGGTGGTGCGGTCAGACAACGCCCCAAACAAAGGATTGGCCACCAGGGATACGGCAGCACCACAACCGGTCACGAGCGACAAAATCGCTTCCTTGTTGGCCTCGTCGATGCCGATGGCCTGCTGTCCGATAAAGACGTTGATCGGCCCAAAGAAGGCGGCGTTAATACCAACGTTGACCAGCACCAACCCGGTGACCCAGCGGGCGGTGACTTTCGTA
The DNA here is from genome assembly GCF_037203945.1 of Pseudarthrobacter sp. CCNWLW207. NCBI lineage: Bacteria > Bacillati > Actinomycetota > Actinomycetes > Micrococcales > Micrococcaceae > Pseudarthrobacter > Pseudarthrobacter sp. CCNWLW207. Next base: position 54,795 of record NZ_JBBCBS010000017.1, on the reverse strand, counting down.
GTCGGCTCGGCGAGGGCCGCCGTCGTGCCGTCCGCTGCAGGGCCGGGATCCGGCGGTGCGGGTGTGTTGGACAGGCTCATGGCTGGTTCCCCCTGGAACGGTTGGTGATTCTGAAAATCAGACTATCGTGGGCATCATCGTCCCGCTTGTCATACGGCACAACTGCCTTTCAGGGACTGCCGGAAACCCCAGGAGAACGCATGACATCAGCTGCAGGAAACCCCTCCACCCAGGCCATCAACACGGCCGATCTCTACGATGAACGAGGGGAGGAGCTTGCCTCGGTGTCTCTCCAGTTCCAGTCGCTCGGGGGCCGGTCACATTTCAGCGGCCAGGCGCGGACCATCCGCTGCTTCCAGGACAACGCCCTGGTGAAGGCCACACTGGCCACCCCCGGACACGGCCATGTATTGGTGGTAGACGGCGGCGGCTCGCTGGCCACCGCCCTGATGGGGGACATGATCGCCGAAAGCGCCGTGGCGAACGGTTGGGCCGGCGTCGTGATTAACGGTGCCATCCGCGACCGGGAGGCGATCGCCCGGCTGGACCTGGGCGTCAAGGCGCTGGGCAGCAACCCGCGCAAGAGTGGCAAGGACGGAGTCGGCGAGGTTGATGTTGACGTTGTGCTCGATGGCGTGAGCATCCGGACAGGGGCCATGATCTGGTGCGATCCGGACGGCATCCTCGTGGAGCGCTGACCCCGCCCGGCAAGGGGCCGCAAAAGAAATCCATGGCTCAGGGAATGAAACGGGACGTAACATAGTTACCGAAAGCAACTATCAAGCGTGATCCCTTTTCTTCCCTGGAGCAGTTATGTCCAAAACAACCGCTGTGAGCGCCGCCGGCGAAACCCTGACGCAGCGTCAGATCGTCACCGTGATGGTGGGACTCATGCTGGGCATGTTCCTGGCATCCCTGGACCAGACCATTGTGTCCACCTCCATCTACACCATCGCCAACGACCTGGACGGGCTCTCCCTGCAGGCGTGGGCCACTACCGCGTACCTCATCACCTCCACCGTGAGCACGCCGCTCTATGGAAAGCTGAGCGACATCTTTGGCCGTCGCCCGCTGTACCTGATCGCCATCGTGATCTTCTTGGCCGGCTCGTTGTATGCCGGCTCAGTGCACTCGATGACAGAATTGGCCATCGCCCGCGGTGTCCAAGGCCTGGGTGCCGGCGGCCTGCTGGCCCTCGCGCTGACCATCATCGGCGACATCGTGTCCCTGAAGGACCGGGCCAAATACCAGGGCTACTTTATGTCGGTGTTCGGCATCTCCTCGGTCCTGGGACCCGTGGTGGGCGGCGCGTTCGCCGGATCAGCCAACATCCTGGGCTTTGACGGCTGGCGCTGGGTGTTCTTCATCAACCTGCCCATCGGCCTGGCCGCGCTGACCGTGGTGTTCCTGTTCCTGCACCTGCCGGCCAAGCACGTGAAACAGAAGATCGACTACTTCGGCGCTGCCGCCATCACCCTGGCAATCGTCCCGCTGCTGCTTGTAGCGGAACAGGGCCGCAGCTGGGGCTGGGCGTCCATGAACTCCTTCCTCTGCTACGGGCTGGGTGTTGTAGGCATCGCTTGGTTCCTGCTCGCCGAAAAACGGGCCGGCGACTACGCACTGATCCCGTTGCGGCTCTTCCGGAACGCCACGTTCGGCTTGTCCTCGCTGCTGAACTTCATCATCGGCATTGGCATGTTCGGTGCCATCGCCATGCTGCCGATGTACCTGCAACTGGTGAAGGGCCTCACCCCCACTGAAGCCGGCCTGATGATGATCACCTTTACCCTTGGCATCCTGACCGGTTCCATCACCGCCGGCCGCACCATCTCGGCCTCTGGCACGTACCGGATCTTCCCCATCACGGGCACCGCCATCCTTACCGCCGCTGCACTGGTCATGGGACTGTCCCTCGGTGTGGACACAGGCCTCTGGGTTCCCGGCGTGATTGCCGTGTTCTTCGGCATGGGGCTGGGTTTTTGCATGCAGCCGCTCACCTTGGCCATGCAGGTGTCCGTGCCGCCGAAGGACATGGGTGTGGGCACGTCCTCCGCCGCCTTCTTCCGGTCCATGGGCGGCGCGGTGGGAACGGCCGTGTTCATCTCCATGCTGTTCAGCGTCGCGGCGGGCCGGATCGCGGACGGCATGAAATCCGCGATGGAAAGCGCCGACTTCCAGGCCGTTCTCAAGGACCCGGCCGTTGCGGCGGATCCGGCTAACGCCAAGCTCTACGAGTTCTTCCAGAACGGCGCGTCCAACGAGTCCCTCAACGACACCAGCTGGCTGCATTCCGCCAACAGTGTGCTCACCCGACCCATCACGGAGGGCTTCGCCTACGCGATCGACACCGTGATGCTCACCGCCGCGGTGCTCACGGGCATCGCGTTCCTCATCAGCTTCGCACTGCCGAACAAGAAGCTGACCGACCCGAAGGCCGCCCCTCGGGAAGACGCAGTTGCGGTGGCGGCTCACTAAGGCGGCCCCGGGCCGCAAAACTGATGACGACGACGGCGCCGCGGGCCCGCCGTCGTCGTCTGTCTGTCTGGGAGGGTGATCGTCCCAAGTGGAACCGCGGGCGGTGACGTGCCACACTGTTTAGCGCGTGTGCGCCGGCCGTCTGGGCCGGTACCGCAGCCGACGACGTCCGCACCGCATCCACCCAACCCCCAAACCCAGGGAGCACCATGCCCACCGCCAAGGAGCAGACAACCGCCAAAATCCCCCAGCGGGTGATCTGGCTGGCACTCGCGGGCGCGGTAGGTGGCTTCCTGTTTGGTTTCGACTCCTCCGTGGTGAACGGCGCAGTCGATGCCATCAAGGACGAGTTCGCGCTCTCGGAGGCCGTCACCGGCTTCGCCGTGGCCATCGCCCTGCTGGGCTGCGCCGCCGGCGCTTTCCTCGCCGGCAAGGTGGCCGACCGCTACGGCCGCATTCCGGCCATGAAGCTCGGCGCCCTGCTGTTCCTGGTCAGTGCCGTCGGCACCGGCTTTGCGTTCGGTGTCTGGGACCTGATCTTCTGGCGCCTCGTGGGCGGCCTGGGAATCGGCCTGGCCTCGGTCATCGCGCCGGCCTACATTTCGGAGATTTCGCCACGGCAGGTCCGCGGGCGGCTGGCATCGCTGCAGCAGCTGGCCATCACCACCGGTATCTTCGCCGCACTCCTTTCGGATGCCCTCTTCGCCACCAGCGCCGGAGGCGCGGACCAGGCGTACTGGCTGGGCATCGAGGCGTGGCGCTGGATGTTCCTTGCCGCAGCCGTTCCGGCCGTAGTCTACGGCTGGATCGCATACACCCTGCCGGAATCCCCGCGGTTCCTGGTGTTCCAGGGCAAGGAAGACGAAGCCCGTAAGGTCTTCGACTCCATCGCCCCGGACGAGGACACTGACCGACACATCCGCGAGATCCAGGACGCGATCGAAGAGGACAAACTGGCTGGCCAGAAAGGCTCCCTCCGAGGCAAAACCTTCGGGCTGCAGGCCGTCGTCTGGATTGGCATCATCCTCTCCGTCCTGCAGCAGTTCGTGGGCATCAACGTGATCTTCTACTACTCCACCACCCTGTGGAAGGCTGTCGGATTCCAGGAGAAGGACTCGCTCACCATCTCCGTTGCCACCTCGGTCACCAATATCCTGGTGACTCTCATCGCCATCGCCCTGGTGGACCGGATCGGCCGACGCCCCATCCTGCTGGCCGGATCCATCGGCATGGCGGTCTCGCTGGGCACGATGGCCGTGGCATTCTCCACCGCCGTGGGCTCAGGTTCGGACATCTCCCTGCCGGGCGCCTGGGGCCCGGTAGCCCTGGTGGCCGCCAACATCTTTGTGGTCAGCTTTGGCGCGTCCTGGGGCCCGCTGGTCTGGGTGCTCCTCGGCGAGATCTTCCCATCCCGGATCCGCGCCCGTGCCCTGGGCCTCGCCGCCGCCGCACAGTGGGTGGCCAACTTCGCCATCACGCTCAGCTTTCCCGTCATGGCCGCCGGCTCGCTGCCGCTGACGTATGCCATGTACGCGCTCTTCGCTGCGGCGTCCTTCTTCTTTGTGATGTTCAAAGTGCCGGAGACCAACGGCATGTCCCTGGAACAGGCCGAGACACTGTTTGTACGCAAGGGCGCAGCCGCCTAACCCCCCTCGCGCCGCCCAACTAAGTAGCAGCACATGTCGTTTTGAGCCCTCAAAAGAGCATCTGCTGCTACCTAGTTGGGGTATTCAGAGGGTCAGCTTCATGCCCTCATGGCTGGCGTCGAACCCCAGCCGCTCGTAGAACCGGTGGGCGGCCGTACGGGACTTGTGAGTAGTTAGCTGCATCATCGAACAGCCACGGCGCCGGGACTCCTCGATCGCCCACTGCACCATGAGGTTGCCGATGCCCTGCCCCCTCAGGCTGCCCGCAACGCGCACACCCTCGATCTGCGAGCGCCAGGACCCCTGCCGCGAAATACCAGGGAGGAAGCTCAGCTGGAAGGTGGCAACCACGGGCCCCTCCTCGGACCCGGGCGGCAACAGATCACCAACAGCCAGAAGGTGGGACCGGTCGGCGTCGATCGCTTCAAAGGCCTGCTCGTAAGGGGCCATGTCCTCGGCCCGTTCGCGGCCGGCACCGAGGGAATCATCGGCAAGCAGCGCCACAATGGCGGGCAGGTCGGCGGGCAAGGCATGGCGGAGGCGGAAGGTCCCGCCGTCGACGTCGGCAGTCAACAAAGGGGGCAGGGCGGCTGGGTTCCGGGTCACCTCACCAGCATTCCACAGCCCTGCGGGCGTGCGTGTACGGTGGAAAAGCCGATTTTGTAACCGCCATCACCCATTCGGCGGGCCACTCGAAGGATTTTGCACATGCCTGGTCAGAGCGTCAGGGCCGGGAGAGAACAAGGCACGACGCCGGCACTCGAGGTGGGTGCCGGCGTCGTGTGTGTTGAGAGAGGGTCTAGGCCGGGGCCTTGGCACCTTCCGCCTGGCGTTCCTCCACCAGGGTGGACACGGCCTCGAACAATGGATGCTCCGGCGCCAGCCCGGTGATCCGGGCAGTGGCGTCGGCCGGTGATGAGGAAGCCAATATCTCCGCGAGCTCGGTGGCCTCGGCGTCGGCGGGGTCGTTGAAGCGCAGGGCTGCGGCGATCGCACCCAGGAGCGCTTCGGGCACGATCCCGCGTTCCGCCAGCTCCGCGGCCGGGCCGATGAACCGCTCGTGCCGGCTGAGTTTCCGCAGCGGGGCGCGGCCCACCCGGTTCACGGTGTCCGGCAGGTGCGGGTTGGAGAACCTGACCAGGATCTTCTGGACGTAGGCCTCCTGCTCGTCGTTGCTGAACCCATGCTTGGCAACCAGGAGCTGCTTGGTTTCCTCCAGGACCGCGCGGACATCCTCGGCAACGTCCTGGTCGGCCATGGCTTCGGAAATCTTCTCCAGCCCGGCCTCAAAACCGAAGTACGCCGCGGAAGCGTGCCCCGTGTTCACGGTGAAGAGCTTCCGTTCGATGTACGGTGCGAGCTCGTCCACAAAAGTGGCCCCAGGAATCACCGGCGGTACGCCACCAAACGGCGTCCGGTCGATGACCCATTCGTAGAACGTCTCCACCGTGACATCCAGCCCCTGTCCGGGCTCCTGGTTGGGCACGATCCGGTCCACTGCTGTGTTTGCGAACACTGCCGCGGAGTCAAGTGAACCGGCGGCTTCGTCCCAGAGCCCGGCGACTTCGCCGCGCAGGATGTCCGTGGCGTTGATGGCGTTCTCGCAGGCCATGACCTGCAGGGGCGCCAGTCCGGCCTCCCGCGCCGCGATGCCCCGGGTGATGGCGGGGGCCACGAACTTCAGGATGTGCGGACCGACGGCGGTGGTGACGATGTCCGCCGTCGCGATTTCCCGCACCAGCTCCGCATCGTGCGTGCCGGAGTTCAGCGCCCGGAAGTTGTCGACCGTCCGGACGGTAGGGTTCTCCCCTACCTCGTGGACGTTGTAGCTGTCAGCTGCCGCCAACTGGTTGATGAGGTCCTCGGCGACGTCCGCGAACACCACCTCATACCCGGCCTGGTGCAGCAGCAGCCCGACAAAGCCACGGCCGATGTTTCCCGCCCCGAAATGTACTGCCTTCACTATGCGTTGACCTTTCCGAACAGCTCCAGCACTTCGTCCACCGATGTGGCGGCCTCCAGCTGGGCAACCTGGGCCTTGTTGGTGAAGACCTTCGCGATGGAGGACAGGATGTGGAGGTGTTCGTTATTGATGCCGGCCACGCCCACGACGAACTTGACCTCCTTGCCGTTCCAGTCGATGCCCTCCGGATACCGGATCACGGACACAGCGGACTTCCTGATGTGGTCCTTCGCCGCGTTGGTGCCGTGCGGGATGGCCAGGTAGCTGCCCATGTACGTGGACACCGACTCTTCACGTTCGTGCATCGCAGCGATGTAGCCCTCGTCCACGGCACCGCGGGCCAGCAGGAGCCGGCCGGCTTCATCGATCGCGGCATCGCGGGTAGTGGCGGTGCCGTTCAGGATGACGCTGTCCGCTACCAAAATCTCGGAAGGTACGACGGCGGCTGGTGCGGTTGTCCCCGCGTCACCCGGAGCCGTGCCACCCGGGGCTGAGTCCACCGGGGTGTCCGCAGCGTGGGCGCCATGGCCGGCGGCAGCACCGGCGTCGGACGTTTCCGGAGCGTTGCTCTTCTTGACCAGCTCAACAATTTCGTCGTAGCGCGGGCTGCTCATGAAGTTGTCCACGGAGTAATGGACGGCGCTGGAGGTTGCAGGCTTGGCCCGTTCCGTCAGGTCCTGGTGCGTGATCACCACATCGTAGGTGTCGCTCAGGTTGGCGATGGCCGCGTTGGTGACCTTGACCTCCGGGAAGCCGGCGGCCTTGATCTTGTTCCGCAGCACCGATGCGCCCATGGCACTGGAGCCCATGCCGGCGTCGCACGCGAAGACGATGTTCCTGACCGGTCCGGCCAGGACAGCCGTCCCTACCCCGCCGCCGGCACCCGCGCCGGTCAGCGTGGAAGCGACGGAACTCTTCTTGCCCTTCATGGCTTCCATGCGGCTGGTGGCCTCGGTCAGGTCCGTTTCGTCGCTGTGCTTGGTGGTCTTCAGGATCACCGAGGCGACGACGAAGGAAACTGCCGTGGCGAGCAGGACTGCAAGGATCACGCCCAGGTAGCTGTCCCGGGCGGTCTGGGCCAGCACTGCGAGGATGGAGCCGGGAGCGGACGGCGCCACGAGGCCCGAGTTGGTGATGGACAGCGTGGCAATGCCCGTCATGCCGCCAGCGATCGCGGCCAGGATCAGCAGCGGGCGCATCAGGACGTACGGGAAGTAGATTTCGTGGATGCCGCCGAAGAAGTGGATGATGGCAGCGCCCGGGGCGGAGGCCTTCGCTGCACCGCGGCCGAAGAACATGTAGGCGAGCAGGATGCCGAAGCCGGGGCCCGGGTTGGCCTCAAGCAGGAACAGGATGGACTTGCCCTGCTCCAGGGACTGCTGGATACCCAGCGGGGTGAGTACGCCGTGGTTGATGGCGTTGTTCAGGAACAGCACCTTGGCGGGCTCGATGAAGATGCTGGTCAGGGGAAGCAGGCCGTTGCTGACCAGGAACTGGACCACATTGCCGGCGGCCGTGCTGAAGGCCGTGACCAGTGGGGAGATCCCGTAGAAGCCCAGCATGGCCAGCAGGCCGCCCCAGATGCCGGCGGAGAAATTGTTCACCAGCATCTCGAAGCCAGGCCGGATCTTGCCGTCCCAGAGCGAGTCGATCTTCTTCATGGTCCAGCCGCCCAGGGGCCCCATGATCATGGCGCCAATGAACATCGGGATGCCGGCGCCGACGATGACGCCCATGGTGCCGATAGCACCCACCACGCCGCCGCGGACGTCGTAGACCATGCGGCCGCCGGTGTAGGCAATCAGGAGCGGCAGGAGGTAGGTGATCATGGGACCGACCAGGCCAACATTCGCCACACCTTCGGCATTGGTACCAAAGCCGCCCAGTTGGGGAACAGGGATCCAGCCCTTTTCGATAAAGAGGGCGGTGATGAGGCCCCAGGCGATGAACGCCCCGATGTTGGGCATGATCATTCCGGACAGGAACGTCCCGAACTTTTGGACGCCAACGCGCACGCTGGTACGGGGTTTTGCAACTGTCTCTGTTGCCATGTGATTTCCTAACCGTGATTCCTGCTGCTCCGCAGGATGGTCCGATATTTCGACGACGGTACTGCCTGTGCAAAAGTGCTGTTGTGCGGCTTGGGACCGGCTAGCTGCTGGTCGAGATCCGGTGAAGCCACTCGAGGAAGAGTTTGAGTTCCGAGCTGGAGAGCTGGTCTGAGTGCGAGGCCTGAAGTGCGGCATTCAGGGCAATCGCTGCCACCACTACCGAGGACTTCCCGGAGTCATCCGGGCTGCCACCGGCAGACTGGTCCGCGGACACCGCAAAAATCATGGCGTCCCGCGTCATGGTGGACAATTCAAGGTTCCGTTCAGCGGCAGGCTCCGCAATCAGCATGAGGGTCACCCCTACGTTGGCGGCCAGGATGGATCTGGCTGCTTCCCGCGGCTGGACGTTCAGCTGGCCTGCCACCGCTGCTTTGTTCAGCATCTCCTCCATCAGGGCCTCGGCATCGGCAACGATGGCGGGACGGCTTTCAGGACGGATATTGCCGAACATCACCAAGTACAGTTCCGGCTGGTTGAGCCCGAACTGGACGTGGTTGTCCCACATCCGCCGGATGTCCTCCAGCGGGTGTCCGGACGGGGCGAAATCCCTTTCCCCCGCGACATATTCCTCAAATCCCGCGGCGACGACGGCGTCAAACAGACCTTCCTTGTCACCGAAGTGGTGATACAGAGTAGGTGCCGTAACCCCTGCCAGCTGTGTGATCTGGCGGGTGGAGACGGGTGCCCCCGCGGATTTTGCCAGCAATTCGGCCGCCGCACGCAGCAGCCGCATTTTGGGGGGAAGCTGGCCATCCAAACTCATAACCGCTACCCTATCACCTATAGCATTGCTATATGAACTGAATCACATACAATTTTTTCAGGCACGTTTCGCGCCACCTGACGTAGCAGTCACGGCGCCCCGGCATGGCGCCGGGAACCTTGGCGGGCCTGGCTACCGGCAGAGAATGAGGACCTTCAGTGCAGAACTTCCCAGGAGTTGGCGTCAGCCCAGGCCGCATCATCGGCACCGTCCGGCAGATGCCCAAACCGATCAGCGAACCGCCTGCAGGCGAACAGCTGGCCGCCGGTGTCACGCCTGAGGATGCAACCGCAGCACTCAAGGCAGCCTCGCAGGCCGTCCACGACGAACTCAAGGCCCGTGCCGCCCACGCCACCGGGGACGGCAAGGCTGTCCTGGAGGCCACGGCACTGATGGCCAAGGACACCATGCTGATCAAGGGCGCGGCCAAGCTTGTTGCCCGCGGCCTCTCGAGCGAACGCGCCATCTGGGAATCCGGTTCCTCGGTCTCGGAAATGCTGCACAACCTGGGCGGGTACATGGCCGAACGCGCTACGGACGTCCTGGACGTCCGCGCCCGGATCGTTGCCGAACTTCGCGGCGTTCCTGCGCCCGGCATCCCCAGCTCCAGCACGCCGTTTGTGCTCGTGGCGGAGGACCTGGCACCGGCCGACACCGCGACCCTTGACCCGAACAAGGTCCTGGCCCTCGTGACGGCAGGCGGCGGACCGCAGTCCCACACCGCCATCATTGCCCGTTCGCTTGGCCTGCCGGCGGTGGTGGCTGCTGTGGGAGTAGACGAGCTCGCGGATGGCACGGAAGTCTATGTTGACGGCGCCGCAGGCAGCATCACCGTAGATCCTGACGACTCGCTGCGTGCCGCGGCGGATGCGTGGGCGGCCACGGCTTCCCTGCTGGCTGAGTTCAGTGGCACGGGCACGACGGCGGACGGCCACCTGGTGCCGCTGCTCGCCAACGTGGGCGGCGGCAAGGACGCCGAGGCGGCCGCCAAGCTCGGCGCCCAGGGCGTGGGCCTGTTCCGCACCGAATTCTGCTTCCTGGAACGCGACTCCGAGCCCACCGTCGAGGAACAGGCCGCAGCCTACAAGAGCGTCTTTGATGCCTTCCCGGGGAAGAAGGTGGTGCTTCGTACGCTCGACGCCGGCGCTGACAAGCCCCTTCCGTTCCTGACCGACTCCACGGAACCCAACCCGGCCCTGGGGGTCCGCGGCTATCGCACGGACTTCACTACGCCCGGTGTCCTCGACCGCCAGCTGGAAGCCATTGCCCTGGCTGAGAAGCAATCCGAAGCGGACGTGTGGGTCATGGCTCCAATGATTTCGACGGCGGAAGAAGCGGCCCGTTTCGCTTCAATGTGCGCCGACGCCGGCATCCGGACGCCCGGGGTCATGGTGGAAGTTCCTTCCGCCGCCCTCACTGCCGAAGCGATCCTGCGCGAGGTGGGCTTCGCGAGCCTGGGCACGAACGACCTCACCCAGTACGCCATGGCCGCGGACCGCCAGCTGGGCCCGCTCGCCAACCTGAATACGCCCTGGCAGCCCGCAGTCCTCCGCCTGGTGGGGCTGACTGTGGAAGGCTCCCGCGCCGAAGGCAATAACAAACCTGTGGGTGTCTGCGGTGAGGCCGCAGCCGACCCCGCCCTCGCCGTCGTTCTTACCGGCCTGGGTGTGGCCACGCTGTCCATGACTGCGCGCTCCCTGGCCGCCGTCGCAGCGGTCCTGAAGACCGTGACGCTCGCCGAGGCCCAGGAGCTCGCCAAGCTCGCGCTGTCCGCACCCAGTGCCACCGAAGCCCGGGCCTGGGTCCGCGAAAAGCTGCCCGTCCTCGACGAACTTGGGCTCTAGCGCCGGTGCCCGCGCGAACTTTCAACTACCAGGAGGAATAAAAATGCCCGAACGCATCGCCACCATTGCCAGCCGCTCAGGCCTGCACGCCCGTCCGGCCGCTCTCTTTGCCGAGGCCGCCGGCGACGTCGGAGTGGAGGTCACCATCGCCATGCAGGGTGAGCCGGCGGATGAGGCGCTGGACGCTTCCAGCATCCTGTCGCTGATGACGCTCGGTGCGGCCAAGGGCGACGTCGTGGTGCTCCGGGCCGAAGGTGACGGGGCGGATGCCGCACTCGATTCCTTGGTCAAGCTCCTGGAAACGGATCTCGACGCCGAGTAGTGCTCAGGCGGTAACACCGAATCCGTCGACTGCCCGGACCCAGCTGCTGATCGCGGCGGCCGTGGCTCCCGGCGCCGTGTGCTGAAGGACGTGCCCCACCCCGGGTATCTCCGCCAGGCTGCCTTGTGGCGCCTGGGCGGCGAGCCGTTCGCACCACCCGCGCCGGGCCACGGGGTCTTTCGCTCCGCGCATCACCAGCACAGGCTGGCTGACACCCTGGATCCTGGATTCGAGCGGATAGTCCATCATCACAGGCAGCTGTGTGAGGTACCAGCGCAGGCCGGTCCGGAAGTAGTCCCCAAAGACAATGACATTCGAGGACACGGATTCGCCGAACACCGCATCACGTGTGAGGGCCAACGCCTGGAGCGGCACCGATTTCCTGGTGCTGTCCACCACCGGGCCCATCAGCACCAGGCCAGCGACCAGTCCGGGGTCCTGGAGGGCAAGCTCCACCGCGTATTGCGTGCCCATGGAGTGGCCTACCAGCATGCAGGACCGGACCCCGGCGCCAGCCAGCACACTGCTGACAAACGCAGCATATTCCCCCACGGGCACCTGGCGGCCGGGCCTGGGCGCGGCGCCGAAGCCGGGGAGGTCCAAGGTGTAGACATCAGCCACCAGGGCCAGCTCATGGTGTAGACGTGCAAAGTAGCGGTGGGAAACACCGATGCCGTGCAGCAGCACGTAGGTGGGCCTGTTCCCGCTTCCATTTTCGGCGGCGGGTCCGCTGGCGTGTCGCGTTGCCGAAGCGTACAGCCGTCCGGTGAGGCCGCCCGACGTGACCTCCCGGCCATCACCTAGTTTCATCAGGCGAGCATACCGCCACCGGGTCCGCAGCAGCGGGTTAGGCTGTTGCCCATGGCATTGATAGCTCCCCGGATGACCGCCGGCCTCCCGGTCGAGGACGCTGAGAATCTGCAACGGGCACTGGCGGGAAGCCACGACATCACAGTCTTTGTGGACGGCACGGTCCACCGACTTCCGCCCCAGGCGCGGGACGCCGTCGTTGACCTTCTCAGCCGCTTTAGCCGGGGTGAGGCAGTGGCCGTCAGCAGCGTGGAGGAAATGCTTACCACCTCCCAGGCGGCGGAACTGGCCGGCATCTCCCACACGTATTTGCGCAATATGACCGATCGCGGCGAAATACCTGTGGAATACCGGGGCACGCACCGCAGGATCCGGCGGGCGGCCATCGTAGCCTGGCTGGAAGAACAGAAGAAGACGGACCAGGCGAAGCGGCAGGCCACCGAAAATGACGGCCCGCGCGCCCCAGAATGACGGAGTGATAAGGATCAAGCAACGATCTTGGCGAGCCCTTAAAAGAGGCTGACTGCCGGGGTTAGGCTTGATTTGTGGCGAATTTCAGAGGGTTGCACGTGGTGGCGGGCATTGCCGCCATGCTGGTTGCTGCCATGCTGGGATCCGCCATGAGGCTGAACAACACTGCGGTGGTGATGTCCAGTTGCGTAGTTTTCGTCGCCGTGGCCATGTGGGCTGACAGCGCAATCTCCAAGCGCCGCCGCGCAGCAATGGGAATTCAAGAAACCCTGACCCTGCAGCAGGCAGCTTCCCTGGACCAGGCAACGTCCCTGGAGTCCGGCCGTGAAGCTGCTCCTGCCACCCGCCAGGACATTCCGCAGCGCGCCGTCCAGGACCAATCGATGGCACCTGACGAACCCTCCAAACACGAAGGTAACGCCGCCTAAATCCTGGGCCGGGCCGCCCACCGGCGCATCTTCAGGGCAGCATGCAATTCCAGCCTGGGCAGGCCCTTGAGCGGGTCCACCCCGAGCAGGGCCCGGATACGGCCCAGCCGGTTGTAGATGCTGCTGCGGTGCAAATGGAGTTTATCGGCCACGTCCTGCACTGCTCCGTCGTTGTCGTACAGCAGCTCCAGGACAGGGATCAGTTCACCGTTTCGGTCGTGGTCCTCCAGCATTCGAAAGTAGACCGACCCGGAATCCGTCCAGGCGCCCGCCCCGCCGCCGGCCGATGCCAGCAGCTGGTAGACCCCGGTGGCCCGGCAGTCCACCAGCTCACCCAGCTGCGGATCCACCGCTGCTGCCTGCGCGGCCAGCTTGGATTGCCGGTACGCCTCTGCGAAACCCCTCGGCCGGGCGAATCCCTCGCTGATTCCAAGGATGATGCGGTGCACCGGGCGGCCGGAGCGCTTGGCCAGTTCCAGCTGATAGTGGACCAGCACCTGGGCATGGTTGGCGCGGCCCGTGGACTCCTTGAACAGCACCACGGAATGCGTTTCGGTGCCCGCGCTGAACAGGGCCACGTCCACCCCGATGGTGGCCTGAAGTGCCGCCGACCGGTGGATCAGGGTGGACGCGATGGGGTCCGGCCCTCCGGCCCAGCCGTCGGAGTCAAGGACCGTGACCATCTGCCACGGACCCTTGCCCTGAATCTCCTTCCATCCCGCAACAGCCGCCACAGCGTTCGCCTCGCCGGAACAGGCAGCCAGGAATTCGCGTTCGCGGCCGCGGCGGAACTCGGATTCAGCCGTGTTCGAATCCAGCAACAGGCCGGAGAGCATCTCGATTTCGTGGTTCACTTCCGGCAGTTGGGTGAGGATCGCCGTCGGGTTTTCATCCTCCGAGTCCTGCTGGACCCACAAGTAGCCCACCCGGAAACCGCGCACCATCAACGGCACGCAGACCCGGCCCAGCATGCCCAGCTCTGGGTTAGCGGGGATCACAACGGGGCGGACCGCCGTCGAAATACCGTGCGAAAGCTGCCAGGCGCTGACGTCCACGGGGACGCGTTTGCTCAGCAGGAAGTTGACCCGGACGCGGTCGGCGTGGGACTGGTTGGAGCTGTACGCGAGCAGCAGCCCGTCCAGGTCCTCCAACGAAAGCCCCCGCCCGAGCTTCTGCGCGATGCGCTCCACGAGCTGTTCGACATCCTGCTGCTGCATGGGCCAACAGTACTGCCGGGACGGGTGTTGCCGCGAACGGACACGAGGCGACACCTGACGCTTGCACGCTGGACAAATGTCGAGCCGTGTTTTCAAAAATCCGCGGAATGGCGCGGCTGCCACAGTGCCGTCTCGCCGGATTCGTGTCACCTGCCTCACAACCGGATTTATTCTGGAATCAACAACTTTCCCCGCAATGCAAGGGCCTTCGGGCCCTGAAAATGGAGCCCACAATGATCATCGGTGTCCCCAAAGAGATCAAGAACAACGAATTCCGCGTGGCCATCACAGCGGCCGGCGTCAACGAATTCCGTACGCACGGGCACACGGTGCTGGTGGAGCGCGGTGCAGGCGTTGGCTCCGGCATCACCGATGAGGAATACGCCATCGCCGGGGCCGAAATCGTAGCCTCCGCCGACGACGTCTGGGCCCGCGCCGACATGGTCATGAAGGTCAAGGAACCCATCGCCGCGGAATACCACCGCTTCCGCAAGGGCCTGATCCTCTTTACGTACCTCCACCTCGCCGCAGAGCCCGAACTGACCCGGGAGCTGATCAACTCCGGCGTCACCGCCATCGCCTACGAAACCGTCCAGGAAGGCCGGACCCTGCCGCTGCTGGCCCCGATGTCCGAGGTCGCCGGCCGGCTCTCCGTGCAGGTGGGCGCAACATCGCTGATGGCACCGGCAGGCGGCAAAGGCGTGCTCCTGGGCGGTGTCCCCGGTGTCCGTCCCGCCAAGGTGGTTGTGCTCGGTGCCGGCGTTGCCGGAACCAACGCAGCAGCCATGGCCTTGGGCCTGGGCGCTGACGTCACCATTCTGGACATCAACATCAACCGGCTCCGCGAGCTTGACGCCCAGTACCAGGGCCGCCTGAAGACCGTGGCGTCCAACAAGTACGAGATCGAAAAGTCCGTGGTCGACGCCGACCTCGTCATCGGATCCGTCCTGATCCCCGGTGCCAAGGCACCCAAGCTGGTCAGCAACGAACTCGTCGCCCGGATGAAGCCCGGCTCCGTACTTGTGGACATCGCCGTGGACCAGGGCGGATGCTTCGAGGACACCCACCCCACCACGCACCAGGAACCCACGTACAAGGTCCACAACACGATCTTCTACTGCGTGGCCAACATGCCCGGCGCCGTCCCGAACACGTCCACGTATGCCCTGACCAACGTCACCCTCCGGTACGCCGTGGCACTGGCCAACCTGGGCGTCAAGGCCGCCTTCGACCGCGACCCCGCCCTCGCCGCCGGCCTCAACATCGCCGCCGGCCACGTGGCGCACCACTCCGTGTCAGAAGCCCACAACCTGCCCCTCGTGGCGGACTGGCACGAACTGGTCTCCGCGTAACCTCATCGACTGCTCCGTAGCCGCCCTTTTGGACCCCCAGAACGGCAGTTACGGAGCAGTCGATTGCCCTTAAGCCAGTTCGCGTGCTTTTTCTATTAGTTTGAGGACCTCTACCGGGCCGGTGGGGTCTACTGGGAGGGGGCGGGCTGAGGCTGTGCCGCCGTCGAGGATCTTGTCCGCGAGGATCCTGTAGAACTCGGGGTAGGCGCCGCGTTCGGTGGGCAGCGCGTCCAGGTGTCCGTCGCGGCCCAGGACGCCGGCCCATTCCGGCGCCTCCAGCCCGAACTCCTCGTCCAGCGGGCTGCCGCCGGCCACGATATACGGTTCCTGTGGATCGACCCCGTGCTTGGTGAATGCTCCCGAGGATCCGAGGATGCGGAACCGGGGGCCCTGCTGCGCGCAAAGCATGTTCATCCTCAGGTGGCTGGTCACCCCGGATTCGTGGCTGAGGACAAGGAAGACGTCATCGTCCACTTTCTCGTGCGGCCGCCGCGCATGCAGCTCCGCGTGGGCCACCGTGGCCGGGCCGAACAGCAGGAGGGCCTGGTCGATGAGATGCGTGCCGAGGTCAAAGAGCACACCACCGCCATCGGCTGCTGTGGCGTTGGCCTTCCATGCTTTTGAGATGTCCGGGGACCAGCGTTCAAAGCTGGATTCGAAGCGGGTCACGCTTCCAAGTGCCTCCCCGGCCAACAACTTCCGGACTGTAAGGAAATCCCCGTCCCAGCGCCGGTTCTGGAAGACCGTGAGAACCCGTCCCAGCCGCTCCGCCAAGGCGATCAGTTCCTGCCCTTCGGACGATCTGACAGCGAAAGGCTTGTCCACCACCACATCGAGTCCGGCTTCCAGGGCGGCCTTCGCCAGCGGAAAGTGCGTGGCGGGAGGCGTCCCCAGCACCACCAGGTCAAGGTTCCCGGCCAGCGCAAGCACAGCGTCGCCGTCGGGCACTGTTTTGACGCCTGGATACCGCTCGACTGCGGCAGCCTGCCGCCCGGCGTCGGATGTTGCAACGATGTCCAGCGAGTAGCGGCGGTCCGCCGCGATCAGCGGCGCGTGGAAGACGCTCCCTGACAGTCCAAAGCCGACGACGGCGGTGCGGATGGTGCGTTCATCAACAGTTCCGGTCATAGGGCTACGCTACCCGCACGCTCTCTCACTTCCCGTGTGTTAAACCCAAGCGCTCCCTCACTTCCAGCCGGGCGACCGACCGGAAGTGAGAGAGCGTTGGAGGGGGTGTTACTTCTTTTCCCAGCCCAGCGTGGTCCAGTCCGGGACCTGCGACAGGCTCTGGAACAGGGACGGGCCGTAGTTGGCCAAGCCCTTACGGACGAAGGAGATCTGCGGGCCGTTCATCACGACACCCATGGAGAAGTACTTCGCCATGTGCTCCTTCTCAACTTCCATTGCCGCCTTGTTGCGCTCGGCGTTGTCTTCGATGGAGGCGAGGTCGGCGATCTTCTTGTCCAGTTCAGCGTCGCCCAGGCCGTTCTCGTTGACCTTGGAGTCGTAGTACTGCTTGACGGCGTCCGTGGCGTCCGGGCCAACCGTGTAGCCGGAGACGCTCATATCGAAGTCTCGGCCACCAATGACCTTGCCGAAGTCGGCCGAGGCGCGCTGGTCGATGCCAACATCCATGCCGCCGGCCTGGAGCTGCTTCTGCAGGGTCTGCGTGAAGGCCAGGGTGGTGGGATCGTCACCGAAGTTGCTGATCTTGAAGGCAGCCGGCTTGCCGTCCTTCTCCATGATTCCGGCAGCGTTCGGGGCGTAGCCGGCGTCGGTCAGGACCTTCTTGGCAGCGTCCGGGCCGGTTTCCTTCACGGGGTAGTTGTCCTGGTAGTACTCGGAGAACGGCAGGAGCATCATGGAGCCGGAGCTGGGTTCTTCCCAGTTCAGGCCGTTGAAGCGGACCTTGCGGAGCGCTTCGCGGTCGACGGCGGCGAAGATGGCTTCGCGGACGGCGACGTCGGTGATCTTCTGGGCGTTGATGTTCATGCCGCCGGCGAAAAGGCGCTGGCCGCGGCGGACCTCGGAGTTATTGGTGCCCTCCAGCTGCTTGTACAGGGCGATCGTGTTGGCCGACATGGCGTCGATTTCACCGTTCTTGAAGGCGGCGATCTGCGCGCTGGTTTCAAGCTGGCGGAAGACCACGCTGTCCAGGACCGGCTTGTTTCCCCACCACTTCTCGTTCGGAACGAGAGTCACGGTCTTGGCCGCGGCGTCGTACTGGTCCAGCTTGAAGGGGCCAGCCATCCATTCCGGGTGCATTTCGCCCACGAAGCCTTCGTTGAAGATTTCAGGGGTGTTGACGGCCGGGTGGATCAGGCCGAAGAACAGCGAGTCCAGCGGATAGACCGGCTGGCTGGTCTTGACGATGATCTCCTTATCGCTGCTGCCGGCTTCGACGGATTCAATGAATTCGTAGGCCCCGGAGCTGACGATGTCGTAACCGGCATCCGGGCTCTTGAGGATGTTCCAGGTGTTCTTGAAGGCCTTGATGTCGATCGGCGTGCCGTCGTTGTACGTGGCTTTGTCGTTGACCTTGATGGTGACAGTCTGCTTGCCATCAACAACTTCGCTCTCCACCGACTCGCAGAAGTCCTTGTTCGGGGTTGCCTTGCCCACAAAGTTCAGTTTCCAGCAGCCGCCGATGCCGCCGCTGTTCACGGCCACCGGGTTGATGGGGATCTGCAGGGCGGAATTGTCAGAGCTGTTGCCGTTGTTGGAGAACCCGTTGAAGTCCGGCCCGATGCTCCCCAGCGGCAAGGTCACCTTACCGCCGGGCTCAAGATCCGCGGCAGGCTTCTCGTTGATGCTTATGAGCTTGGAGAGGTCGCTGCCAGCCTCCTGCCCCTTTGCCGTTTCCGGTCCCGTGGGTGTGCCACCGCCCCCGCAGGCCGTGAGCGCCAGAGCGGCAGCTACAGCCGCCGCTCCCCCAATCCTGGTCAGATTCTTCATGGTGTTCCCTTCATTGGTGCGAGTGGTGGTGCTTGTGATGGGTCGAAAAAATCTAGGGTGCATGGGGTTCCGCCGTTTCGTGGACCACCAGCATGTCCTCGTCCAGCTCACCGTCCGGGAAGAAGCAGGCGAACTGCTGGTCCACCGGAGGCAGCCAGCCAGCTTCCAGCGCCTGTGCTGCGGCCGAAGCCGGAACAGCTTCCAGCGGCGGTTCGAGCGTGAGGCATTTCTCCTGCTTCGCCGCGGGAAGCGCCGCGAAGACGGGGCAGCGGGTTGCGAAGTTGCAGCCCTTGGGCGCATCGAGGGGCGAGGGGAGGTCGCCCTGGAGGATGATGCGCTCCCGGGTGCGCTCCAGCTGGGGATCCGGGACCGGTATGGCGGACAGCAGCGCCCGCGTGTACGGATGGCGGGGGTTGTCAAAGACGCGGTCCACCTCGCCGATCTCCACGATCTTGCCCAGGTACATCACGGCCACCCGGTTGGAGATGTGCCGGACCACGGAGAGGTCGTGGGCAACCATCAGGTAGCTGAGGCCCAACTCGGCGCGCAGCTGGTCCAGCAGGTTGATGACGCCGGCCTGGACGGACACGTCCAGAGCGGATACGGGCTCATCGAGGACCACAAGTTTCGGGTTCACGGCCAGGGCGCGGGCGATGCCCACACGCTGCCGCTGGCCGCCGGAAAACTGGTTGGGGAACCGGTTGACGTGGTCGGGCTGCAGCCCCACCAGCTTCATCAGCTCCATGATCCGCTTCATGATGGCCCGCTTGTCCAAGCCCGCGTTCTGCAGCGGTTCGGCCAGGACCTCATAGACCGTGAACCGCGGATCCAGGGCCCCGGTTGGATCCTGGAACACCATCTGCAGTTCGCGGCGCATGGCGCTCTTGGCCTTGCCGGTGGTGGCTTCCTTATTGCTGAGGCCGCCGATCACCACCTCGCCGTCCTGATCCTTGTGGAACTCCATGATTTCCAGGAGCGTGGTGGTTTTTCCGGAGCCGGACTCCCCGACGATGGAGAAACACTCGCCCTCGCGGATATCAAAGCTCAGGCCATCCACGGCCTTGACGGTGCCGATGCGCCGCTTCAGCAGGGCACCCTTGGTGAGCGGGAAGTGCTTGCGCACGTCCTTGAGTTCCAGCACCGTTGCCCGTTCCGCACGGGGAATGGCATCGAAGCGGGACACGGGCACCGGTGGTGCCGAGAAGATTTCCAGGACGTCGGTGTCCCCACCCAAGGCATCGGACTTGATGCAGGCAGCTTTGTGTCCGGCGTGGCCCGCAGCAGGGAGTAGTTCCGGTTCCCCGGCCCTGCAGGCATCTGTGACCAGCGGACACCGCGGGGCGAACGAGCAGCCGGTGGGCGTGTGGATGAGGTTGGGCGGGATGCCCTCGATGGGGACCAGCGACGTCTTCTCGGCCACGTCCACGCGCGGCACGGCCCCGAGGAGGCCCATGGTGTAAGGCATCCTCGGGTCGTAGTAGATGTCATCCACGTGCCCGGTCTCGACGGGCCGGCCGGCATACATCACCATGATGTCGTCGGCGATGCCCGCCACCACACCCAGATCGTGGGTGATCATCACGACGGCGGCACCGGTCTCCTCCTGCGCCGTATGAAGCACCTCCAGCACCTGGGCTTGGATGGTGACGTCCAGCGCCGTCGTCGGCTCATCCGCGATCAGCACCCGGGGGTTGTTGGCGATCGCGATGGCGATCATCACGCGCTGGCGCATGCCGCC
This sequence comes from Pseudarthrobacter sp. CCNWLW207, assembly GCF_037203945.1. NCBI lineage: Bacteria > Bacillati > Actinomycetota > Actinomycetes > Micrococcales > Micrococcaceae > Pseudarthrobacter > Pseudarthrobacter sp. CCNWLW207. The sequence goes on along the minus strand of NZ_JBBCBS010000017.1, from coordinate 34,700 downwards.
GGAGAACTCGTGCGGGAAGGCTTTGAGCCTGTCCTTGGGGCTCGGGATCCCCACCATGGCCAAAAGTTCGACGGCGCGGGCTTCTTTGGCCTGTTTGCTCATCGTGGGGTTGTGGATGGTGAGGGCCTCGATGATCTGGGTGCCCACCGTAAAGACCGGAGTCAGGGAGGAGAGCGGATCTTGGAACACCATGGCGATGTCATTGCCGCGGTAGGCGCACATCGCCTTGTCGCTGAGGCCCAACAGTTCCTTTCCCATCAGCCGCACGGACCCAGCGATTTGAGCCGTGGGAGGCAGGAGGCCCATGATGGCCAGCGATGTGACGGATTTACCGGAACCGGATTCGCCCACGATCCCCAGGGTCTTGCCCGGCATCAGGTCGAAGTCGACGCCGCGGACCGCGTGCACCACCCCGTTCTCGGAGTTGAACCGGACGTTCAGGTCACGAACCGACAGGACAGCGTCCGACGGCGAATACAGGCCGGCGACTTGGAGGCGTTCGGCGGCGGATTGTGTGGGATCGGCCGGTTCGAGGTACGTTTCGCTGCTCATTTCGCCGGCTCCTTGACGCTGTTCTTCGCGCTGTCCTTGGGGGTCCTGTTCTTCGTGGCCTTGCCGACGGAACTGGAGCTGGGGTCGAAGGCGTCCCGCAGGCCGTCGTTCATCATGGCAAGGGAGCCTGTCAGCAGGAACATCACCGTCAGCGGGACCCAGAACATCCAGGGGAAGGTCTGGACCTGGGACGTGGCGCCACCGATCAATACTCCCAGGCTTACATCGGGGACCTTGATGCCGATGCCGATGAAGGAAAACGCAACTTCGGCCAGGATGGCACCTGTGACACCGCGGGTGATGTCCAGGACCAGCAAGGATCCGATGTTGGGAACCAGGTGGCGCCACACGATCCTGCGGGGCGGGACGCCCATGTATTGGGCGGCCTTGACGAAGTCCCGCTGCATCAGAGACATGGACAGGGACCGGATAAGCCGGGCGGTGCCCATCCAGCTGAAGACCAGGAGCACGATGATCAGGAGGAGCCAGCTGGGCAGGTTCTTTTTCAACCCGTCCCCTCCGCCGCTCGTGGCCACAGCCACCACCAGCAGGGCAGGCATCATGATGAGCGCCTCAAGGACAAAGAGCATCACCTTGTCCACTTTTCCGCCGAAGTAGGCCATGGTGCAGCCGTAGACGGCGGCGACCAGGACGGACACCAGCCCAACAATCAAGCCAATCATGATGGAGATCCGGGTGCCCTCCACAGTCATGGCGTAGAGGTCGATTCCGGCCTGGGAAGTGCCCAGGAAGTGGTCCCCGGAGGGTGGCATGCCAATGTTGAAGGGGTCGATGGTCTCCTTGTCCCAGGGTGTGAAGTACCCGCCGACGAAGGAGAAGAGCGTGAGGCCAAGGAAAATGATGAGGCCCGCCACGGCGGTCCGGTTCCGCATGAAGCGGCGGAAGATAATGGTGGATTTGCCGATGACCGCGTCGGCGCTTTCCAGGTGAGCGTCCTGCGCTACTGCTGCCGGGTCGACGGCATTGAGGTTGGTCACGGCTACTGCACCCTCACTCTCGGGTCAACAAGCGTGGTGGCGAAGTCCGCCAGGATGGCGCCGAGGGCGAAAATGACTGAGCCATAAGCAAGCGTTGCCGTGGCGGCGTTTACGTCCTGGAGGGAGATGGCGTCGATGCTCCAGGAGCCAACCCCCGGCCAAGCGAAGATTTTCTCGGCGAAGAAGCCGCCCGCGAAGATGGCCGGAATGGTGAAGGCAATGCTCTGCGCAACCGGGATGAAGGAGACCCGGAGGGCGTGCCGTGAGATGGCCTGGTTGCGGGTCAGGCCCTTGGCGCGGGCCGTGCGGACGAAGTCGGCGTTGACGTTATCCAGCAGGTATTGCCGCTGGGCGATCTGGTAAGAGCCCCACCCCACGAGCGTGATGGCGACGGTGGGCACCGCGTAGTGGGCCACCATGTCCACGAACTGCGCCCAGCCCTGTTCCATGCCTGGCGTCGAGATGCCGGTGACGAAGAAGATCCGCTCGCCGACGGTTTCGTTAATGTTGATCGCACCGAGTTGCACGAGGAAGTAGGCGATTGGCGCCGGCACGATGTAGGCAAGGTAGCTGTACGAGGTGATGACGCGATCTTGGAACTTGTATTGGCGGGCCGCCGAGTACACACCGAGGGCGACGCCGATCACGAGCGTCAGGACGATGGAGGCGAGGAAGAGCCGTGTGGAGATCCACACGCGATCGCCGAACTCGGCGTTGATGTACGCGCCGTTGGGACTGCGGCCCCAGTCCCAGCGGGTCACGATACCCGTCAGCCACTCTACGTAGCGCTCCCAGGGGCTAAGGTCCGGGTCCAGTCCCTTGAGGCGCATGGAGTTGGCGACCTGCTCTGGAGTGGGGCGCGGGATTCTTTCCTGCTCCAGCAGCGCGGGTTTGAGGGAGCTGACCGCAAGGAAATACCCGGCCGAAGTGGTCAGGAAGATCATAAAAACATAGGTGATTCCGCGCTTGGCGAGGTACCGGAGCATGTGCCAGCTACTTCTGTATCGCCGCTACCGGTTGCTCGACCTGTTGTGTCAGGGAACTCCGGCGCGCTGGCTCCGGGGCGTTGGCCGTAACTGCTATCACGAGCTTGATCCTTCCGTCGTCCCCGGCCAGGCAGGGGATGCGCCGCCACTTCCGGGTTCCTCACCAGCGGGTAGCTGGCTTCCCGCACCGTTGCCGGCTTGGTCCTGGTGGACTATGTTGCGGGTCACATTCCACAGGAAATTACCACACAGATCCTGTCAAAAAGCGACCAAACGGACGGGAATGCCCCACGCCGTATCGAATCGTTATGAATAATTCAGTGGAACTGATTTGACAGACGCATCAATCGGGCCGGGCGGGTTACGCCCCACGCACTACACGGGTGACGAGCTCACGCCAGGACTCGGCGAGCCGCTCGGGCTCAATGCCATGCACCCGGACCGCGTGCAACAGCCGCTCCGGGTCCAGCGTGGCACTGAGGGCCATGGCCATCAGGCGGGGGTCCGCGTCCATGCCCTCCTCACGGAGGAGCAGTTCGATGTGCCTGTGCCAGAGGACGGCGGCCGGGACGTCGAAGCGGTTGTAGGCGGATTCATCGGCAGCGCGGGCAAGCTCCCCGTATTCCAGCACATAGGCGATGCGGGCCGAACCGAAGGCTATGAGCCGCTCCAGGCCGGGGGCGCCGGGACCCAGGGGCGGCGGCCCGAACATAAAGCGGGCCTGGAATTCAGCTTCGGCGTCACTGAGAAGTGTCATCATCAGGCCGGCCCTGCTGCCGAACCGGCGGAACACGGTTCCCTTGCCCACGCCGGCGCGCTCGGCCAGCCTGTCCATGGTGAGTCCGTCCGCACCGCATTCATCGATAAGTTCGCGGGCGGCTCCCAGCAGGCGCTCACGGTTCCGGGCAGCATCGCTGCGCTCGGTGACCGGTCCGGACAACGATCCGGGACGCAATGGGATGAAGCTCACATCCCACATTCTAGACCCCGGGAATATTATCCGGACCGTAGTCCGTTTAGATCGTGAAGGCCCCAACAGCCTGAGTTTTCCAGCCAGCCTGCGGACCCGCCGCAGCCCCGACCCAGGAGTCCCCATGTCAAAGAGCACCGTCCTTACCCTCGTCGGCAGCCTCCGCGCCGAATCCACCAACCAGAAGCTCGCCGAGGCCATCCGGCTGAACGCGCCCGAGCAGGTTGACGTGGTCATCCACGACAGCCTCGGCAACATTCCGTTCTACAACGAGGACATCGACGTCGAAGGCCAGGTTCCCGCCGCAGCTGCAGCCCTGCGCGCCGCCGCCAACGAAGCCGACACCCTCCTGCTGGTCACGCCCGAGCACAACGGAACCGTGCCGGCGTCGCTCAAGAATGCCATCGACTGGCTGTCCCGCCCGTTCGGTGCCGGTGCCCTGGCAGGCAAGCCCACCGCCGTCGTCGGTACCGCCTTTGGCCAGTTCGGCGGGGTATGGGCCCAGGATGAGGCACGCAAGGCTGTCGGCATCGCCGGCGCACAGGTGCTTGAGGACGTCAAGCTGGCAGTCCCCGGTTCCATGGTCCGCTTCGCAGAACTGCACCCGAAGGATGACGCCGAGGTTGTCGAGCAGATCAAGGGCGTTTTTGATGCCCTCGCCGCTGCACGCCCCGCAGCCTAAGCCCCACAGATACCGAATGCCCCGTCTACCGCAAGGTATCCGGGGCATTCGTTATGGCTCCGTGAGTCGCCGGGCCAAAGGGGCCTCCGGCGTGACCAACTCTTGTCCCAACCGGTACCGGAGCGGCATTCCCTGGCCTGAGTGGCGGCCGTAACGTTAAATGCACGGAAATGTACCGGACGGAATTGCGGTGCGGGATGGCGAGCAGGCGTAGTGCCACGAAACGGGCGGCGGCAGCAGCTGTGGCCCTGGTGCTTCCGCTGTGGCTGGGGTCCTGCGCTGCCGTGGCCGAAATACCCGCCGGCACTGCTGCCAGCGAACAGGCTCTCCCGCCTGCGGAACCCCTGACCCCCATTCCCCAGCCCCAGGCCGCACCACCCGCCGGGTCCTTGGGCGCTGACAGCCCAGTGGCGAGTCCGGTACCTTCCGGGGACACACCCGACAGCGCCCCGGCGGATGGGACTGCGATCCAGACAGGCGAACCACCAGCAGCCGCAGCTCCCGGCTCCGGCACAGGAGCTGGCAGCGCCGGTAACCCGGGGCAGGCCCAGACCGGGGTAGCGGGAACGGCACCTGCTGCGGAACCGCAGCCCGCCCAGACCCGCAGTCCCGACGAGCCGCCTATCGGCAATGCCGCCGGAGCGCAGTCCGTCACGGCGTACTACGTCCTCCTGGACGACGGCGGCAGCAGCGGTGTGCGCTTCGGCTGCAACGACAGCCTGGTGGGCGTCAAGCGCTCCCACACGGAGTCCACCGAACCCCTGCCGGCGGCCATCACCGCCCTGCTGGACGGATCCGAGCCGCCGATAGCCGATGTCTATAACTCGCTCTCCGGCTCTACCCTGGACTTCCTGTCCGGCACCTTTGACGGCACCACCGTCACGGTTTACCTGGCAGGCACCATACGTCCGGGCGGAGTATGCGACATTCCCCGGATTGAGGCCCAGCTGACCCAGACCGCGGTATCGGCGGTGGGCGCCATCCGGGCCGAGATCTACGTCAATGGCGCAGGACTCGCCGAGGTCCTGAGCGTTAAGTAGAGCCCCCGATTATCCCCCGAACAGGGCGTCCATGGCGGCGTGGCTGCGTGCCCCGGCAAGCTCGGACCAGTTGCCGTCGCCCAGCACCTCCTCGGCCACCCGGGAGACCGTTGCATACGCCGCCTTGGCGGTATTGCCGCCGATGCTGATCCGCTGCACACCGGCGTCGTGCAGTTCACCCACAGACGGCGCACCGACGCCTGCTAGTGCGTTCAGCGGCGCGTCGATCCGGCGGGACAGCTCGTGGAGCACGTGCAGGTCGGTTACCCCCGGCACAAAAATCCCGCTTGCGCCGGCCGCAAGATAGGCTTCGGCCCTCGTCAAGGTCTCTTCGAAGGCCAGCTCCGGATAATCCCCGGACAGGTATGTGTCAGTGCGGGCATTGATGAAGAGGTCGACGCCGGCGGCGGACGCGGTCTCCCGGACCAGGTCCAGGCGGCGGCACTGCTCGCTGGTGCCCGTGAGGGGGCCGTCTCCGGAGTCCTCGAAGTTGATGCCTACAGCCCCTGCCTCCAGCACTGCCAGGACGGTGTTGCGCAGCTTCTTATCGTCGAAGCCGTCGCCACTGCCGGCATAGCCCGTTTCAATGTCAGCCGTGACTGGAAGCGAAGTGGCCGCAACGATCCTCGCCAGTGCGGACATGGCCAACCCGGCCGGAAGCCTGTTGCCGTCCGGGAAACCCATGCTCCAGGAAATGGCGGAGCTGGAGGTGGCAATCGCTGTGGCACCGGCTTCTTCCACGAGCCGGGCGGAGGCCGCGTCCCAGACATTGACCAGGAGCAGCGGCGCCCCGGAACGGTGGAGGGAGCTGAATGCTGCGGCTAGCTGCGTGGACTGCGGGGGCGTCATCATGGGTCTATTCCAGCCCGTCCGCCCCTTCACGTAAAGCTGCCGGCACGCCGACGTGCTTCACAGATAAACAAGTGTTGCCTTATCAGCAACTGTCGGTTGTATCCTGAGGGTGTGAGCCACGAAACACTTGATGCCGCAGCAGGGCTGCTGCCAGCAGAAGCCATTGACGCTATCGAACGCGCGGCCACGTCCGCACACCGCCACGAGGACCTGTTCTCGGAGCGCGCCGCCAATATCAGGCAATCCGCCGTACGCGACGTTTTTGACATCTCCATGCGGCCCGGACTGGTCTCGCTCGCCGGAGGAAGTCCCTACCTGCAGTCCCTCCCGCTGGAGCGGCTGGCCCAGACAGCTGCCACCATCATCGCCGACGACGGCCTGACCGCCCTGCAGTATGGCGGCGGCCAAGGAACGGAAGAGCTGCGTGCGCAGATTTGTGAGGTGATGGCGGCCGAAGGCATTCTCGATGCCGTGCCCGAGAACGTGGTGATCACGGCGGGCTCGCAGTCTGCCCAGGACGTGGCCACCAAGGTGTTCTGCAATCCAGGCGACGTGGTGCTGGTGGAGAATCCCACGTACGTCGGCGCACTGAACACCTTCGAGGCCTACCAGGTCCAGGTGGAAACCGTTGAGATGGACGACGACGGGCTGGTCCCCGAACTGCTGGAGGCCAAGATTGCAGCACTCCAGACCGCGGGGAAGAACGTCAAGTTCCTCTACACCATCCCGAACTTCAACAACCCCTCCGGTATCACGCTCGCGCAGGACCGCAGGCAACAGATCGTCGATATATGCCGTAACGCGAATATTCTGGTGTTGGAAGACAATCCATACGGCCTCCTGCGGTTCGATGGGGAACCCCTGGCCCCCCTGCGCGCGGCTAACCCGGCCGACGTCATCTACATGGGCTCCTTCTCCAAGATCTTCGCGCCGGGCCTTCGCATTGGGTGGGCCCTTGTTCCGGAGCACTTGCAGCGCCGCTACTACCTCGCGTCGGAAGCGGTCACCCTGTGCCCGCCGACGCTCAACCAGATGCTGGTGTCCGCCTACCTTCGCGACTACGACTGGAAGGGCCAGATCGAGATCTACCGCGGACTCTACGCTGAGCGGTGCCACGCGATGCTGGCCGCGCTTGAGGAGTACATGCCCGTCGGCGCAAGCTGGACCAGCCCTGAGGGCGGCTTCTTCGTCTGGGTGACCCTACCTGAAGGGGTGGACACCTATCCCCTCTTGAAGAAGGCCATCGATGCCGGTGTGGTTTTTATCCCCGGCGCTGCCTTCTCGCCGTCGGACGAACCGTCCAACAAGCTGCGGCTGGCGTTTAGCGCCGTGCCTCCCGAGGCCATCACCGAAGGTGTCCGGCGTTTGGCCCCTGTACTGCGGGAAGCCATCACCGGGCTGTAGCCTTGCCACACTGGATCAGGCCACTTACCAAAGCGAAGGAGCAAAGATGAGCGGAATTATTGTTGTTGGGGTAGACGGCAGCGGAACGGCCAAGAAGGCCGCCGAGGCCGCGAGGGACCTGGCGGCCGCCGTGGGCGCGTCACTCCATGTCGTCTCAGCGTTCGACAGTGACCGCACCGAGGTATTCGGCAGCGGCAGCGATCAGTGGATCGTCTCTGATGCTGATGGAGCGGAGCACGTGGCCAAGACGGTGGCGGATTCCCTCACCGGCGAGGTCAAGGTGACATATTCCGCCGCCCGCGGCAAGCCTGCGGAGGCACTCATCAAGGAAGCCGAACGTCTCAGTGCCCGGATGATCGTGGTGGGAAACAGGCGGATGCGCGGCATTGGCCGGGTTCTGGGCAGCGTGGCCAACAGCGTGGCCCACAACGCCACGTGCGATGTCTACATCGCTAACACCTACGACGCCGACTGACCCGCCAGCACTGAATCGCGGACTGCGCACCGCCTGTACCGGGCGGTGCGTGGTGTCGCTTCTCACCCCCAGAACGCCATTTTCGTTGCGTGACCAACGATAAAATTGGAGTGCCCCCGAAGGAGCGGACAACCACCAGCCGCACCACCTAAGGGGCCCCCTTGATTACTCTCCAGCGCCGTCAGCTCGTTGGCCACGATATCCTCCTCGCCAGGCACGGCAACCACATCTGCTCCATGCGGGTGGACCGCGGCAACGGCCGGGTAGTGGCCCTGCTGGACGACGGTTCCGTGGACAGCGCCCCCAACCTCATCTCCCCAGGACTGCAGCTGCCGGACACCTTTGAAAGTGTCCTGCGCGAGGACTGGAAGTTTTTCGCAGCACTCTCAGCCATTGCAACCGGCGTCGGAGGCCTCATGATGGCAGCTGCCTGGACACTTGGAGGCACGGCAATGGGCGCTGAGGCCACCCAGATCATGTCCACGTACGCATCCTTCTAGGCGGCGTGCTGCCGGTTCGGCCGACAGGATGCCAGCCGAACGTCGGCTAGGCCAGCCAGCCCTGGAGCAGCCACCAGAAGCCCGACATCGCCAGCCCGCCAACGAGCGACCCGGCCACCACCTGGCCCGCCGTATGGGCGCGCAGCACCACACGGGACCAGCCCACTGCGGGAATCAGCACCAGCAGCGGCAGCCAGGCCGGACCCAGCATCATCACAGTGATAACGGCCGACGACGATATGGCCGCGGCGTGTCCGCTGATCTTCCAGAAGGGACTCACCGCTCCAGTCACCACAATGCCGCCCACAATGGTCAAAACCATCACCACAACACTTGGCGGCGCGCCGACAGCAATGAGCACCAGCAGCCCTGCCACCACCGACGCCAAGGCCATCAGCAACACCGGCGCCCTCTGCTCGCGGTTGCTGACATGGTGGTCCGTGACCTTGCCCAGCCGCACGAGGCCCAACAGCAGCAACACTGGCAGGACGCAGACGAACAGCGCGGCAAGGGCCCCGTAGCCAATGGTTCCCGGGAATCCAGGCTCGGTGAGGGGGCTGATCAGCAGCTGAAGCGTGACTACCACCGGCGGCTGGAAAACCTCCGTCAGCCATCGTGCTGACCGGTTTTGGGCGCGGAGGGCTGAATCAGTCAAAGTGCCTCGTCTTCCGATCTTCCGGGCTTGTTCGCCTACGGGGCCTGTGTCTGTGGGGTGAACCTAGTCCAGCAGGAGTGCCGGCTCCTCAAGGATGGCTGCGACGTCAGCCATAAAGCGGGCAGACAGGTCACCGTCCACCACGCGGTGGTCGAACGAACCGCCCAGGGTGGTGATCCAGCGCGGGATCACTTCCCCGTCCAGGACCCAAGGCTTCTGCTTGATGGTTCCGAAGGCGACGATCGCCACCTCTCCGGGGTTAATGATGGGCGTCCCGGTATCGATTCCCAGCGCGCCGATATTAGTGATGGTGAGCGTGCCGCCCTGCATTTCGGCGGGTCGGGTCTTGCCAGCGCGGGCCGTCGTGGCCAGGTTGTTCAGCGCCAGGGCAAGTTCCTTCAGTGAGAGATCCTGGGCATCCTTGATGTTGGGCACCATCAGGCCACGGGGCGTGGCTGCTGCAATGCCCAGGTTCATGTAGTGCTTAACGTGGATCTCGGCGGAGTCGGTGCCATCGGCGTTGTCCACCCACGTGGCGTTGACGCTCGGGTTCCGGGCTGCCGCCCAGATGACGGCCTTGGCCAGGATCAGCAGCGGCGAGACCTTGATTCCTTCGAAGTCACGCGAGGCCTTCAGCCGCTTCACGAACTCCATGGTGCGGCTGGCATCCACGTCCACGAAGATGCTGACGTGGGGTGCGGCAAAGGCGGACTCCACCATGGCCTTCGCCGTCGCCTTCCGGACGCCCTTGACGGGAACACGCTCAATCCGCTGGTCCTGCGGCTTATTGGCCTTGCCCCAGAATCCGTCGGCCTTGTCCAATTCGGCGTCGCGCTGGGCCTGGTAGCTCACCAGGTCCTCGCGCGTGACCTCGCCGCGGGAGCCCGTCGCCACAACGTCCGCCAGGTCGATTCCCAGGTCGCGGGCGATCTTGCGCACGGGAGGCTTGGCCAGGACCCGGTTCACCAGGCCGGTGATCGTGTCACCCAGAGTGGGCCGGTCATCCACAGCCGGGGTCTCGACAGGCTTGGCCGCCGGGACCCGGGCGGCAACAGGCGCAACCTCCGGGACCGGGGCTGACCCGGCAGCCACGGCAGGCGCGGTTTTGCGCGCGCGGCGCTTGACGGCGTCGGCCTTGGGACCGGATCCCACCAGCGGACCGCCGGCCAGGGCACTGTCCGTTGTGCCGGCGTCGGACGCTGGGAGCTTACCGTACAGAGGCTGGACCGGAGTGGCCGGAGCCGGGACATCGGCCGGAGTGGGGTCGCCGGATACAGCGTCAGTGACACTGATGATGGCGGTTCCGACGTCGATGGTGATCCCCTCAGGGACCAGCAGCTCGGTGACTGTCCCGGCGAAAGGTGACGGCAACTCCACCAAGGACTTAGCCGTTTCAATCTCGCACAGGACGTCATTGATGGCGACGGTGTCGCCCGGCTTGACCTTCCAGGAGACGATTTCCGCCTCGGTGAGGCCTTCGCCCACGTCGGGAAGGTTGAACTTGTTCACAGTCATGATGTCCTCGGTTTCGAAAAGCTCAAGTCCGCGCTCCGGGCCAGGAGACGGGGCGGCAAGTCTGAGTGGGGATAGGCGGACCGGGCTAGTAGGCCAGGGCCCGGTCCAGCGCCTCAAGGATCCTGTCGATGTCCGGAAGGTAGTCTTCCTCGACCTTGGCGACCGGGTACGGCATGTGGAACCCGCCAACACGGATGACGGGGGCTTCGAGGGACAGGAAGGCGCGTTCGCTGATCCTGGCCGCGATTTCGCCGCCGATGCCGCCGAAGGTGGGTGCCTCGTGGGCAACCACCAGGCGTCCGGTCTTCTTCACCGACGCCTCCACCGTGTCGAAATCGATCGGTGAGATGGAGCGGAGGTCGATAACTTCCACGCTGCGCCCGTCCTCGGCCGCAGCGTTCGCAGCGGCCAGTGCCACGGGCACCAGGGGGCCGTACGCCACGATGGTGGCATCCGTCCCCTCCCGGAGGACGTGTGCCTTGAAGGGATCCTCCGCTTCGCCGGCGGCCTCAGTGTCCACCTCGCCCTTGAGCCAGTAGCGGCGCTTGGGCTCAAAGACGATGACGGGATCCTGGCATTCGACCGCCTGCTGGATCATCCAGTACGCGTCATGCGGGTTGGACGGGGTGATGATGCGCAGCCCGGCGGTGTGCGCGAACAAGGCCTCGGGGGACTCGGAGTGATGCTCTACCGAACCGATACCGCCGCCGTACGGGATGCGGATGACTACGGGCACCGTAAGGTTGCCGTTGCTGCGGGCATGCATCTTGGCCAGCTGGGTGGTGATCTGGTTAAAGCCTGGGAACACAAACCCGTCGAACTGGATCTCGCAGATGGGGCTGTAGCCCCGCAGGGCAAGGCCAATTGCCGTGCCGATGATGCCGGATTCCGCCAGCGGTGTATCCACCACGCGGTCGGGGCCGAACTCCGCGATCAGCCCGTCGGTAACACGGTAGACGCCGCCGAGGGGACCGATGTCCTCGCCCATCAGCAGGGACTTGGGGTTGTTGGTCAGGGCTGAGCGCAGGCCTTCGTTGATGGCCTTGGCGATTGTCATGGTGGTCATCAGTGGCCTGCCTCTGTTTCTGCCTGTCCGGCGGGTTCCTCGCCGGCAAACCCTGCGCTGTACTCCTCGAACCAGGCAAGCTCCTCCGCAACCAGCGGGTGGGCTTCGACGTAGGTGTTCGCGAAGGCCGTACGGATGTCAGGGGTCTCAAGGTCGTGGGTAGTTCGCCGGACGTAGGCCGCAAGGTCGTCGCCGTCAGCCTTCACCTTGGCAAAGAAGGCGTCGTCCGCCATGCCCTCAGCCCGCAGGTACTTTTCCAGCCGGAGCAGGGGATCCTTGGCCCGCCACGCATCTTCCTCCGCCGACAGCCGGTACTTGGTGGGGTCATCAGCCGTGGTGTGGGCACCGACGCGGTAGGTAAAAGCCTCGATCAGCACCGGCCCCTTGCCTTGGCGCGCGTGGTCAAGGGCCCACTCGGTGACCGCGTGCACGGCAATGACGTCGTTGCCATCCACGCGGATGCCGGGGAACCCGTAGCCCTTGGCCCGGTGGGAGAGCGGAATGCGGGTCTGCACGGTGCTGGGCACTGAAATGGCCCAGTGATTGTTTTGGCAGAAGAAGACCACCGGAGCGTTGTAGGACGCGGCGAACACCATGGATTCGTGGACGTCGCCCTCGGAACTGGCGCCGTCGCCGAAGTAGGCCATGACCGCTGCCGGCGGTTCCGTACCCACGGGGTCCGAAGCCGCAGCGGACTTCTGGTCCCGCTGGATGCCCATGGCGTAACCCACGGCGTGGAGCGTCTGGGCGGCCAGGACCAGAGTGTAGAGGTGGAAGTTGGTGTCCTTGGGGTTCCACCCGCCGTTGGACACCCCCCGGAACTGGCGCAGCAGTTCGGCGAGGTCGACGTCGCGGGTGAGGGCAACGCCGTGCTCGCGGTAAGTGGGGAAGATGTAGTCCTGGGGCTGGCTGGCACGGCCGGAGCCAATCTGCGCAGCTTCCTGACCGGTCAACGGAACCCAGAGGGCAAGCTGACCTTGGCGCTGCAGGGCCGTGGCCTCCACGTCAAAGCGGCGGATTGCGGCCATGTCGGCGTACAGCCCGCGCAGCTTCTCCGGATCGAGCTTCTCGGCGTACTGGCCAAAGACGGGATCAGTGCCAAGCTTTCCGTCTGGTCCCAGCAACTGGACCATCGGCGCCGGGGGCTCGCCCATGGCAGCCTCGGCATCAGCCTCAAGCTGGTCGTCTACCGCTGTTCCGTCGAACTCGGTGGAGGGCAAATGTGTGGCGCCCATACCGTCTCCTTGCTTGCCGCATGCGGATGCGTTGCAATGTCGCTGGGATATATGCCGCTGGAGGAATGCATTCCGCAGCGGGCATATATATTGGCTTACTGATCCTAACTTTATCTTCAGTAGGTAGCGCGCGGGCTACATGTTAAGCGCTAGGAACGGCGTGGCGGCTTTGTATAGTCTGCACACAACCGCAGGAAACGGGTGTTGGCTTCCACCTCGCCGATACTCACCCGGACACCCTCGGTGCCGAAAGCCCGGACCGAGAGGGCCTGGGCCCCCGCCAGTTCGGCAAATTCCGTACTGTTGGCACCCAGGTCAAGCCAGACGAAATTGCCCTGCGCCTCGGGGACGAACCAGCCCAGTTCGCGCAGTTTAGCCGTAACCCGGTCCCGCTCATCCACGATGCTTTGTACCCTTTCTACAACCTGGGGGTAGTTCTGCAGCGAGACAATTGCTGCCAGCTCGGCGATTTGGGACACCGCAAAGGGTGTGGCTGCAACGCGGAGGTGCTGCGTGAGCTCCGGATTCGACACGCTGTAACCCACCCGCAGCCCTGCGAGGCCATGGGCCTTGGAGAAGGTCCGGAGCACCACCACGTTGGGGTACTTGCGGTACATGGCGATGCCGTCAACTGCGTCCTCGGCCCGCACGAACTCCTGGTAGGCCTCATCGATGACCACCACGACGTCGGACGGGATGGCCTGGATGAAGCGCTCTGTTTCCGAGGTGGTCAGAACGGGACCGGTGGGGTTGTTGGGGGTGCACAGGAGGATTACCTTGGTTCGGACGGTGACCGCCGCCGCCATGGCCTCGAGGTCGTGGCGCCCGTCCGCGGTCAGGGGAATGCGGACGCTTTCCGCCCCCGACAGGCCGACGCTGATGGGATACGCCTCGAAAGAGCGCCAGGCATAGATCACTTCGTCTGCCTTGCCGTCGTCGTTCTGGCCGGCGAAGGTGGTCAGCAACTGGTTGAGGGCGCCGAGGCTTCCCGCCCCGGTGACGATGTCCTCCGCCGGGACGTCGAGGAACTCGGCGAGCGCCGCGCGGAGCTTGCTGCTGAGGGGGTCCGGATAGCGGTTGAAGTCGGTCTGGCGTGCGATGGCCTCCACAACGGCGGGGAGCGGGGGCAGCGGGTTCTCGTTGGAGGACAGTTTGTAGCTGGCCAGTCCGTCAACAGCGACGGGTGGTTTGCCGGCTGCGTAGCGGGGAAGCCGGCCCACCACTGGACGCGGCATGATTCCCCCTGCAAGGGTCTCTGGTGAGGTCATGCCAACTAGCCTACTTCTCCCCTGCCCTGGTGTTCGGGCGGTGTGACAGCATGGGCACATGCGCTCTTTCATCATGCGGGTCCTGATCAACGGTCTGGCTCTCTGGATTGCCAGTTGGATCCTGCCAGGCCTGGATATTTCCACTGCCGCCACCACGAACGCCGTTGCCGAAACCGGTGTCACGCAGGGCACGGATGCCATCGGGGTCACCCTGGCCTATCTTTTCGTGGGGCTGATTTTCGGCGTTGTCAACGCGTTCGTCCGGCCGCTGGTCAGCTTCCTCTCATTGCCCATCACCATCCTCACCCTGGGCCTTTTCACCATCGTCATTAATGCCGCCATGCTGTATCTGACGTCCTGGATCAGCGGATTTACGCCGGTGCGTTTCACCATCGATTCCTTCTTCTGGACTGCGGTTCTCGCGGCAATCATCATCAGTGTCATCTCGGTGGTGGCAGGGCGGCTCCCAGGCGCACGGCGGCGCTGAAGGACAGCTCACCGCGCCCGATCAATCTCAGACGGACGCGGAGGGGGCATTGGTTTCCGTACAGCCACGGGCGGCAGTTCGGGTGGCTTCGAACGGGTCAGTGCGAAGCGGGTAGCCGTTGCCGTGCCGCCGACTCCCAGGACGCTGCCCAGAACGGCGGTTGAGGCCACAAGGGAAGGATCATCGCTCACGGCAACGAGCCGGGCGCCTTCCTGGTAGTTAGTGAGCTTATGGCCTGGACCCAACCCTGGGTCCTCGCCATCGGCGGTGCGGACGTCGTTGGTCAGCGTCACGGTGACACGATTGCGGGTATCAGGACTGGCAGCGCCATCGGATCCAGGCACCCAGTCCTGCCTATGCTCCAGATGCAGGGTGCTGATGGCTGGGTCCGGTTCAATGCTGCCCACTGGAGACCCTGCCGTCAGCACGTACTTGACGTTGTACTCGGCACGGAACTGCGCATCGGCCGCCATGTTCATGGCATGGATCCCGCCTTGGCTGTAGCCGACGGTGACCACGGATGCCCCCTGTTCCGCACCGGCGGCCCGCAGTGCCTTCAACACGGCCGCATTGACCTCGGCAGAGCCGTAACCCAGCCCCTCCGCGATGCCGGCTTCGTCGAAAGGATTGTCGCCGCCCATCTCCCCGCCTGCGGGCTGCGTGCCGGGAACAATGACCACGAAGGCTTTCTGACCGCCGTTATCCACTTTGAGGACCTCGATGTAGCCGTCTCCCCGTTCATCAATGAGCCGTGCGCGTTCCAGCAGGCCTGCCGGTGATGCGTCCAGCTCCACGGGATAGGACTCCACCTCGCGGGCAGCAACCGGGCGTGGCTCCAACATCCGGGGATGAAGTCCGGCCAAGCTCCTGATCATGGGGGTGGCGGCCCCTACGTGCGCGGCGGCGGAGGCATCGGCCGCAATCTTTCCAGCCAGATATGCCTGCGGCCCGTACATGACGCCGAGTAAGGCCGGGATATTTCCCAATGCAAGCTCAGCGGCGTCCCTATTGAAGGAACCTGTCACGTCGGTATCCCGGATCTGTTTCAGGCAAGTCCCCAGCCCCGTCAAAGCGTGCTCCCGCCTGAAAGACATCACTGCCTCGGCCACTTCGTAGTCTCTCTTGCAGTCGCGTACCTGCTGGCTGATGTGCTGCAGCTCCGTCCGGACTGCCTGGATGCTCCACTGGGCCTCTCCGATATCCATCAGGGCAGCCGTGCCGGTGGGGCGCGGCTCATTCCCGTAAAGGCAGAGGTCTTCCCAGATGCGGCGAACCTCCACTTCCACGGCAGCCAACTCCTCCGCGGCGGCGTCAAGCTTCTCAGCGCCCCCGGCAAGTTCCTCCAGCTGAAAACTGATGCCGCCCAAGCCTCCGCGGATCTCCAGGGGACCGTCCACTGCCGGTCCGGTCAGGTGGATGGGTCCGCCGCTGCCCGACGGGGTTACCTCTGCCATCAGAAGCTCCCCGCCGGGCTGCCGGCCAAGGCTCCCACCGCCTGCGAGTGGCGCCTCACGGATGCCACTGCGTCCTCCAGCCGCCCACGCGCCCTGCCCAACGACACCTCCTGGAGTGCGACTGAATTCCGGTACGCCCGGCCCGCCGGTGACTGCCAGTCCAGGAGCTGGATCTCCCGAAACCCGGCGAGGACCTTTTCCACCCGCCCAAGACACAAGTCAACCCGGCCTGCCAACCGCTGAACCTCATAACTGCGGGACTCGCATGCCGCCATGTCGGCTGCCGCCACGTCACTGCCCATGTCCGTTTTCCTCCCGGTGCAGGTAGGGAATACCTGGGTCCCCCAGCCGCCACTGTCTGGACCCCCGACGCTACGGAACGGCACCCGGCCACGGAAGCACCGCCGTCGGCTATGTGGACAAGTCACACCCAGCAGCCGCTTAAGCGGGGGGTGGGCAGTTCGTGAAAGAATCAGCACATGCCTGAAACTGCCGCCACAGCTGATACCCGCACGCCCTCCGGACGCCTGGCCCTCGCCGCGTCACCGGACCAGATCGCCCTGGGCCCGCTGGACGGCCGCTACCAGTCCGCCGTCGCACCCCTTGTTGACTACCTGTCCGAGGCGGCCCTCAACCGCGACCGTGTGGCCGTCGAAGTCGAATGGCTCATTCACCTGACCAGCAACAACGTCCTTCCCGGCGCCGGCCCGCTCACAGCGGAACAGCAGGAGAAGCTCCGCGGCATCGTCACTGAATTCGATTCCGCCTCGGTCTCCGAACTCGCCGAGATCGAGGCCGTCACCGTCCACGACGTGAAGGCCGTGGAGTACTACATCGGCCGCCGCCTGCCCGCCATCGGCATCGAGCATCTCACCGCCATGGTCCACTTCGGCTGCACCTCAGAAGACATCAACAACCTCTCCTACGCACTGGGCGTCAAGGGTGCTGTGGAGGACGTGTGGCTGCCGGCCGCACGCGCCCTTGTGGCGCAGATCAGCAAGATGGCCGAGGACAACCGCGCAGTTCCCATGCTGTCCCGCACGCACGGCCAGCCGGCCACGCCCACCACGCTGGGCAAGGAACTTGCTGTCATCGCGCACCGGTTGACGCGCCAGTTGGACCGCATTGCCAAGACCGAATACCTCGGCAAGATCAACGGCGCCACCGGCACCTACGCAGCCCACGTGGCTTCAGTTCCCGGAGCCGACTGGCAGCAGGTT
This sequence comes from Pseudarthrobacter sp. CCNWLW207, assembly GCF_037203945.1. Lineage (NCBI taxonomy): Bacteria > Bacillati > Actinomycetota > Actinomycetes > Micrococcales > Micrococcaceae > Pseudarthrobacter > Pseudarthrobacter sp. CCNWLW207. Next base: position 17,341 of record NZ_JBBCBS010000017.1, on the reverse strand, counting down.
TCCAAGTCCTTCGTGGAGGGTTTGGGCCTGACCTGGAACCCGCTGACCACCCAGATTGAAAGCCACGACTGGCAGGCGGAGCTGTACGCCGACGTCGCGCGCTTCAACCGGATTCTGCACAACGTCTGCACGGACATTTGGAGCTACATCTCCATCGGCTACTTTGCCCAGATCCCCGTGGCCGGCGCCACCGGATCCTCGACGATGCCGCACAAGGTCAACCCGATCCGGTTCGAAAACGCCGAGGCCAACCTCGAAATTTCCTCGGGCCTCCTGGACGTGCTGGGCTCCACGCTGGTCACGTCCCGCTGGCAGCGCGACCTCACGGACTCCTCGAGCCAGCGCAACATCGGCGTGGCATTCGGCCACTCCCTGCTGGCCATCTCCAATGTCGCCAAGGGCCTGGACCGCCTCGACGTAGCAGAGGACGTCCTCGCCGGTGACCTGGACACCAACTGGGAAGTCCTGGGCGAGGCCATCCAAATGGTCATGCGGGCCGAGGCGATTGCCGGCGTCGAAGGAATGGAAAACCCGTACGAGCGCCTGAAGGACCTCACCCGCGGACAGCGTGTGGATGCCGCGCGGATGCAGGAATTCGTCCAGAGCCTGGGCCTCTCCGCCGAGGCCGAGGCGCGCCTGCTCGCGCTGACGCCCGGCAAGTACACCGGCATCGCGGACCAGCTGGTGGACCACCTCAAGTAGGACGGCCTGTACGTCCAACAAAAGTACGGCGGCACCGGGCTCCTCGAGGGCCCGGCGCCTTCGTTTTGGGCTTCGGTGTCCGCTCCTGGTTCGTTCCCGCCCAGTTGCTGGCCCGGGCTTCGCGCGTGTCGCAGTGACACGCCGTGTCTTGCCGCCCTGTGGCATCAGGAACCGGGAAGGAACGCACGACGCCGGACGGTCACGCACGCGCCCCGGTCTTGCCGCAAGATGCGAAACTGGGAGCATGAAGTTGCTGCTCATCCGCCACGGACAGACCCCCGGTAACGTACTCGGCCAGCTGGATACGGCCCATCCGGGGCCTGGGCTGACGGAGCTGGGAAAGCGGCAGGCAGAGGCCATGGCACGGTCACTGGCCGATGAACCGATCGGGGCCCTCTACGCCTCAACACTGCTCCGCACGCAGATCACGGCGGCACCGCTGGCACGGCTGCATGGCCTCGACGTTGAGGTGCTGGACGGGCTCCACGAGATAGAGGCCGGTGCACTTGAAAAACTGACCGACCACGAATCACACATGCGGTACATGAGCACGGTGTTCGCGTGGGCAGCCGGTGACCTGGGCCGCCGTATGCCGGCCGGTCCGGACGGTCATGAATTCTTCGAGCGGTATGACGCCGCCATCACCCGGATTGCCCAGCGCGCCGCCAGCAACGGGAATTCTGCCGCTGCTGCCGTGGTCAGCCACGGCGCCGCCATCCGTACTTGGGCGGGCCTCCGCGCGGCGGACGCCGATCATGAGTTCGCGGCCCGCCATGTCTTGTCCAATACAGGCATCGTGGCGTTGGAAGGTGATCCGGACGCAGGCTGGAAGCTCATCCATTGGGACGGGAGCCCGGTGGGTGGCCTTGCCCTGGCCGATCCCACCGCCGAGGATCCCACCGGCGGGACCGCCTAGCGTGTCAGTCCGCTGACGCGGGCTTCCCGAAGCGGACCTGGCGTGCCGTGCCCAAGGACACCAGGTTGGCATACCGCGGGCGGCCGCGGGGAATGAGGCGGGAGGCCAAGGCCGAAGCTTCGGCGGCTGTCGGCCTGTCGGCTGCGTCCATGGCAGTGGCGGCGGCCAGCAACTCGTGCCACCCGCGGCCCAGGCTGTGGGGGATCTCGGGGCTGCGCAGGGTACGGGCCACGAGTGATTCCAGGGGTGTCCCGGGAAAGGCTTTTGTACCGGTCAGCAACTCAAGCAGGACAAGCCCGAGCGCGTAGACATCCCAGGATGGCTGGGCGGCCTCCACTGATGCCTGCTCCGGACTCATGTAATGCGCCGTTCCGGAGGAAATGCCCGGCTCGGGCAAGGTCCCGGCGCGGGCGGCAATGCCAAAATCTACTATCCTCACAGGGCTACGCCGTAGCCCGCTCAGCATCAGGTTTGCAGGTTTGATGTCGCGATGGACCAAGCCCCGCGCATGGAGGTGGCTGACTCCGTCGAAGAGGTCCACGGCCCACGCGGCGACGTCTGTCCGGCTGTGGTCCGCGACCCTCAGCCTTTCCGAAAGGCTGGTGCCAAAAGCAAGTTCCTCGACAATGAATGGCCTCCCCGCCTGCGGGGAGCCGTCAGGCACAAGTCCCTCCGCCACGAAGCCGATAATGGCAGGGTGGTCCAACCTGGCCAATATCCTGGCCTCATTGTGGATCCTTGCCAGCTGCTTGGTAGTGGAATCCGCAGCGATCTTGACCGCAACGTCGCGTCCGCCGGCAAGGTCCACTGCGCGGTATACCTCGGCCAGCGAGCCCCGGCCCAGCCGCTCACGAAGCTGGTAGCGGCCGAGGAGGAGGCCCCCGGCGGCCGCCTGCCCACCATTCCGGAGAGCATGGACCGGGACGGCCAGGGCTGTCATGGCCTTGAATCAGAAACGGGATGGCTGGCCAGTGAACTTTCAAAGAACGGTCCGGCGCCCCAGGCATCCAGCTGGAAGCCGCAACTGCAGCGCCATACGGGCGGCAGGCGCACAGGCTCGGCAGGAGGTTCGAAGCTGTAGCCGGTCGCCAGCGGCCCCATTGTCGGCGTCCCCAGTTCCATCAGGCTTCCGCAATGGACCGGAGCGTCCGGGCCCTCGGCGGGATATTCGTCTTCGCAAAGCATGGATTCCGGTTCGCAAACTCCGGCAATACTTACCAACGCACACGCCTCCTTCACACTCACAACCCCAGGACTGATCGTAAGCATACATATAACTAGTCAGGCTAGCTAATCTCAGGGGCCGTGTCCTCGTGAACAGCGGAGGTCATGCTGTTGAGGAACTGCACCACAATGCGGGCCTCCTCTGCGCTCAGGCCTTCGGCAACAGACATCATTCGGCGATGCATGGCCCCCAGCGTGAGCCTCACCTCCTGATCCGATTCCGTGGTGGGGACGACGATCACCGAACGGCGGTCCGATGGGTGCGCCTCGCGGCGGACATGGCCGCTTGCAACCAACCGATCGATGAGCGAGGTGGTGGAAGCACTGGTGATGCCCAGAATCCGGCTCAGATCCTTTGGCACCACGGTCTCGCCGGAAGCCTGCGCCCGCAGGAGGAAGCGGAGGGCGAGGATGTCGGTTTCGCCCATGCCCATCGAATTCCTGGTTGACCGTCGAACGGACTGTTCCGCCGCCCGGTAATCCCGCAGGGCTTTCAGGACGGCCGCCCCGGAGTCGAGTTGGCCGTCCGGGCCGTACCAGTAGCCGGAACCGTCAGTTTGATGTGCGCCCATTCCACAATCCTAGACGGGCTGGTATCTAGACAAGCTTGCGATCCGGCAGGTGGCCCGCAGGCGGCGGGCTTGCGGGTGCATCGATGCCGAGGAACAGTAGTCGCATGACGCCGGGGAACAACACTGGACTGCATTGGCCGCGGCGACCATGATGAAGAGTAGGCGCGGGGAGGCGTGATCCCGGCAGCCCGCCGCGCACGGAGGCGCAGTGGCATGGCACGGACATCGGAGCAGACCCCCGCAGGTTCGCTGGAACCCGACGCGGATTTCCTCGCCGCATACTACGCGCACGTAGCGGCCGAGGACCTGCACAATGACGATCCTGAGACCCTCCGCGCCAGGGCAGCCCACCATCTGGAGCTGGCTTCCCGGCGGCGTCCCGGTGAGGCGGCCGTCGGCATCCTGAATGAACTGGACACCAGCGTCGTGGCGGTGGTCGCCGAAGACCTGCCCTATCTGGTCCAGTCGGTCACCGCAGAGCTCACGCGCGAGGACACCCCGATCCACCAACTGGTCCACCCCACCTTCCTGGTGCACCGCGACCCTGTCTCCCATGCACTGCTGGAAGTCCGCCCTGGTCCGGCCCGGGAGGGACTGGAGGCGGGCAATGCTGTGCCATCCGATGGAACGCCCGAGGTCTGGATCGGCATGGAAATTGGGCGGTTGGCCGACACCGAGGCGGCCCGGGCACTGATGGAACGGCTGCGGGCTGTCGTGGCCGACGTGCGTGCAGTGGCCCATGACGAGGCCGCTATCCATGGCAAGCTGTCCGCAGCCATCGCCGCAGCGGGGCAGGCGCCGCCTCATGCTGTTCCAGCGGTCCAGCAGCTCCGCGATCTGCTCCGCTGGCTGGCCGAGGGCAACTTCGTCTTCCTGGGCTACAGTGAATATGGATTGACGACGGCGGGAGGCGTTGACTCGCTCGCCCTCAGGCCAGGCTCGGAGCTGGGGCTGCTGCGCCACCGAAGTCCCTCCACCACACTCGTCCCGGACACCGGCCCCGGTCCCCGGAACAGCGCAGGGGAATCCGGCATGAAGGACCAGCAGGTCCTCGCCTTGGCCACCTCTGATGTTCGCTCCACTGTCCTGCGGGGATCCTACCTGGACGAGATCCGGGTGAAAGCCTTCGACCCGTCAGGAAAAACCACCGGAGAACAACGGTTCCTGGGCCTCTTCACACCCAGCGCCGAGCACCAGTCCGTCCGGCGGATCCCGGTGATCCGGGAAAAATTGAACGCAGTCAGCGACGCTCTTGGATCGGCGCCCGAGTCCCCGCAGGGCAAGGATCTGATTGCCGCTCTGGAAGCGATCCCGCGCGAGGTGCTTTTCCAGATCGACATCCCAGACCTCAGCCGGCTCGCGCGTGAAATCATGCGCGCGGAACAGCTCCGGCAGACACGGCTGTTCCTCCGCCCCGATACACTCGGCAGGTTTGTGCTGGCTCTCGTCTTCTTTCCCCGTAAGCGTTACAACACCGCTGTCCGGCTGCAGATGGAGCGCGAGTTTACTCACGCCTTCAAGGCCACTTCCATCGAGTTCGAGGTGCGGCTCTCCGAATCGCCCATGGCGCGGATCTTCTTTCGGATCGGAACTGCGGAGCCACAGGCTGACACACGTCCAGCGGCAGTCCGCGAGGCACCAGCAGGCCAGCCCGGCGTCGACCCTGCCCAACTGGAGCGTGACCTGATCGCTGCCACACGCTCCTGGGCGGAAGGCCTCGACGAACTCATCCGCGAGCGCTTCCCGGCTGCGGAGGCAGCGGGAATTTCCCGCCTGTGGTCCCACGCGTTTCCGCCGGCTTACCGCGCGGACTACCGCTTGGACACCGCGGTCCGGGACATTGCGAACTTCGAAGCATTCGACCTGGACGGAGACGGTGGCCGCCCCTCCGGCGATCCCCTCCTGACGGTAACCCGGTCAACAGCCACCCCGGGAGAGGCACGGATCCGGCTTTACCTGACACGGCCCCGGAGCCTGACGCAGATCCTGCCGTTCCTGCACAACCTGGGCCTGGAGGTCCTGGACCAGCGTCCATTCGGGATCCGGCGCGGAACGGCCCGCGAGCTGTTCCTGTACGACTTGGGCGTGAAGTATCCGGCCGGCGTAGACCCGGAGGCAACCAGCGACCTGCTGGCGCAGGCTTTTCGCGCCGCGATGCGCGGGGACATCGAGTCCGATGCAATCGATGCCTTGGTCATCAGGGAGGGCGTGGCGTGGCGGCAGGCCGTAATCCTGCGAAGCTACGCGAAGTACCTCCAACAGCTGGGAACCACCAATTCCTACGGCTTCATCGCCGAGACCCTGAAAAACAATGTCCGGGCAACCCACGCCCTCCTGGCGCTCTTCCAGGCAAAGTTCGACCCCACCCTGGAACCTGCCGCCCGGTTCCGTGAAACGGCCGCGGCGCGCACGGAGGTCCTGGCAGCCATCGAGGCCGTACCCGTCTTGGATGCCGACAGGCTGTTGCGCACGTTCATGAACCTGGTGGAATCCACGCTGCGCACCAACTACTTCCAGGACAAAGGGCACCTGAGCTTCAAGCTGACTCCGGCTGCCATCGTCAACGCCCCGTTTCCGCGGCCGAAATATGAGATCTGGGTTTACTCGCCACGGGTGGAGGGGGTCCATCTCCGCTTCGGCGAGCTGGCCCGCGGCGGGCTGCGGTGGTCCGAAAGGAGCGAAGATTTCCGCACCGAGGTCCTGGGCCTGGTCAAAGCCCAAAACCTGAAGAATTCCGTCATTGTGCCTACCGGGGCCAAAGGCGGCTTCTATCCCAAACGCCTCCCGGATCCCGCTGTTGACCGTACGGGATGGCTGGCGGAAGGAACCGAGTGTTACCGCATTTTCATCCGCGGACTCCTGGACCTTACGGACAACCTCGTGGTGTCACCGGCGGGCGAGAAGATAGTGCCGCCGCCTCATGTGGTTCGCCACGACGGTGATGACTACTACCTGGTGGTGGCGGCGGACAAGGGTACAGCGGCCTTTTCCGATACGGCGAACTCAGTGGCGCACGAATACGGCTTCTGGCTCGGGGACGCCTTCGCGTCAGGAGGATCCGTGGGCTATGACCACAAGAAGATGGGCATCACTGCCCGTGGGGCCTGGGAATCCGTCAAGCAGCACTTCCGTGCGTTGGGCATGGATCCACAGGCGCAGGACTTCACCGTGGCGGGCATCGGAGACATGAGCGGGGACGTCTTCGGGAACGGCATGCTGCTCTCACGGCACATCAGGCTGGTGGCAGCGTTTGACCACCGCCACATCTTCCTCGATCCAACGCCCGACGCCGAGACCTCCTTCCGTGAACGCCGGCGGCTCTTCAGCCTGCCGCGCTCATCCTGGGCCGACTACGATCCGTCACTCATCAGCGAGGGCGGCGGAGTCCACCCGCGCAGCGCGAAGGCCATCGGCATCACCGAGCAGGTCCGGGTTTGCCTCGGCCTGCCGGCCGGTACGTCCGCGCTCCCGCCGCATGCCCTGCTCCAGGCCATCCTCCGGGCGCCGGTGGACCTGCTCTACAACGGCGGGATCGGAACCTACGTCAAGGCTTCCATCGAACGTCACCAGGACGTAGGCGACAAAGCCAACGACCCCCTCAGGATCGACGGCGACCAGGTACGGGCCCGTGTCATCGTGGAGGGCGGCAACCTGGGCATCACCCAGCGTGGCCGGATCGAGGCGGCCCTCAGCGGCACGCTGCTGAACACGGACGCGATCGACAACTCAGCCGGAGTGGACTGTTCGGACCACGAGGTCAACATCAAGATCTTCGTTGACCGAATGATCGCCGCGGGGCGCATGCCGGACACCGAACGCGGCCCGTTCCTGCACTCCCTCACTGACGAAGTGTCCCGGCTGGTATTAACCAACAATGCCGACCAGAACGTGCTGCTGCTCAATGACAGGCACTTGGTGCTTGAGTGGAGTCCCGGGTTCGAACGTGCCATGGACTGGCTGGAGAACGCTTCGGAACTGGACCGCGGACAGGAAGCACTGCCCAGCACGGAGCAGCTTCGCGAACGGCTCCGGTCCGGCAAGGGGCTGACCTCCCCGGAGCTGTCTGTCCTTGCCGGTTACGCGAAAATCGAACTCGCCAAGGAACTCACGTCCAGCGACCTGGCCGATGACCCGTGGTTCCAAGGCACGCTGCGAGGCTACTTCCCCCACCAGTTGGCCGAACGCTTCGACGCCGAGCTGGACTCGCACCCGCTCCGCCGCCAGATCATCTGTACGGTGGTGGCGAACGACATGATCAACCTGGGCGGCATCACCTTTGCGTTTCGGGCAAAAGAAGAAACCACCGCCACCGCAGCGGCGGTGGCGCGGGCCTTCGTGGTGGCGCGCCAGGCGTACGACTTGCCTTGGATCATGGACAACATTGATGCCCTGCCCCCGGAGTTTCCCAGTGATCAGGCCGCTGAACTCGCCATCCATATGCGCCGCGTCCTTGACCGGGCCACCCGCTGGTATGTGACGCACGACCACCGGGACCAGCGCATCGCCACAGCCCTGGCCCGGATCATGCCCACGTTGGAGCTGCTGCGAACGCGGACGTCGGATTACCTGCGCGGCTCCGATATCGACCGGGTCCAGGGGCGCCTGGCACACTGGGACAGCCTGGGCCTCCCGCGGGAGTTGGGCGTGCGTGCCTCTGATCTCCTGGAGAGCTTCGGCCTGCTGGATATCTCCCTCATATCCGAACAGGTGCACGAGCCCATCCCCATCATCGCCGATCTCTACTACGCGGTCTTCCAAAGGATCGACGCCGCCGGCCTCCTCCTGCGCATCACGGACCTGCCGCGCCAAAGCCGGTGGGAGACACTCGCCCGGGCGGCGCTGCGTGACGACGTCTACTCGGCCGTCGCCGACATGACCATCTCGGTGATGCAATCCAGTTCGACGCCGGGAGCAGGAGGACCCGACGCCGTGGAACGCATCGTGGCCTGGGAGCGGGGACACCAGGAGCAGCTGGCACGGATCAAGGACACCTTCGCGGAGGTGACCGGCCCGGGCCAGGTGGACATCGCGTCAATCTCAGTAGCGCTCAAGCTCCTGCGGACGCTCGTGCGGCAGTAGGCCCGCCGCGTTTGTCCCGCCAGGGCGCGCGGGCTGCACCATCACTGACTGTTCTCTGGGCGCTTACGCGAAGGAAACACCGCGGTAACCGCGGCCTCCTAGGCTTGTCAGGCATAACCCTTCGGCGAAACGAGGCAGCCATGCAGACCAATCCCCGACTCAACATCAGGCAGGTCACCTGGTCGAACCCCGTGGGTGCCGACCTGCGCCGGGCCCAGCAGGCGGAACTGGACGCCCGCTTTGGCACCCCTGACCACGAACCCGGCACGCCGCCGTCGTCCGCGGACTGCGCCGTGTTCCTGGTGGCCTACGACAAAGGCTCCGGGCAGCCCGTGGGCTGCGGTGGCCTGAGGCTGCTGGATTCCACGACGGCGGAGATCAAACGGCTGTACGTCCTCCCGTACACGCGGGGTTCGGGAGTGGCCAGCTCCATCCTTGCTGCCCTTGAGGCCGAGGCATACAAGCAGGGGATCACCCGGATCAAGGCCGAGGCCGGATCGGCACAGCCGGATGGGCGGAATTTCTACGAAAACTCCGGCTTCGAAAGCGTTCCCAACTTCGGCCCGTACATCGGAGTGGCGCACTCCTACTGCTACGCGAAATCCATCAACTCGCGCAGCGCCGCCCACACGGCCATGGCCTGAACCGGAGAAACTGGGCTGTCCGCTAACCTCGCTGATTACGCGCCAGAGCATCCTCACCGAGACCCCCGCCCAGGACTGACGACGGCGGCACGCACCGCCGTGGGCATGCCGCCCAGCGTTCACCGCACGTTTACGCACCGTGCCCTGAACGTTTTATCGGGTCCTCCAGACTCATCAGCCGAGCTGTTTATCGAATCGATAGCTATAACAGCCTGAAATTGGCGCGTCCGGCGATAGGCTGGCCGGACATGCTCCGCTGACAGTCCAGAAATGAGTCCTGATCGTGCGTAAATTGCAGACATTGGTTGCCGCCGCAGTCGCCGTCACCCTTCTCGCCGGATGCGGAGGCGGCACAGCATCGCCCGCCGCTTCAGGGGCGGCGTCTACCTCCCCGGCAGCCGGTTCCGGCGAAACCCTCGTGATCTACACCAACTCAAACGGCGAAGGCCGCGGCGAGTGGGTGACCGCCAAAGCCGCAGAGGCCGGCTTCAAAATCGAGATTGTAGGCGCCGGTGGCGCCGATGCCACGAACAAGTTGATCGCGGAAAAGAACAATCCCATTGCCGACGTAGCCTACGGCCTGAACAACATGTACTTTGCCCAGATCAAGGACGAAGGCGCGCTTGAGCCCTATGAGCCCTCATGGGCGGGCGAGGTTGACACGGCCCTGGGCGACAGCGGGGACGGTAAGGCTTACTGGCCCTTGGTCAAGCAGGCCATCCTGCTCGGTTACAACTCAGACAAAATCAGCGCCGACGATGCTCCGAAGGACTGGACAGATCTCTGGACCAAAGACGCACTCAAGGAACGCTATGAGCGCGTGACCGGACTCGGTACTGCCACCGCGCAGCTGGTCTTTGCCGGCATCCTCACCCGCTACAAGGACGACTCCGGAGACCTCGGCGTTTCGGATGAAGGTTGGAAGCAGGTGGAGCAGTACTTCCAGAACGGCAGCCCCGCCGTGGCCAAGACCGACCTGTTTGCCCGGATTGCCTCGGGCGAGGTGGACCTGGGACAGATGCCGTCGTCGATCATCGCCGAACGGGAGAAGTCCTTCAAGGTCAACGTCGAAACTGTGGCGCCGTCCGTGGGCGTACCCCTGGCAGTGGAACAGATAGCACTGGTGAAGGGGACCGACAAGAAGGAACAGGCGCAGAAGTTCATCGACTGGTTCGGCAGCGCCGAAGTCCAAAGCGCCTTTGCCCAGCAGTTCAACGCCATGCCGGTGAACACCAGCGCCGCCTCGAAAGCGAATCCTGAGGTAGTGGAGTTCTTCGCCGACGTGAAGCAGCAGGACATCGACTGGGATTTCGTGCAGGAGAACATGGGCGCCTGGGTGGAGAAGATCGAGCTCGAGTACATGACGTAGCCGCCCCTATCCGCACCCACAGTCCCACCAGACAGGTTTCCCATGATCCGCTTGGACAACATCGAAGTTTCCTTCGGCGACTTCACAGCCATCCCAGACCTGAACCTCCACGTCAGGCCAGGGGAATTCTTCACACTCCTGGGCCCCTCCGGCTGCGGAAAAACGACGGCGTTGCGCACCTTGGCAGGGTTCATCGAGCCCTCCAGGGGAACCGTCCACGTGGATGGGAAAAACGTCACCCGGCTGGCCAGCGACAAACGCCAGGTGGGCATGGTCTTCCAGAACTATGCCCTGTTCCCCAGCATGAGCGTATGGGAGAACATCGCCTTCGGACTCCGGGTCCGGAAGGAAAAATCCGCCGACACTGACCGCCTGGTGCGCGATATTGCGCGCCGGGTGGAGCTCAGCGAAGACCAGCTGGGCAAGAACGTGGCGGAGCTGTCGGGAGGTCAGCAGCAACGTGTGGCCGTGGCCCGCGCACTGGTTCTGCGGCCCAAGATCCTGCTGTTGGACGAGCCGCTGTCCAACTTGGACGCCAAGCTGCGGAACCAGCTCCGGCAGCAGCTCAAAGACCTGCAAAGTGAGTTCGGCATCACCACCGTCTACGTCACCCACGACCAGGATGAGGCCCTGGCCATGAGCGACCGCGTGGCCGTGTTCAACAAGGGAGTGGTTGAGCAGGTGGGCACGCCGAAGGACATCTACGACCAGTCAGCCACCGAGTTTGTCTGCAACTTCATCGGTGATAGCTCCCCGCTGACCCCGGAGTTCGTGGCGGAGCTGAACCGGCTCTCCGGCGCCGGCCTGGACCCTGACGCCAATTCCTACCTGCGGGTGGAAAAGGCGTCACTGACACCGCCGGCGGACGGAGGCACCGCCGTCGGGCTGTCCGGAACAGTCGTATCTCGTACCTACCACGGCCTGCATAGCCGCTATGTGGTGCGGAGCCGCGGCGCGGACATCCGGCTGTTGGTCAAGGAAGACGGCGGTGCCCACCCCGAAGCCGGCGCCGAAGCCACAGTGTACGTCCAGCCGGCCCACGTGCTGCAGTACCATCCGGGCACCGGAGCCGCCCTGGCCAAGCAGGACCAGGCAGTGGCCCTGCCATGAACCGCGGTCCCGCTAACATCGGCGGTAAGAAGGGCGGCAGGAACGGCGGCTCTGCCAGGAGCATGCTCCGGTCCCCCTTCGTCCTGATGGTGGGCGCAGTGCTCACCTGGTTTATCGCAGCGTTCCTGGTCTGGCCCAACCTCAACGTCCTGATTGCAACGTTCTTCCCGGACGGCAGCTTCTCGGGGCGGGCGGCCGAGAAGCTGTTCTCCTCGCAGCGCGCCATGAAGTCACTGGGCAACAGCTTCCTTCTGGCACTGGCCCTGTCCATCACGGTGAACGCCGTGGGAATCTTCATTGTGCTGGTCACGCACTACTTCAAGATCCGCGGCTCCCGTATCCTTTTCCTCGGCTACGCCACCACGTTCATCTACGGCGGCATCGTGCTGGCCGCTGGCTACAAGTTCATCTATGGCGACAAAGGCATTGTCACTTCCCTGCTGCTCAGGGTCTTCCCCGGAATGGACCCGGCATGGTTCTCCGGCTTCTTTGCTGTCCTTGTGGTGATGACCTTCGCCACGACCACCAACCACATGCTGTTCGTGGGCAATGCGCTCAAGGGCGTTGACTACCAGACCATCGAGGCGGCCAGGAACCTCGGGGCGTCCACTTGGACCATCCTGCGCCGCGTGGTGCTGCCCATGCTCAAACCCACGCTGTTCGCCGTCACCATCCTGTCCTTCCTGACTGGCCTGGGCGCACTCAGCGCTCCGCAGGTGCTGGGCGGCCGGGAGTTCCAGACCATCACGCCGATGATCCTGACGTTCGCCAACAGCCCCACCTCCCGGGACCTGGCTGCGCTGCTGGCCGTCATCCTGGGCGTTTCCACCATCCTGATGCTCGCGGTCATGTCCCGGCTGGAGAAGCGCGGCACGTACTACTCACTGTCCAAGGTGTCCTCGGCCCTGCAGAAGCAGCGAATCACCAGCCCTGTTGCCAACGCTGCCGTGCACGCCATCGCCTACCTGCTTTTTGCCTTGTACACCTTGCCCGTGGTGCTTATCGTGTTGTATTCCTTTGCCGACGGCGCCGCGATCCAGACCGGCCAGATCTCCCCGGGCAGCCTGACCCTGGACAACTATGTACGGGTCCTCACCCAGGAGTCGGGCCTGCGCCCTTTCATCGTCAGCGTCGTTTACAGTGGGCTGGCCACCCTGATAGCGGTGGGCGGCCTGCTGTTCGTGGCCCGGCTGCTGCAGAAGTACAAGAATTGGGTCGCGTCCGTTTTCGAATACTTGCTCCACATTCCCTGGATCCTGCCGTCCGCCCTGCTCGCCCTCGGACTCATCATCAGCTACGACCACCCGAATCCGCTCGTGGGCGGGGCCGTGCTGACAGGAACCACGGTGATCCTCCTGATCGCGTTCGTGACTGTGAAGATCCCGTTCACCCTCCGTATGCTCAAAGCCTCGTTCGCGTCGGTCAACTCCTCGATGGAGGAAGCCGCAGCCATCATGGGAGCCAAAACGCTGTATGTGTTCCGCCGGATCCTGCTGCCCATTGTCCTCCCGGCTGCTGCAGCCATCGCGGCCTTGAACTTCAACAGCATGCTGGATGACTATGACACCGCGATCTTCCTGGCGCACCCACTGGTCCAGCCGCTGGGGCTGGTGATCAAGGCCAATACCGACGGTGCAGAAGGAGTTGAGGGCGTGGGGAACACGTTCGTCTACACCGTGCTGCTGATGATCATCACGGGGCTCACCATGTACCTCGTCTACGGCCGCTCCAGCCGCCGCGGTGCGGGGCGCAAAAACGTCCCGGGGGCTGCTCCAGATGCGGCCACGTCACCTGGGCTGGTGGCGGCCGGCGCAGAACCAGCCGCCCCCGTCCGCTGATCAGGTGGGGGAACCAGTAACGACGGCGGCGTGCTCCTTCGGGCGCCGGGCCAGCGTCAGCAGCCGGTCGCGCAGGGGCTGGGCGGCTTCCGTCAGCGCCACGCGCATCAGCGCGGACGACGCCAGGCCCAAGGCTTGAGTGCGGAGCCGCCGCTGGCGATCGTATGACCTCAGTGCCTCGTCAGCAGGAAGGACATTCAAAAGTTCCGCCAGTGTGACTGCATCGACTAATGCTTCGCAGGCTCCCCTGCCGAGGTTGGGCGTCATGGCATGGGCTGCATCGCCGATCAGCACAACCCGGCCGCGGACGAAGGACCGCAACCGCGGGGTGGTCCAGATCCCCTGGGCAAGCGAACGCTCCGGAGTGGCTTGGGCAAGGACGTCGCGGATGGCACCCGCGTGCCCGGCGTAGCGGATCCGTGCCTGCTCAAGGGCTGCGGCGACGTCGATTCCCTCCACCCCAAGGTCGGAGCGATAGCTTGCGTACCAGTTGGTGCCGGCGGCTGCAGCGGCGATGCCAAAAAGATCTCCGCGCCCCCAGTACTCGCCAACGTGTTCCGGGTGGACAGGCACCGGAAGCGTACCCCGGACGGCAAGGTACGGAGTGGGCCGGGCTGCGGTCCTTTCCCCCCAGATGCCGCGACGCACCGCGCTGTGTACGCCATCCGCCCCTACCACCAGGCCGGCCCCGGACGGGACCGCGTGGAAGCGGCCCGTGATCCGGCGGACAGTGTCCGGCACGGCGGCGTCCAGCAGGCGCAGCAGGTCCACCCTGGAAATGCCGAACATCTGGCCGCCGTTCACGGTAACCCAGGGCACGCCCGCGGCATTGCGGATGGATCCGCTTCCAATCACCGGGCTCACGGTGCGGGCCTCAGCCAGGACACCCACTTTTTCCAGGGCACGTTGCGCGTTGGGCCACATGGCCAGCACTGTCCCAACCGCGGGCAACTCCGGCCGCTTCTCTGTGACCGTCACATCGAAACGGTCCTGGTCCAGGCAGGCAGCCAGTGCCAGCCCGGCAATTCCTCCGCCAACAATCGAGATTGTTTCCATGCGTGCGATCCTACTACTTTTGTAGTAATTCGGAAGGGGTCAATTACACTGGGCCCATGCCTGACCGCCGCACAGAACTTATGGACGCCGCCTTGAGGGTAGTGGCGGACAAAGGAATGAAAGGCCTCACCCACCGGGCCGTTGACGCGGCGGCGCAGCTGGCCGAAGGGACCACCTCCAATTACTACCGGAACCGGGCTGCCTTAGTGGAGGCCGTTCTGGACCGCCTGGAGCAGCTGGAGGTCGCACTCCTGCAGGACCAGGGGCAGGCCGGCCCGCCCGGGAACATTGAGGAGCTGGCCCGTCAACTGGCCGCCCTGGTGTTGGCGCTGGCAGGACAGCACGCTGCCCTCACGCGTGCCCGATTGGCGCTTTCCCTGGACAAACCCGAGGCGGTGACCGCCGGGCATCTCCGGCTGGTGGGCGGGCTGGAGCAGGCGCTGACCGCCTTAGGGGTGGCTGACGCAGCCGGGCGGGCTCGGGACGTAGCGGATTACGGCGACGGCGTACTGCTCCACATGCTCACCGTCAGGCAAGGCGAGCATCCGGACGTTGCAGCCATTGCCGCCCCAATCCGGCGGCTGCTGGCACCCTGACGCCCTTGCCTGATTCCGCACGTCGGGGACCGGCCTGCACAGCCGGCGTCAGCCCCGCCGTCGTACTTCAATTTCACGGCAGCCTATGTCACGGCATTCTAGGAAACGGCGCCGGGCCAGCCGGTGTAGGCCTCGGCCAGGTAGGCCATGCCGTGCCGGGAGGAGACCACGGAGTTCAGTTCGCCGAGCTGGCGGGCGCGGGTGAAGTCATCCGCGTCCACCGGCGTGTGGAGCATGGTGGTCATCCAGTAGGAGAACTGCTGGGCCTTCCACACGCGCTCCAGTGCCCGGTCACTGAAAGTGTCCAGCAGGTGCGTAGAGCCGGAGTTGTAGTAGCTGTCCAGTCCTTCGAAGAGGACCTTGACGTCATGGACGGCCAGATTCAGGCCCTTGGCGCCGGTGGGCGGGACGGTGTGCGCTGCATCGCCGGCCAGGAATAGGTTGCCGTGGCGCATGGGGGTGTGCACAAAGCTGCGGAACGGCAGGACCATCTTGTCGATGACGGGGCCTTCCTTGAGTTCAAAGCCGTTGCCGTTGACCCGGCTGCGGAACTCGGCCCAGATCCGGTCGTCGTCCCAGTCAGCCACGTTCTCATGGGGATCGCACTGGAAATACATCCGCTGCACGGTTTCGGTGCGCTGGCTGATCAGGGCGAAGCCGTTGGCGGAGTTGGCATAGATCAGCTCGTCCGCGCTGTGCGGAGCTTCGGCCAGGATGCCGAACCATGCGAAAGGGTACTCGTGGAAGTACCACTTCCGGTTGGCCTCCGGGATCTGGAAGCGGCAGTGGCTGCGGGAACCGTCCGCGCCCACCACGAAGTCCGCCTGGATCTCGTACTCCACACCGTCGGCGTCGGTGAACCACACCTTCGGCTTGCCTTCGAGGTCGTGCACGGTGGTGTCCGTGACGCTGTAGCGGACGTCGCCGCCGTCGGCCTTCCGTCGTGCTGCGAGGTCCAGGAAGACGTCCGTCTGCGGGTAGAGCCAAACGGACTCCCCCACGAGGTCCTTGAAGTCGACGCGGTGGCTTTCGCCGTTGAACCGCAGTTCGATGCCGTCATGCCGGTCCCCGTCACGCAGCACCCGGTCCGAGACTCCGCTGTCCACGAGCAGGTTGACGGTGCCGTGCTCCAGGATGCCGGCGCGGACGGTTTCGGAGATGACCTTGTGGCTGCGGACTTCGACCACGGTGGAGTCGATCCCGGCGTTGGCCAGGAGGTGGGAGAGCATCAGGCCGGCCGGGCCGGCGCCCATGATGGCCACCTGGGTGGTGATGATTTTGCGTGGTGCCATGGCTGTTTCTCGCTTCGTTGCGGGGCTCGTGCTGGAAGAGCTGCGTGGGGCGTCAGGGCTTCAGTGTGCAGCAGGAAGCCTGACCGGCGTAACGCGCATTCCATTCAACGGAAGAAGGATTTCAGCTTCCGGCGTCGCCCAATCGCCGGGCGATTCCCCGCGCGGCAGTCTGCAGCGCGGGAACCAGGGCCTGCAGGCGCATCTCCCGGAGCGGAACCACGACGCCGAGCGCGGCCACCGCGCGCTGCCTCGCGTCAAGGACGGGAACGGCAATGCCCCAGGTATCCGGATCCACGACGCCGGCGAGCTGCGCAAAGCCCTGCAAGGCCGTTTCGCTGAGCAGGCCGCGCACCGCATCCCGCGTTACCTTCCCGGAGGGGTCAGCGAACTGCTCGAGGTACTCAGCCTGCAGCGCCTTCCCCTGGTGCGCCATCAGCGCGAGCCCGGCTGAGGAAACGTGGACGGGCATCCGTCCGGCCACTTTGGCCCGGTTGGCCACGGAACCGCGGTAAGACAGCCGTTCCACAAAGAGGGCCTCCCAGTGGTCCAGGACCGCCAGGTTCACGTTCTGGTTCAGGACCTGCTGGATGTCCTCCATGAACGGCATGGCGGCCTGCCGCAGCGCCAAGGTAGGCGAATTACGGTTCACCAGTTCCCACAGACGCAGCCCCAGCCGGACGGTTCCACCGGTGCCGGTCTCAAGCAGGCCGTGCGCTGCCAACTGCCGGACCAGCCGATGCGCCGTAGTGAGGGGAAGCCCCGCCCGGGCGGCCAAGTCCGAAAGCTGGAGGCTGCTGACGCCTTCAGGGAACGCTGAAATGACCCTCACCACACGATCCACCACAGAGTCCCCGGAGACTGAATTGGCCATGATCCATCGCTTCCATTGAATGGGGTGACTTTGTCCCAGAGTGGGGGGGGGGGGGGGGGGGGGGGGGGGGGC
>NZ_JBBCBS010000016.1:0-71362 GCF_037203945.1 Pseudarthrobacter sp. CCNWLW207 | reverse complement strand
AGAAGGCCACGAAGAACGCCAACGAGCAGGACCAGGCTTCACGCTAGCCACTGCCGCGCCACCACGCAGCACGCGAATCGCGGGCCCCGGACACAGCACAGTGTCCGGGGCCCGCGGGCATTCCGGCGGGATGTCAGTGCCATGAGGCAAGATAGGTCTGTGAGCACAGCACCAGGCCCCGCAGAACAGACCACCACCAGGACTGAGCCAGGAATCACGGCTCCGGAGGTGATCCCTTCCGAGTCCGTGCGTGAGGAGTACGAGAACCTGGCCGATCTCGTCAGGAAGTACAGGTTCGCCTACTACCAGGAGGACGAGCCCCTGGTTTCGGATGCCGAATTTGATGACCTCTTCCGCAGGCTGGAGGAGATCGAGGCCCTGCACCCCGAGCTGGTGTCCAATGACTCCCCGACGCAGGAAGTGGGCGGCGAGGTCTCCGCGGCGTTTGCCGCCGTCGAGCACCTGCAGCGCATGTACAGCCTCGAGGACGTCTTTTCCCTCGAGGAGCTGGAGGCCTGGCTGGCCAAGGCAGAAGCCTCCGTCGCAAAAATCGGGAACGGCACGGCCGGACCCGTCTGGCTGACGGAACTGAAAATCGACGGCCTCGCCGTCAACCTGCTGTACCGCGATGGAAAACTGGTCCGCGCGGCAACCCGCGGAGACGGTTTTACGGGCGAGGACATCACCCACAACGTCCTCACCATCAAGGAAATCCCGCAGGAACTCAGGGGAACCGACTTCCCGGCCGAGATGGAGATCCGCGGCGAGGTTTTCATACCGTCCGAGGCTTTCGCGGAATTCAACGAAGCCCTGATCGAGGCCGGAAAGGCTCCGCTGGCTAATCCACGGAACGCCGCGGCCGGTTCACTCCGCCAAAAGGACCCCGCCGAAACCGCCAAGCGGCCGCTGCGGATGTTCGTCCACGGCATCGGCGCCCGGGAGGGCCTGGAAGCACAGAGCCAGTCCGAAACCTATGCCCTCCTGGAAAAGTGGGGCCTCCCGGTCAGCCCATACTTCGAGGTCTTGAACAACCTGGACGAGGTCCTGGGCTTCATCAGGAAATACGGCGATCAGCGGCACAAGCTCCTCCACGAAATCGACGGCATCGTGGTCAAGGTGGATAACTTCGCCACCCAAAGGGCGTTGGGATACACCACCCGGGTGCCGCGCTGGGCGGTGGCGTACAAATATCCGCCGGAGGAAGTCCACACCAAGCTCCTGGACATTGCCGTCAACGTTGGGCGCACCGGGCGGGTGACCCCGTTCGGCATTATGGAGCCCGTCAAGGTGGCAGGCTCCACAGTGGGGATGGCCACCCTGCACAACCAGGATGTTGTGAAAGCCAAGGGCGTAAAAATCGGCGACATCGTGGTCCTGCGGAAAGCCGGCGACGTCATCCCCGAAATCGTGGGCCCTGTCCTCGCCCTGCGCGAGCAGCAGGACCCGCCGGTACGCGACTTCGTGATGCCCACCGAATGCCCCTCCTGCGGAACGCCGCTGGCGCCCGGCAAGGAAGGGGACGTGGATATCCGCTGCCCCAACGCACGGTCCTGTCCGGCCCAGTTGCGTGAGCGGGTCTTCCATCTGGCAGGCCGGGGCGGGTTCGACATCGAGGCCCTCGGCTGGGAAGCGGCCATAGCGCTCACGCAGCCTGCCGAACCCGAGGTACCGCCGCTGACCACCGAAGCGGCCCTTTTTGACCTCACCCCGGAATCCCTGGCGGACGTACGCATCAGGCGGGAAAAACGCTCCAAGGGCGTGGCCACCGGCGAGTTTGAGCTGGTGCCGTATTTCTGGAGCAAAGGGACGGCAAAAACTCCTTCCAAGCCCACGGCCACCACCGAAAAGCTGTTCCGGGAGCTGGAAAAAGCCAAGACCCAGCCCCTGTGGCGGCTGCTCGTGGCGCTCTCCATCCGGCACGTGGGACCGCGGGCGTCCCGGGCCCTCGCGCAGGCCTTCGGCAGCATGGACGCCATCCGGCAGGCCTCCGAGGAGGAACTCGCTCACGTTGACGGTGTGGGTCCCACCATCGCCGCTGCGTTGAAGGAATGGTTTGCCGAGGACTGGCACCTCGAAATCATCGACCGCTGGGCCGCTGCGGGGGTCCGGATGGAGGACGAACGGGACGAATCCACGCCCCGCACCCTCGAAGGCCTCACAATCGTCGTCACCGGTTCGCTGCCCAACTTCAGCCGGGACGAAGCCAAGGAAGCCATCCTCACCCGGGGCGGCAAGGCTGCCGGCTCCGTCTCCAAAAACACCAGCTATGTAGTGGCCGGGGAAAATGCGGGCACCAAGTTGGACAAGGCGGAGCAGCTCGGCATTCCGGTGCTCGACGAGGACGGCTTCCGGGAACTCCTGGAAAACGGTCCTGCTCCTTCAACCGAGGCAGAAGCCGGCGAATCCGAACAGGCAGCGGAGTGAGCCGCCTGGACCTCACCGTTGAGTTGCTGGCGGTGGCCCGGCTGGCCGCCGCTGCCGGCGCCGCTGTACTGGCGTCGCGGAACGGTGATGCGCTGGGGGTCAGCAACAAGGGCGACGCCGGGGACTGGGTCACGGCCTACGACGTCGCGGCCGAGGACGCGGTACGCCGCGCCATTACCGCGGCGCGGCCGCAGGACACCATCACGGGTGAGGAGCATGGCACCACACGGCCGGAGGCTCCCAGCGGCTACCGCTGGTCCATCGACCCGCTGGACGGAACCACCAACTTCATCAGGAATATCGTCTACTACGCCACGTCCGTGGCGGTGGCCGATCCCGACGGCGTCTGGCTGGCCGGCGTCGTCCACGCACCTGCATTGGAACGCGTGTACTACGCCTCCCGTGGGCAGGGCGCATGGCTTGAAGCGCGCGGCAGGGTCACCCGGCTGGAAGGCCCGGTAGCCGGACGGAAGGGGCAGATCCTGGCCACCGGATTCAGTTACGATCCCACCGTCCGCGCGCAACAGGCCGTTGCCCTGGGCGGACTCATGGACGGTTTCGCGGACGTCCGCCGCCTGGGCTCCGCCGCCCTGGACCTCTGCATGGTTGCTGACGGAACCATCGACGCCTTTGGCGAACGCGGCCTCAACGAACACGATTTCTCCGCCGGAGCGCTGATCGCCGAGGAGGCAGGCTGCTGGGTACGGCGGCCGCGCCTCACCAGCCCGCTCCGGGGCGGGCCCAAGGACGGCGACAGGCTGGCAGCCTGGACGTGCGCCGCGAGCCTGGAGCTCTCGGGGAAGTTCCCCCTCTGAGGGCATCCCCGCCACGGCTGGAGTGCCACATCGGCGGGCAGTGATAGTTCAGTCACGGAAAGTGCCCTTTCAAGGCCGCCGCCCGGCGGACGCTACTAGCATTGTCAGGTGCAGCCGCAGATAACCGTCCGTCCCGCCGTCGAGTCCGACTTTGACGTCATCGCCCGGATCACCCGGGATTCCTACCTCGCCGCGGGCTACTTCGAGGACGCGGACCACCCATATATGCGGCAGGTCCAGGAAGTCGCCGAGCGTGCGGCGAAGGCCACCATCTGGGTAGCCGAGCGTGACGGCCAGGTGGTGGGCTCCGTGACACTGGCGGTGGCGGGTGAGCCGTACGCGGACATTGCCCTTGCCGATGAGCTGGAGTTCCGCATGCTCGTGGTGGACCCCGCAGCGCAGCGCAGCGGAGCCGGCAAGGCCATGGTGGAGGCCATTATTGACCATGCCCGGTCCCTGGAGGGCATCAACGCGGTGGCGCTCACCACTGGAAAAACATGGGAAAGCGCCCACGGGCTATACCGCAAGACCGGGTTCCAGCGAGTGCCAAAGCGCGACTGGTTCGTTCCCGGCACTGACATAAAGCTGCTGGTTTACCGGCTGGACGTCTAGCCGCCCTAGAGTGGTGCCGACTCATTTCAGGACTGAAAGGCCCACCATGCGCAAAACATTCGGCACCGGCTCCGTCTGGGAACAGACCCTCGGATACTCCCGAGCCGTCCAGGTGGATAACACGCTGTACATCTCGGCGACAGCTGCCAGCGGCGAAGACGGCATTGTGGGCGAAGACTTCTACACCCAGACCCAGTACATCCTTCAGAAGCTCGGCGCTGTCCTGGCCGACGCCGGCTTCGGCTTCGGCGATGTTGTGCAGTCCAAGCTCTACCTCACGGACATCAGCAAGTGGGAAGAGGCCGGCCGTGCCCACGGCGAAGTCTTCGGCGAGATCCGCCCCACGCTCTCCCTGGTGCACGTCCTGCCGTTCCTGGACCCGAAAATGCTCGTGGAGATCGAGCTCGTAGCCCAGAAGAGCGCCAGCTAAGAAGCCGTCCAGGGCTTAGCGGGCCGGGAGGCCGTAGCGGTGTTCGGGGCGGCCCGTGGTTCCGTAGCGCAGCTGGATGTCGACGGCGCCGTCGTCGGCCAGCGAGGACAGGTACCGTTGCGCCGTGGCCCGGGAGACGCCTACCCGGGTGGCTACTTCGGCGGCCGAGTACTGCTCCCCTGGAACCAGTGACTCCAGGACGGCGGCTTCCGTGGCGGACCGGGGCTTGGCTGATGGTGCCGCTTCGCCCGGGATGAGGGACCGCTTCGCGCGTTCCACCGCGTCCTGGTCCAGTGCGCCCGCCTGGCCCAGGATGCGCCGGTACCGGGCGTAGGACCGCAGCTGCTGTGCCAGGGATTCGGCCGTAAAGGGCTTGAGCAGGTAGCCCAGGGCTCCCCGGCGGAACGCCCTGCTGACCGAGGCGGCATCCGAGGCCGCACTCAGGATCATGGTGTCCACGTCCAGTTGCTGGAGCAGGTCCAGCCCTGACCCGTCCGGCAGGTAGACATCCAACAGGACCAGGTCCGGGCGCAGGCTGTGGATGGCCTGCAGGGCAAGGGACGCCGAGCCTACCGGCGACAGCGCCAGGAAGCCCGGCACCGAATCCACGTACGCGGCGTGCAGCTTGGCCACGTGGAAATCGTCGTCCACTATGAGCACCCTGAAATCTTCAGGCATCGTCATCCTCTCCGGCGGAAGGCTTTATTCCCGCCGTCGTGTGCGGAAGGGAGGCCATAAAGACGGCGCCAGGTCCGCCTTCGGAGCCCGGCTCCAGGACCTTCACGTCCCCGCCGCGGCGCCGGGCCAGCTGACGGGCCAGGGCGAGTCCCAGTCCCTGGCCCCCGGCCCGGGCGGAGACAGCCGGACCGGACGCAGGCGTTCCGGAGGCCGCCGTCGTAAACCCCTCCGCAAACACTGCTTCGGGTTCCGTCCCAGCCCCCAACCCGTCACCGGAGTCGGCGACGACAATGTGCAGGGTGCCGCCGGCGTCGTCCGGTTCATCCAAAACTTCCAGTTCCACCCAGCGGTCCGGAGAAGTACCGGCGACGGCGGCGTTCACCGCGTTGTCGATCAGGTTTCCGAGCACGGTGGTAACGTCCTGCGGCTCGGTGACCTGGCTCCGGACCAGCGTCTCCGGCCCAATCCGGAGTGTGACTCCGCGTTCGTCGGCTTCCACGCCCTTGGCGCCCACAAAAGCCTGAAGGTAGGGGTCCTGGAGCAGCTCGGCCTGGTCGACGGGGAACTTCAGCGGACCCGTTGCGGCGAGCCGGGCCAGGTACTCCCGGGCTTGGTGGTGCTGGCCGATGCTCATGAACCCGGCGATGGTGTGCAACTGGTTGGCAAACTCGTGGCGCTGGGCCCGGAGCGCGGTGGACATGGTGCCCACGGCGTCCAGCTGCCGGGTGAGCTGCTGCAGCTCGGTGCGGTCCCGCAGCATCACCACCCAGCCCAGGTCCTCGCGCCGGTGCAGGGCCTTCCGCGCACTGGCCACCAGCACCCGCCCGCCCGCCACCAGCTCGATGGCATCCGCCTCTTCGGCGTCCGGCAGCGTCAACGACTTCAGCTGGCAGGGGACCGGAGCATCCGCCCACAGGCCCCCAGTGAGGTCGCGCTGCCCCAGGAGCCGCTGTGCTGCTGCATTGAAGACGCTGATCCTGCCGTCGGCGGAAACGCCGATCACGCCGTCGTCCACGCCTTGCAGCACTGCCACCTGGTCGTGGACCAGGGTGCTGATCTCCTCAGGCTCCAGGCCCAGGGTCAGGCGCTGCAGCCTGCGCCGCAGCAGGAAGGACGCCAGCGCGCCTGCCAGCAGGGCGCCGGCAGCGGTCAGCGCAACAGGCCCGATGTCGCGTTGCACGCTCTGGCCCACCGTTTCCATGGAGTAGCCAACACTGACCTCGCCCACCACAGTCTCTGTTCCCGGTGCGTACACCGGGACCTTGGCCCCGGCCGACGGGCCTAGCGTGCCCGTGTTGCGGGTGGTCACCTCCTGGCCGGCCAGTGCTTCGGTGGGATCGGTGCTGACTTTTTCGCCGAGCCGGGCAGAGTCCGGGTGGGCGAGCCGCAGGCCGGTTTCGTCGGTGATGACCACAAAAAGGGCTCCGGTGCGGGCGCGGGCGGCTTCGGCGGCGGCCATCAGGGGCCCGGCCGAAAGTTCGCTGGCCGGGGGAGTGCCGGCCTGCTCACTGATGGCAAGCACGTCGGCACGGACGGACGGGTCCGACGCGACAGTGCGCGCCAGCGTCAGCGCCTGGTTCTCAGCCTCGGCGCCAACCCTGTCGTACGTCAGCCAGGCGTGGACGGCGGCGCTGAGCAGAACCACCAAAAGAACCACGCCAAGCTGCAGGAGCAGCGTCTGGGTGGAGAACCGCAAGGGCGGCCGGGGCGCGGAACGCTGCATGATCCTCCTTGATTTGCTGGTGTGGTCGGCTGATGGGACGCCGTGAGCACAATGCGCAAAATGCTCGCAATAAGCAGTATGCCAATCAATTGAGGCAAAGGCACGGCGGTGATGGCCGCCACTATAACGTCTGTAGCACGCGTCACACCGTTGTGTCGCTGTTCACAAGAAGGAGCCGGCCGTGCTGGTATTACTTGGATTCGCCATGATCGCGGTATTCATGGTGCTGATCATGACGAAGAAGTTGACGCCAGTGCTGGCGCTGATCATCGTCCCCACCGTTTTTGGCCTCTTTGCAGGCGCCGGGCTTGGCATCGGGGACATGGTCCTTGATTCGATGAAGTCAATGACGTCCACCGCAGCCCTGTTGATGTTCGCGATCATCTACTTTGGCCTGATGATCGACGTCGGGCTGTTCGACCCGCTGGTGAAGTTCATCCTCCGCAAGCTGGGCAACGACCCCGCCAAGGTGGTGCTCGGCACCGCAATCCTGGCGGCCGCAGTTTCCCTGGATGGTGACGGCTCCACCACCTTCATCCTCACCACCGCGGCTATGCTGCCCGTCTACCTGCGCCTGAAGATGAGCCCGGTGGTCCTCACCTGCGTGGCCGGCCTGGCCAACGGCACCATGAACATCCTTCCGTGGGGCGGCCCCACGGCCCGCGCCGCCACCGCGCTCCACTTGGACGTCAATGACGTTTTTGTCCCCATGATCCCGTCGCTGATCGCCGGCCTCGTGGTCGTATTCGCCTTCTCCTGGCTGCTGGGACTGCAGGAACGCAACCGCCTCCGCGCCACTGAGCCGGAAATCTGGGGAGTGCCGGATTCACCGGAAGCGTTCGACGGCGGCACAGCCGCTGCCTTCTCCAGCACCGACCGCACGGGGTCAGGTACCCCCGGAAGCGGCACTCCCGCCGTCGGCGGTTTCCCGGCGGGGTCCTCCGTTGCCGTCCTGGAACGCACCGAGACCCTCGTGGACGACCACGACTCCGCGATGGCGGACACCGCTTTGGACCCCAACCGCAGCACCCTGCGTCCCAAGCTCATCTGGTTCAACCTGGGCCTGACCATCGCGGTGATGGTCATGCTGGTGGCCGACCTCGTGCCGTTGCCGTTCGTCTTTATGGTCGGTTCCGCCATCGCGCTGGTGGTGAACTTCCCCAACGTCAAGGAGCAGGGCGCGCAGCTGATCGCCCACGCACCGTCCATCGTGGCCGTGGTGAGCATGGTCATGGCCGCCGCAGTCCTGACCGGCGTCCTCACCGGAACCGGCATGGTGGAGGCAATGTCCGCCTGGCTGGTCCAGATCATCCCCTCGAGCATGGGCCCCTTCATGGCCGTGATCACCGGTGTGCTCAGCATCCCCATGACCTTCTTCATGAGCAATGACGCCTTCTACTTCGGTGTCCTGCCGGTACTCAGCGAGACGGCCGGCCACTACGGCATCAGCGCCGCCGAGATGGCCCGAGCCTCCATCACCGGCCAGCCGTTCCACCTGCAGAGCCCACTTGTTCCGGCCATCCTGCTGCTCGTCTCCCTGGCCAAGGTTGACCTGGGCGATCACCACAAAAAGGTCCTCTGGCGCACGGCCGTCATCTCCCTCGTAATGCTTGGTGTGGGAATGCTGACTGGAGCCATCGGAATCGGTTAGTCTTGTCCTGCCTGTGGCTGGCCCTCGTGGCCGGGACCACGGCACCGACGTGCCCGTCTGACGCCCGCTGGGGGTCGTCAGACGGGCACCGACGTTTCCCCACTAGACTGGTTCGGAAAACAATTCGAACTTTGCAGGGGAGATCCATGGCTGCGATCAACCGTGACGACGTCGCGCACCTCGCGCGGCTCGCTCACATCGAGATGAGTGCTGAAGAGCTGGACAGGATGGCCGGCGAACTCGCCGTCATCGTTGAATCAGTCAAATCCGTGAGCGAAGCCGCCGGAGACGACGTCCCGGCAACCTCGCACCCGATCCCGCTGAGCAACGTGTTCCGCGAGGACGTTGTGGGGCACACCTTCACCGCGGACCAGGCACTTTCGGGAGCTCCGGACTCCGATGAGAACCGTTTCAAGGTCCCGGCCATCCTGGATGAGGCATAAGACACCAATGACTGAAACCAATACCAACCAGCTCATCCGCCTCTCCGCAGCGCAGCTGGCCGAGAAGCTCGCCGCCCGCGAAATCACCTCCGTCGAGGTAGTGCAGGCCCACCTGGACCGGATCGCAGAGGTCGACGGCGGCGAACGCGGCGTGAACGCCTTCCTCCACGTCAACACGGAAGAGGCGCTTGCCGTTGCCGCCGAAGTTGACGCCATCCGCGCCGCCGGCGGCGCCGCGGCCGAGGCGCTGCACGAGCTCGCCGGCGTGCCGATCGCGGTCAAGGACCTCATTGTC
This sequence comes from Pseudarthrobacter sp. CCNWLW207, assembly GCF_037203945.1. Taxonomy (NCBI): domain Bacteria; kingdom Bacillati; phylum Actinomycetota; class Actinomycetes; order Micrococcales; family Micrococcaceae; genus Pseudarthrobacter; species Pseudarthrobacter sp. CCNWLW207. The sequence continues at coordinate 62,291 of NZ_JBBCBS010000016.1, read as the reverse complement.
ACTATCGGCCAGCCCACCACGGCCGGTTCGAAGATCCTTGAGGGCTGGCACAGCCCGTATGACGCCACGGTGGTCAAGCGGCTGCGCGAGGCTAAAATGCCCATCCTGGGTAAGACCAACCTGGACGAATTCGCCATGGGCTCCTCCACGGAGCACTCCGCGTACGGGCCCACCAGGAACCCCTGGGACCTGGACCGGATCCCAGGCGGGTCCGGCGGCGGTTCGGCAGCCGCCGTCGCCGCCTTTGAAGCACCCTTGGCCCTCGGTACCGACACCGGCGGCTCCATCCGCCAGCCCGGCGCCGTCACCGGCACCGTGGGCGTCAAGCCCACATACGGCAGCGTGTCCCGCTACGGCGCCATCGCCATGGCCTCCTCGCTGGACCAGATCGGCCCGGTCTCGCGGACAGTGCTGGACTCGGCGCTCCTGCACCAGGTCATCGGCGGGCACGACCCCTTCGACTCCACCTCCCTGCCCGACCCCCTGGAAGACCTCGTGGCTGCCGCCCGGCTGGGCAACGTGGACGGCATGCGGATCGGCATCATCAAGGAACTCCACGGCGAGGGCTACCAGGCCGGCGTCGAGAACCGCTTCAACGATTCGCTGGAACTGCTCAAGCAGGCCGGCGCGGAAATCGTTGAGGTTTCCTGCCCCAACTTCCAGTACGCCCTCGGCGCCTACTACCTGATCATGCCGTCGGAGGCCTCCTCCAACCTGGCAAAGTTCGACGGCGTCCGTTATGGCCTGCGCGTCCTCCCCGAGGACGGGCCCATGACGATCGAACGCGTCATGGGGGCCACCCGCGCCGCCGGCTTCGGCGACGAGGTCAAGCGCCGCATCATCCTTGGCACGTACGCCCTGAGCGCAGGCTACTACGACGCCTACTACGGCTCGGCCCAGAAGGTGCGCACGCTGGTCCAGCGCGACTTCGACGCCGCGTTCACGGTGGCCGACGTCCTGATCTCGCCCACGGCCCCCACCACGGCCTTCAAGCTGGGGGAGAAGCTCGATGACCCCCTGGCGATGTACCTCAACGACGTCGCCACCATCCCTGCCAACCTGGCCGGCGTCCCCGGACTGTCCCTTCCGGGCGGCCTGGCTGACGAGGACGGCCTGCCCGTCGGCATCCAGTTGCTGGCCCCGGCCCGCCAGGATGCCCGCCTCTACCGGGTGGGTGCGGTTTTGGAATCCCTCCTGGAGGCGAAGTGGGGCGGACCGCTCCTCGCCCAGGCCCCGGACCTGGCTGAGTCCACGTTGGCCGGACCGGTCCCCACCCTTGTCGACGCCAAGGAGGCAAAATAATGAGCACTGACGCTACCCTGAGCTTCGAAGAGGCCATGGAGAAGTACGATCCCGTCCTGGGCTTTGAGGTCCACGTGGAGCTCAACACCAAGACCAAGATGTTCTCTTCGGCGCCCAACGTCTTCGGCGACGAGCCGAACACCAACGTCAACGAGGTGGACCTTGGCATGCCCGGCGTGCTGCCGGTGGTGAACAAGACCGCGATTGAGTCCTCTATCAAGATCGGCCTCGCGCTCAACTGCAAGATCGCCGAGTCCTGCCGCTTCGCCCGGAAGAACTACTTCTACCCGGATACCCCGAAGAACTTCCAGACATCCCAGTACGACGAACCCATCGCGTACGACGGCTACCTGGACATCGAGCTCTCGGACGGCACCGTGTTCCGCGTGGAGATCGAGCGCGCCCACATGGAGGAGGACGCCGGAAAGCTGACCCACATGGGTGGAGCCACCGGACGCATCCAGGGCGCCGACTTCTCGCTGGTGGACTACAACCGCGCTGGCGTGCCGCTCGTCGAGATCGTCACCAAGCCCATCGAAGGTGCCGGTTCACGGGCCCCCGAGCTGGCCAAGGCCTACGTGGCTGCGGTCCGTGAGATCGTCAAGAACCTTGGTGTGTCCGACGCGAAGATGGAACGCGGCAACGTCCGCTGCGATGCCAACGTTTCGCTCCGCCCGCACGGCCGCGAACGCTTCGGCATTCGCTCCGAAACCAAGAACGTGAACTCGCTGCGCGCCGTCGAGCACGCTGTGCACTACGAAATCAGGCGGCACGCTGCCGTTCTGGAGTCCGGCGAGCCGGTTATCCAGGAGACCCGCCACTGGCACGAGGACACGCGCACCACGACGTCGGGCCGGGCCAAGTCCGACGCCGACGACTACCGCTACTTCCCGGAGCCGGACCTGGTTCCGGTTGTTCCCTCGCGTGAGTGGGTTGAGGAACTGCGTGCCACCCTGCCCGAGCCGCCCGCGGCCCGGCGCAAGCGGCTGCAGGCCGACTGGGGCTACTCGGACCTGGAATTCCGGGACGTCGTCAACGCCGGTGTCATGGACGAAATCGAGGAAACCATTGCGGCCGGCGCCTCGGCCTCCGTGGCCCGCAAGTGGTGGATGGGCGAGATCGTGGGCCGCGCCAAGAACGCGGACGTCGATCCCGGCCAGCTGGGCGTCCAGCCCGCCACCATTGTTGAACTGAACAAACTGGTGGAAGACGGCAAGATCAACAACAAGATGGCCACCGAGGTCCTTGACGGCGTGCTCGCTGGTGAAGGCAGCCCGGCGGAAATCGTCGAGAAGCGCGGCCTGGCCGTCGTTTCCGACGACGGCCCCCTGCTTGAAGCCATCGATGCCGCCCTCGCCGCGCAGCCCGACGTCGCGGACAAGATCCGCGCAGGCAAGCTCCAGGCCATCGGTGCGATCGTGGGCGGTGTCATGAAGGCCACCCGCGGGCAGGCAGATGCAGGCCGCGTGAAGGAACTGATCCTGCAGAAGCTTGGCGTCGAGGGCTGACTCGCCTGATTTAACCCAACTGGGTCGCAGCAAATGTCGTTTAGAACGCTCATAACGACACTTGCTGCGACCCAGTTTTGCTTCTAGGTAGTACTCGCATCCTGCAGGCCTAAAAGTACTCGTGTTCACTGGCGGTTCCCGGTCCTACACTGAAGTTCCAGGGCACAGGGGCCCTGCCCGTGCTGTGGAGGTATGGCCATGTCGGTCCGAGAACCGTTGAGAATCCGCAAGGCATTGCTGGCCGGCGTGGTGGCGCTGGGCCTGACCGGGACCGGGGTGGCGATCGCCTGGTCCGCCACTGACTCGCCGTCGCCTTCTCCGTCGGAGTCGGCCCCGGGCAAGCAGGACAAGAAGCAGGACAAGGCCGAGCGGCCCCAGCATTTGCACAGCGAGAGCGTAGTGAAGAAGGCCGACGGGACGTTTGAAACCCACCTGAGCCAGCAGGGCACAGTGGAGGCCGTCAACGAAACGTCAGTCACCGTCAAGAGCGAAGACGGCTTCACGCAGAGTTACGCCGTCAACGCAGAGACTAAGATCATCAAGTTCCCCGCTCCAGCGGCGGACGGATCTCCTGCCACGGGGGAGGACGGCAAGCGGCTTAAGCCCTCGGAGGTAACCATCGCGGAGATCGCTACGGGTGAGTCGGTCCGGGTCTCCGGTGTGAAAAGCGGCGACTCTGCCACGGCGGACAAGATCGTCGAGGGCGCGGGAACGGGTCCGGGACTTGGCCTGGGCAAAGGCATGGGCAAGGGCCTCGGCAAGGAAGCACGCAAAGGCCACGGGAAAGGGCTCGAAAAGTAGGTAGCAGCAGATGTCGTTTTGAGCCCTCATAACGACATCTGCTGCTACTTAGTTGGGGGAGGGTCCACCAGCCCGGTCATGATCGCCTGCAACGCCTCGCACACCATCGTCACCGCACGCCGCTTCAGGTTCTCCGGGCGGGCCAGGATGTCGATCCGCCGCCGGGTGCTGATGCCCTCGAGCGGCCGCAGCACAATACCGGGATTGAGCACAGGCCGCGCCGTATGCCGCGGCAGCAGTCCCACCACGCCGCCAGCCGCCACCAGCGCCGCCACGGTGGAGTAATCATTGATCCGGTGCACGATGTTCAGTTCCTTGCTGGACACGGCCGCGACGGCGGACAGCACGTCCGCGGGAGAGTAACCGGTGTGGCTGGTCACCCAGGCTTCGCCCACGACGTCGGCCGCGGTCACCGTGGCCTGGCCGGCCAGGCGGTGGTCCGCCGGCAGGGCAACATCCAGCGGTTCATGAGCCAGCGGGATCACCGCGACCCGCTCCTGCGGCCAGCGCGGGCTGTGGTCCATGCGGTGGGCGAGCACCAAGTCGTAGCGGGCGGTCAACGCCGGGAAATCGTGCTGCGCCACGTCCTCGTCGGAGAGCTGGATCCTCGGCTGGCCCGGCGCGTCCAGCGTCCGCGCGAGCGGGGCGAACAAGGCCTGGCCCACGCTGTGGAACCCGCAGAGCGTCACCGGCGCCACCGGCGAGCCGTGGTACGCGCCGATGGCAGTGCGCGCATCCGCCATGGCACTGACGACGGCGGCGCCGGCGTCGGCGAGCACCTGACCGGCTTCCGTGAGCACCAGGTTCCTGCCCTCCTTGCGCGTCAGCGGCACCTCGACGTTCCGTTGCAGCAGGGACAGTTGCTGGGACACGGCGGAGGGTGTGACCATCAGCGTCTCCGCCACCGCTTTCACGCTGCCCAGGGCTCCAAGCTCGCGAAGGATTTCCAGCTGGTGAATTTCCATTCAGCCAGTCTACGCATAAGCCAAAGCTTCATCGTCGATTGAGAAAATACTGCTTGTGCTAATGCTTTGGAATGGCTCTAATGAAGGGAGATCTCCGCCCGCAGCCCAGGGCGACAACCAAGAGTTAGGAAGCCAATGAAGGCCCTTTACAAGTCCGGCGCACACGCCGGGTTCGAACTGGTTGACCGTCCGGAACCCGAGGCGGGGCCTGACGATGTCAAGATCCGCGTCCTGACTACCGGCATCTGCGGCACAGACCTGCACATCCAGTCCTGGGACTCATGGGCCCAGGGCATTATCGAAGCGCCACTCATTCCCGGCCACGAGTTCTATGGCGAAGTAGTGGAAACCGGCAAGGACGTCCGCGACGTCAAGGTGGGCGACCGGGTGTCCGGTGAAGGCCATGTGGTGTGCGGGATCTGCCGCAACTGCCGCGCCGGCCGGCGGCAGATGTGCATCCACACCGTCAGCGTGGGTGTTCAGCGGGACGGAGCCTTCGCCGAGTTCGTCGTTATCCCCGAGACCAACGTCTGGGTCCATCACGATCCCTCCATCACCCCCGAGCTCGGCGCGATCTTCGATCCGTTCGGCAACGCCGTGCACACCGCCCTCAGCTTCCCCCTGGTGGGCGAGGACGTGCTGATCACCGGTGCCGGACCCATCGGACTCATGGCCATCGCGGTGGCCCGCCACGCAGGGGCGCGCAAGATCGCCATCACCGATGTGTCCCAGCCCCGCCTGGACCTGGCCCGGCAACTCGGCGTGGACCTCGCCATCGACGTCTCCACTACCCGGGTCCGCGATGCCCAGCGGGAACTGGGCATGCGGGAAGGCTTTGACATCGGCATGGAAATGTCGGGCCACCCCACCGCGCTTCCTGAGATGATCGACAACATGAACCACGGCGGGCGTATTGCCATGCTCGGCCTGCCCAGTCAGGACATCACCATCGACTGGGGCAAGGTGGTCACGCACATGCTGACCCTGAAGGGCATCTACGGCCGCGAGATGTATGAAACCTGGTACGCCATGAGTGCCATGCTGTCCTCCAACCCGGTGCTGCACGCCGGCATCTCGGCCGTGGTGACGGACAGGCTTCCCGCCAGGGATTGGGAAAAAGGCTTTGACATTGCCCGCGCCGGCGTCGGCGGCAAAGTTGTCCTCGACTGGACCGAACTCTAAGGAGCACCATGTACACCGCCATCAAGGACCAACTCCAGGCAGAGCTGGACGACATCCGAACCGCCGGGCTCTTCAAGACCGAACGGAGCATCAACTCCCCGCAGTCCAGCCACGTCACCGCGGGGCAGATTGGCCAGCCCGGCACCTCGGTGCTGAATTTCTGCGCCAACAACTACTTAGGCTTGGCAGACCACCCGGAAATCATCGCCGCAGCCAAGGCAGCCATGGACACCCGTGGCTTTGGCATGGCCAGTGTCCGCTTCATCTGCGGCACCCAGGACCTGCATCTGGAACTCGAAGCCAGGGTCTCCCGATTCCTCGGGACCGAGGACACCATCCTGTTCTCCAGCTGCTTTGACGCCAACGGTGGGGTCTTCGAATCCCTCTTCGGGCCGGAGGACGCCATCATTTCCGACGCCCTCAACCATGCCTCCATCATCGACGGCATCCGGCTCTGCAAGGCCCAGCGCTTCCGGTACGCGAACCAGGACATGGCCGATCTCGAAGCCAAGCTCCTCGAAGCCAAAGATGCCCGGCGCAAGATCATCGTGACCGACGGCGTGTTCTCCATGGACGGCTACCTCGCCCCGCTGGAGGCGATCTGCGACCTCGCGGAGACGCACGACGCCCTGGTCATGGTGGACGACTCCCACGCTGTCGGCTTTATGGGTGCCACGGGAGCCGGAACCCCCGAACACGCCGGTGTGTCCCACCGCGTTGATATCTACACCGGCACGTTCGGCAAGGCCCTGGGCGGCGCGTCCGGAGGCTACGTCTCTGGCCGCAGCGAAGTGGTGGCCATGCTCCGCCAGAAGGCGCGCCCCTACCTGTTCTCCAACTCCCTGGCCCCCGCGATCGTGGCAGCGACCATCAAGGCCCTGGACCTGGTGGAGAATTCCGGCGAACTGCGGACCCGGCTGTTCGAGAACGCCCGGCTTTTCCGGTCCCGGATGACCGAGGAAGGCTTCGAACTCCTGGATGGCGAACACGCGATTGTCCCCGTCATGTTCGGGGACGCCGTGATGGCCGCCAAGGTGGCTGACCAGATGCTCAAGCACGGCGTCTTCGTCACTGCGTTCAGTTTCCCGGTGGTCCCGCGCGGTGCGGCCCGGATCCGGGTGCAGCTCTCAGCCTCACATTCGGCGGACGACGTCGAAGCGTGCGTGGGTGCCTTCGTCGCCAGCCGTGCCGCCGTAGCGGGCTAGGCCCCCGGGGCTGGACTGGCGCCAGGCTCGGCGCGGCCGCACGGCAACTCTGCAAGGATGGAGCCATGGCAGCACATTACGATGTCCTCATTGTCGGCGGCGGTATCGCGGGCCTGTCCCTGGCGTCGGCACTCGCCGCCAGCTGCAGCGTTGCGTTGGTGGAGGCGGAACAGGAGCTGGCGTACCACACGTCCTCCCGCTCAGCCCGGCAGCTGATCCCCAGCTACGGTCCGGCCGTAGTGCAGCAGTTGACGGCCCGCACGCTGGAGCTGATGGCGGCAAGGGATGCGGAACTGCCCCGGCCGGTCCTGTCGCCGCGCAGCTTTATGCTCATCGGCACTGAGGAGGCTGTCCGTGCCGAGGCCAGCGGCCACATGAGCCCCATTTCAGTGGCCGAAGCACTGGAGCTGTGTCCGGCGCTGGTGCCGGACACGTTTTCCGCCGCGGGCCTGGATACCGGATCCTTCGGCTGCGACGCCCCCCTGCTGCTGGCCGACCACCGGGAGCGGGCGGAAGCCGCCGGCGCGGACATTATTACCGGCGCCCGAGTGCATTCCGCCCAACGGTTGGGCTCAGGCTGGGAGATCGGTGCCGGGCAGGAGGCTTTCCAGTCCGGTGTGATGGTCAACGCCGCAGGCGCCTGGGCCGACGAACTCGCCGTCATCAGCGGAGTGGAGAAGCTCGGGTTGCAGCCGTACCGGCGCACCGCGGCGATCGTCGGCGTCGAACGTCCCCTGCCTGAGCACAGCCCCATGGTGGCGGCAGCGGACAACACGTTCTACTTCCGGCGAGAGGGGACTGACGTGCTGGTTTCGCCCTCGGAAACTGTCCCCAGCGGGCCGGAGGACGCCCGGCCCCGGCCCGGCGACGTGGAGCGGCTGATCGCCAAGCTCAACCAGGTCACCACCCTCGGGATCGGCCAAATCCGCAGTGCCTGGACCGGGCTCCGGACCGAAGCGGCCGACGGCGTGCCCGTGGCCGGCTTCGACGCGGAGGCACGCGGGTTCTACTGGCTCGCCGGCCAGGGCGGTTACGGGTTCCAGACCTCGGCGGCCATGGCCGAGCTCGCGGCCGCCCAGATCCTCGCCGGGCAGGGCTCCGGGACCGGCGTCGACTACAGTCCGGCATTCCGGACAGCGGAGGCGCTGGCCGCCACGCGCTGGTCCATTCGGCGTTGAAGAATAGACTCATGAGCACCCTGATCACCAATATCGCCGAGCTGATGACCCAGGACCTGGAACACCGGGTCCTGAAAAACGCCGCCATAGTGGTCGAAGGGGAACGGATTGCGTGGCTGGGTGCCGCCGCCTCAGCCCCGGCCGCCGATGACACCGTCGATGCCGGCGGCCGCGCGGTGCTGCCCGGCTGGGTTGACTCGCATACGCACCTGGTCTTCGCCGGCGACCGCACCGCGGAGTTCGAAGCCCGGATGGCGGGAGAGTCCTATTCGGCCGGTGGGATCGCTGTTACCGTCGACGCCACCCGGCAGACGTCCGATTTCGACCTCACGAGGCTGGCGATGGCACGGGTTTCCGAGGCCGTCTCCCTGGGCACCACGTATCTCGAAACGAAGACGGGGTACGGGCTGGACACCGAAAACGAGGCACGGAGCGCCCGCATCGCCTCCACCGTGGTCGACGAAGTCACCTACCTGGGAGCACACCTGGTACCCGCCGGCTCGGATGCCGATGCCTACACAGAGCTCGTCTGCGGGCCCATGCTTGACGCCGTCCGCCCCTATGTCCGCTGGGCGGACGTCTTCTGTGAGGAGGGGGCCTTCACTGCGGAGCAGTCCCGCCGCGTACTTGAGGCGTGCCGGGATGCCGGGCTGGGGATCCGGGTACACGGCAACCAGCTGGGCCAGGGCCCCGGGGTGCAGCTGGCGGTGGATCTGGGCGCGGCGAGCGTGGACCACGTCAACTACCTGTCGGCTGAAGACGTAGCCGCGCTGGCTGAGAGTTGGGCTGGCTGGGACCCCGCAACGGGCACCGGCGTGCGCGGGACCGTCGCCACGTGCCTTCCCGCCTGCGACCTTTCTACCCGGCAGGCGCTGCCCCCGGCACGGGCAATGCTGGACGCCGGGGTGCAGCTGGCGCTGGCGTCCAACTGCAACCCCGGCACCTCCTACACCAGTTCCATGGCCTTCTGTGTGGCAACGGCCGTGCTGCAGATGCGGCTCAGCGTCCATGAGGCGGTCCGGGCCGCGACGTACGGCGGCGCGCTGGCGTTGCACCGGGACTCCGGGCACGACGCCGACGGCGAACGGGCGGTGGGATCCCTCGCCGTCGGACACCGGGCGGATCTGCACATGCTCAACGCACCCTCCGCCACCCATCTCGCCTACCGCCCGGGCATGCCGCTCACGTACGCTGTGTGGCGGGCGGGTGTACGGGTGCGCTGAGCCTCAGGCAGTTTTTGACGCTTTATGATCGTTGCGGGTCTGATACAATCAGAAAATGTCATAATCGAGTGACTGTTTGACGCTGAGAGGCCCCCATGACCCGTACCGACCGCCTGACGGCCATCCTGGATATCCTCGCGAAGACCGGCCAGGTCGAGGTTGAGGAGATCGTCTCACAGCTTGCTGTTTCGCCCGCCACGGCCCGCCGCGACCTGGACAGCCTGGCCAAGAGGCGGCTGCTGACCCGCACCCGGGGCGGCGCCACCACCGGAGCGCTCGCCTACGACCTTCCCGGGCGATACAACCGAGACGACCACGCCGAAGCCAAGGAACAAATCGCCCAGGCGGCCTCGGCACTGATCAGGCCCGGAGCCGTGATCGGCCTGTGCGGCGGCACCACCAGCACCGCCCTGGCGCAGATCCTGGCAACCCGCGAGGACCTCAACGCCCCCGCCAACCAGCCAACGCTGACCGTCGTCACCAATGCGATCAACATCGCCTCGCAGCTGGCCGTCCGGCCCAACATCAAGGTCATGGTGACCGGCGGCATCCTGAATCCCCGCTCCTACGAGCTCGTGGGACCGTACACGGACATCATCATGCAGAAGGTGGTCCTGGATATCGCCTTCATCGGAGTCAACGGCATCGACCCGGTAGTTGGCCCCACGAACACCGGGGAAGGGGAGGCATCGGTGAACGCACTCCTCGCCAGCCGGGCGCGCGTGTCCTACGTGCTGGCCGATTCCTCCAAGGTGGGTGTACGTGCCTTCGCCACTATGGACGGCTATGACTTCACCCGCCTCATCACCGATGCCGGGATTTCTGCCGAGGACAAGGCCGCATTCGAGGCCAACGGAACCGAAGTGATCGTGGCGCCGCATTAGGACGCCACAGCGCTAGAACACCATGGGCGGGGCGTCCAGGACCGTCTCGTCCACCCGGCGTTCCACCCACTGGCTGAACGGAATGTCCAGTTCGTACTTGTCCGCGTCAGTCCGCACCAGGGTCCGCACGTCGGCGTTGTCCGGGTTGTTGAGGGACTCGAAGTACTCCACCGACCAGTGGAACCAACGCATGCAAAACAGCCGCATGGTCAGCCCGTGGGTCACCAGCAGGGTGTTGGGCGCGTAGTCCGGTTTGGACCAGTGGCGGTAGAGGGTTTCCATAAAGGAGGAGATCCGGTCGTAGACATCGGAGCCGGACTCGCCTTCGCGGAAGCGGTAGAAGAAGTGGCCGTAGGCGTTGCGCAGTTCCTTCTGGTCCTCGATGTCTCCGCTGATCTGGAAGTTGGCCCAGTCCTGTTCCCGGAGGCGCGGCTCTTCGATCACCCGTTCCGTGAGGTTGCCGAGGTTGAGTGCTTCCAGGGTTTGATGGGCACGCAGGTACGGCGACACATAGACGCAGACCTGGCGGCCATCAAGTTCCCGGCGGATCCGTTCGCCTGCCTCGGTGGCCTGCTCCAGGCCCAGGGGAGTCAGCGGGATACGGTAGTCCGGCACGCGGTTGTAAATGGACGTATCAGCGTTGGCCATGGACTGGCCATGCCGGATCATGATGATTTTCCCTGGCGCGCTCATAAGCCCCAAGCATAAGTCCTGTGCCCACGCCCTCCCGGGAAGCCCAAATCAGGAAAGAACCAGAAACTGCAGGCAAGATGGGAACATGCTGGTTCCCTCCCGCCGTCGGCTGCGGCTCGAAGTATGGATCGTCCTGGGCCTGTCGCTGGGGCAGTCCGCTGTCTACTCAGTGGTGCAGCTGCTGGATAAGATGACGCGCGCCCCGCTGGCTGAAGGTACCTCCACGCTTAACCGCTCACAGAGCACCCGCGAATACTTTGACCTCACCTACCAGCTGCTGGACATCATCTTCGCGTTGGTTCCGGTCTTGCTGGTCATCTACTTCCTCACTGACCACCGGCAGTCCACCTCCGGGGCCCCGCAGGGCGGCTCGGCGTTCCGGAAGCTCGGCTTCGACTTTGCCCGGCCCGGTCGCGACATGCTCCAGGGGCTGGGCCTCGCAGCGCTGATCGGCGTTCCGTCCCTCGGCCTATATGCTGCGGGCCGGGCCCTGGGCATCACCACCGCCATCATCCCCAGCGCACTGGATGCGTACTGGTGGACGGTGCCTGTGCTGATCCTGTCCGCCCTGCGGCATGCCGTCGTGGAGGAAGTCATTGTGGTGGGGTACCTCCTGAACCGCTTCGGCGCGTTCGGCTGGAGCGTTCCGCTGGCGATCTTCGCCAGTTCCATGCTGCGCGGCAGCTACCACCTCTACCAGGGCTTCGGGCCCTTCATTGGGAACGCTGTGATGGGGGTGGTCTTCGCCTGGCTGTACACCAGGACCCGGCGCGTTATGCCGCTGGTCATTGCCCACGCCCTGCTGGACATCGTGGCGTTTGTCGGCTTCAGCCTCTTTGGGAAGGCCGTCGGCCTCGGTTAGGCAGACTAAGGCCGGGGAAGTTAAACGGGGGAGTTAAAGGGATTCGGCCGCCATCGGTGGGTGGCATCGTTGGCACCCGCTGATGGCGGCCGAAGTATGTTGCCGGGCATGGTTGCCCGGCGGGCCGTGCTGGCCCGGCGGAAGAAAGCAATCAGATGGTGACTGCTCCGGAGGCGGTCTCGAACGTGACGGACAGGATGCCGGGGGTCCCGTGCGGAGCTACCCAGTCCACGGCGACGTCCTCAAGTGGCTTCTCCACCGGTTCGCCCAGCCATTCGGTCACCCGTGCAGCGGAACCGGCGATGGTCAGGCAGGACATCTTGACATTGCTGTCGTAGGCGTTGGACGGGTGGAGGGCGGGATCGCCTTCCCACTTGAGCATGTACGGGACCTGCGGGTCCGCGATCAGGCCCAGGATGCCGATCTGCTTCCAGACCAGTTCGCGGCCGTCGGGAAACTTGCGGTTTCCGTTGACCGCGGAGCGGCCGAGGCGTGCTTCGAAGGGGGCGAGGTCGTCAACTTCGACGCACCACCCCATCCAGCCGCCGCCGGCAGCGGAGCGTGCCCGGACTGCCTGTCCGAACGGTGCCTTGTCCGATGCCGGGTGGTCAAGCACCTCGACTACTTCCAGATATTTGTGCCCCGCGAGAGGGATGATCATGTTCCGGGTTCCGAAACGGGGGTGCACTCCGCCCTTTACGGCTTCAACGCCGAGGGCGGACGAAATACGTTCGGTGGTGGCAGCCAGGCCATCGTGTTCACAGGCGTAAGAGACGTGATCCATGCGCATGCCCTCATCTTGGCACTTTGTGATCGGGCTCTCAGCTAAGGGTATCCTTACCAACTTTGGGGTGCGTCACGAGTGGACATCGGGCTTTCCATCACCCCCGGGAAGAGCGCCGGGTGACCATGTTCGTCACAATGCTGTTGCGCGCCGTCGAACGGTTCCTACACTGAACGCAGGTCATGAGCGCCAGCGCCAAGCCCCGGCTCGCTGGCCGGCAACCCTCCATCCGCGGTGGGGTGCCCCGGGTGAGGACCTGGCTGCCCCGCAACGGCCGGGCGGCAAGCGCGGCCCGTGGTGCTCCCAGCATGCCGGGCCCATGTCAAAGGAGCCTTGAATGTCCGACGGATGGTCTTTTGAAACCCGCCAGATCCACGCCGGCCAGGAGCCGGACAGCGCCACAGGGGCGCGTGCCCTCCCGATCTACCAGACGACGTCGTTCGTCTTCCCGAGTGCCGAAAGCGCCGCCAACCGCTTCGCGCTCGCAGAATTGGCACCGATCTATACGCGGATCGGCAACCCCACCCAGGACGCCGTGGAGCAACGGATCGCCAGCCTGGAAGGCGGGTTGGCTGCCCTCCTGTTGAGCTCGGGGCAGGCGGCCGAAACCTTCGCCATCCTCAATATCGCCGAAGCCGGGGACCATGTGGTGGCAAGCCCCAGCCTTTATGGCGGCACGTACAACCTGCTGGGGTACACGCTGAAGAAGTTCGGCATCTCGGTGACGTTCGTGGAGGACCCGGACAACCTGGACCAGTGGCGCGAGGCCGTCCGCCCGAACACCAAACTGTTCTTTGCTGAGGTCGTGTCCAACCCGCGCCAGGATGTCCTCGATATCGAAGGGGTGTCCCGGACCGCCCACGAGGCCGGCGTTCCGTTGGTGGTGGACAATACGCTCTCCACGCCGTACCTCATACGCCCGCTGGAGTGGGGCGCCGATATTGTGGTCCACTCGGCCACCAAATACCTTGGCGGACACGGATCGGCGATCGCGGGGGTGATCGTGGACTCCGGCAACTTCGACTTCGGTCAAGACCCGGATAGGTTCCCTGGTTTCAACACCCCGGATCCCACCTACAACGGGCTGGTCTATGCCCGTGACCTTGGCGCCGGCGGCGCCTTGGGCGCCAACCTGTCCTACATCCTCAAAGCCCGCGTCCAGCTCCTCCGAGACCTCGGCTCCGCAGTATCGCCCTTCAACGCCTTCCTCATCGCCCAGGGCCTGGAGACGCTGAGCTTGCGGGTGGAGCGGCACGTTGAGAACGCCGTTGCGGTGGCGCAGTGGCTGGAAGCCCGTGACGACGTCGAGTCGGTAGCGTACGCGGGGCTGCCTTCGAGCCCCTGGTACGAGCGCGGACGCAAGTACGGCCCCAAGGGCACAGGAGCCGTGGTGGCCTTCAACCTGGCCGGCGGGGCCGAGGCGGGCAAGCGGTTTGTGGACGCCTTGGAGCTCCACAGCCATGTGGCGAACATCGGCGACGTCAGGTCCCTGGTCATCCACCCTGCGTCCACCACCCATAGCCAGCTCTCCCCGGAGCAGCAGGCAATTGCGGGCGTTACGCCGGGGCTGGTCCGCCTCTCCGTGGGCATCGAACACATCGATGACATCCTGGCGGACCTGGAGGCAGGTTTCCGGGCGGCCAAGGCGGCTCTCTAAGGCGGTTTCAGCGCCGGATTCCCGGCCCCGAGAGTCCGGCGCCCGGCAGGAGAGGCATTGTGGAGTCACAAACCAGTCACACTCTTAGCCAGATCCGGGGCTGGTTTCGTACACTCGGAGAAGGTCATGAGTGCCAGCGACAGCCCCGGCTTGCTGGCCGGCAACCCTCCTTTCGCGGCGGGGTGCCCCGGGTGAAGACCTGGCCTGCCGGTCATTCGACGGCGGGCAAGCGCGTAGAAAAGGTCTCCACATGACGATTACCGTCTCCCGTACCGCAGTACCCGAAAACGGCGTGGTCCGTTACGCCAGCATCGGCGGCCTTGAATTGGAAGCGGGCGGATACCTGCCCGAGGTCACGCTCGCCTATGAAACGTGGGGAACGCTCAATGAGGACGGCTCCAACGCCGTCCTCATTGAGCACGCCCTGACCGGCAGCACGCACGTGACACGCGGTGACAGCGACGAGCCGGGCTGGTGGGAGCAACTTGCCGGTCCAGGCGCGCCGGTGGACACGGACAGGTTCTTTGTGGTGTCCATCAACATTGTGGGCGGCTGCTACGGTTCCACCGGGCCGTCCTCGCCTGCTCCCGACGGCCGGCCCTGGGGTTCCCGCTTTCCGCTGGTGACCCTCCGTGACAGCACCGCCGCCGAGGCCCGGTTGGCGGACCAGCTGGGCATCCGGAGCTGGTACGCGGTGCTGGGCGGTTCCATGGGCGGTGCCCGTGCCTTGGAGTGGGCGCTCATTTGCCCCGAACGGGTGGAGCGTTGCGCCGTGATCTCGATCGGTGCCGCCAGCACCGCCGAGCAGATCGCCTTTGCGCAGGCCCAGACGCTCGCCATCCGCCAGGACGCCAACTTCAACGGTGGCGACTACTATGGAGGGCCTTTCCCGGAGGACGGGCTGGCCCTGGCGCGGCGGATCGCCCACATCACCTATCGATCAGCCCAGGAGTTCGATGGGCGGTTCGGGCGGACGGCCCAGACTCCCGAAACGCCGCTGCGGGCAGCCGCGCTGGGGGACCGTGGGCGCTACCAGGTGGAGAGTTACCTTGACCACCAGGGCAGCAAGCTTGTCCGCCGCTTTGATGCCAACAGCTACATCGCCATCACCGAGGCCCTCATGAGCCACGACGTCTGCCGGGGGAGGGGAACCCTCAGCGAAACCCTGGCGAGGGCGTCCGCAAAGTTCTTTGTTGCCGCGGTGGACTCGGACAGGCTCTACTTCCCGTCGCAGTCACAGGAGCTCGCTGCCGCGCTTCCGGGAGCCGTGGATGTCCACGTTATCGAAGCGCCCATTGGCCATGACGGCTTCCTGACCGAGATCGGCCAGCTGGGCAGCCAACTCCGGAAGAATTTCCTGGTCTGACCGGGCACCTCACGGCGCCACGAACGTTCCGGAAGCCTAGGAAGCCGGCTGGTCAGCCGTCCATGATTTCGGAGCGCCGCTTCATGTATTCGTCCACGGCCATCTCGCCGTTGCTGTACTGCTGGTCCAGTTCCGCGAGTTTGCGGGCCCGGTAGCCTTGGGGGGCCGACGGCGGCGGGGGAGTTGCAGGGGCGGCAGGCTTTTGGGGTGCCTCCGCTGCCTGTCCCGGCACAGGCTGGCCGTAGGGCGGGAACTGCTGGTCTGCGGGCGGCACTGGCATCATGGGCGGCAGCGGCTGGCTGGGCGGCAGGGGCTGCGGGCCGTTGATCTGGCGGAATCCGCCGCTCATGTAATCCTGCTGCGTGTAGCCGTCCCGCGGCTGGCGGCTCTGGGGCCCGGGGAACTGGCCCCCGCCCGGAAACTGGTCGGGGTAACGCCCGGAAAAGCTCTGGTCCTGGTTCCGCTTGTTGACGGATTTCCGGTACATCCGCATCGCCATCGGAATCAGGAACGACAAAATGATGATCCAGAAGAACAAGCTGTTCACGGTGTAACGCCTCTCATGTGTGTCCTTCCAGCTTAGCCCCGGACGGCACCCGGACCGCGGGGATGCCCAGGAAAGCCGCATACCTGTCCACGGCGTCGCCGATGGCAACGTCCAGCGCAGAGCCTGGTGCCGGATCGGTGGAGGCGAACAGCCGGATATCCAGTTCGCAGCGGCCCGAAAGCAGTGTGTGCCGCCAGGAGCCCGCCATCCGACCGTCCAGCAGCACCACGTGCATCAGGGCACCGTCGACAGGAAGCGCCGGGGCGGAGCCGCCCAGGTAGTGCCTTGTTGCGGAGTAGCCCATCACATATTCGTCGTAGCACTGGATGAGGTCGATCCGAGGTCCGCTGGGCTGGCTGCCGGTCTCGTCACCGGAGCCGCCAGGCCCGGCATTGTGATAGAACACCACGCCGTCAATCGCCGTTGTGCCGAGGGCCCCGGGATCCCGGTCCAGGGCAAGAAGCACGCCCTGCCGGACATCGGCCATCGTGAGCCCCGACCAGTCGGCGCAATCTTTGACCGTCGCGGGGCCGCGGCTCGTGAAATACCGCACGGCGAGTTCGGCCAGCGCGTTTTCCCGGGTGGGAACTTTCACAGGTCCCGCCGGGACCCGCTCGTCAAAGTGGGCGTAGGTCTGCTTCAGAGCACCGCCCCGGCTCCGCACCGGCGAACCACTCACCAGCACGCCGCTGATTTCGGCGTGCATGATCAGGTAGGCGAGTTCCAGTCCTTTTCCCGCGTAGCCGGCAGACTGAAGAGTGGCCGCGAGCTGTTCCCGGGTCTTGTGGTTTCCGCCGGCGACGGCCCTGGCCAGCACCTCCCCGCTCCGGGCGGCCACGGCGGCGTCGATGCCGGTGCGGCGGTACATGCCTGCATTGCCTTGGTGGAGCCGGGGCGCGGACAATGCCAGCAGCCACCGCAGATCGTCCCGGTGGACGAAATGCCAGGTGGGCCGGAGGATATGCGTGCGCAGGATCCGGCCGTCTGCTACGGCCTCCTCGACGTCCGCGGCCGTGGCGGCTGGTCCTCCATCGGTGGAACGGTCCAGGTCCCCGAAGGTGTGCTGCGAGGCGCGCTGCGCCAGGCTCCAGCGGGCGTAGGGAAATTCCTGTGCCTGCACGGCCAGCAGCTTGCGCAGGGCAGCCTCGGGAGATTCCGCGGCCGATCCCCGGAGCATCTGGGACCGGAGACGCAGCCGCACCACCGTATCCGGTTCCATGGCCATCCCCCGTTGCACCCTGCCGGCCCCGGGCCGTTCCGCCGCTAGTGCCGGCCCGCGTCGGTGGAACCGAGCGGACCTTCACCGGATCCCAAGGGGACGCCCGGACCGAACACGGGTCCCGGCGTCGGGCGCTTAGCGGTGATCCCATCGCCGGAGGAACGGTGACGGAGCCTCCGCACTACCCACGGCACAAAGTATTCGCGTGCCCACACAAGGTCCCCGGTGCGGGCCTCACGCCAGGTGCGGGGTGGCAGCGGCTTGGGCTGCAGCGGCTCCAGTGTATGGCTGACGTTGAGTGCGTCCAGGACCATGGCCGCGATGGTGTGGTGTCCCAGAGGAGAGAAGTGCAGCCGGTCCTCGTCCCACATCTGCGGGTCGCTGAGCTGCCGCAGGGACCACATGTCGGCGATGATGGCGTCATGCCGGGCCGCGACGGTCCGCAGGTTCTCGTTATAGATGGCCACCTTGCTGCGGACCCGGCCCAGGACTGACGACCCGGTGTCCGGGCCGTTGAAGAGCACCACCGTGGCTCCGCCCATGCCCAATATCTGCACCACAGAATCGAGCTTCTCCGCGAGGGCGTCGGGGTCGCCGCCGGGCCGGATGAGGTCGTTCCCGCCGGCCGACAGCGTCACCAAGTCAGGCTTCAGGGCAAGGCACGGTGCAAGCTGCTGGTCCACGATCTGCTGGAGGAGCCTGCCCCGCACGGCGAGGTTGGCGTAGGCGAAATCCTCCTGGCCCCGGCCCAGCTCCTCTGCTACCCGGTCAGCCCAGCCGCGGTAGCCACCGGGGCGGGACGGTTCGGGGTCGCCGATCCCCTCCGTGAAGGAGTCGCCCATGGCCACATAGCGGGTCCAGGGATGGGATTCCACAGCGGAAGGCGGGTTCTGCATGGCTTTGGCTTCACTCACGGTCCTATCCTGCCTGTTCGTTCTCAAGCTACGCCAACGTAGGTTGTTACCGTCGGGTAACTGTAAGAATGGAAACCATGACTGAAGCCGAAGTATTTCCTGCCCCTGTTGTTTTGTGGTCCCAGCCCGAGGACCAGCGTGACGGAAAGCCGTTGCTGGTGCTGCTGCACGGGTACGGCGCCAACGAGCAGGATCTCCTGAGCCTTGCAGACATGCTGCCGGCGGACTTTGCGGTGGCTTCGGTGCGTGCTCCGATGGCCATGGGGCCGGGCTTTACCTGGTTCCCGCTGACGGCGTCGATCGACTACTCCCTGGACGCCGTGAAGAGGGCCTCCGGCTACCTACTGGAATGGATTGACACCATTAAGGTTGGCCATCCCTCGGTGACGCTGCTCGGCTTCTCCATGGGCATGGCCATGGCTACCACGCTGCTGCGGCAGCGCCCCACTGACTTCGCTGCCGTCGTCGGCCTTTCCGGCTTTGCGATTGACGCGGGCGATGATCCCACGTTCCGCGACTCCGAACTGGATGGCAGCATCCCCATGTTCTGGGGCCGAGACCAGCAGGACCCTGTGATCACCCCGGACAAGATCGACTTCACCATGGGCTGGGTCCGCAAGCACGTGAAGCTCACGAAGGTGCTCTACACGGGCATGTGGCACGGCATCAACCAGCAGGAAATCGGGCACGTGTCCGAGTTCCTGACGCACGAGGTCCTGAAGAAGTAAAGATTACTGAGCCAGAAAAGCGGACGACGGCGGCGCGCGGCCGCAGTGTCCGGCCCGCCGCACGCCGTCGGGAATATCAGGCCTGCGGCGCGACGACCTTCACGGTCTGACCGTTGACGGTGACGGTGTCGCCGTTGCGGAGCTGGCGCCCGCGGCGGTCATCTATATCCCCGTTGACTTTGACGAGACCGTTCTTGATCAGCTCGGCTGCCTCCACGCCGTCCTCCACGAGGCTGGCAAGCTTCAGGAGCTGGCCGAGGCGGATCATGCTGTCGCGGATGGGGATCTCTTCAATATCCGGGTTGCTCATACAAGCAATGATGCCTGACGTAAGGTGAATTCAATGACCCACACCCCCCGGCTGCCGTTGCTGGCAGGCCTTCCGATGGCAGTCGGAGCAGGCCTGGCGATCCCGGTCCAGGGAAGGATCAACGGCGCCCTCGGTGCCAGGCTCAATGACGGGATAGCCGCGTCCGTGGTGAGTTTCAGCACAGGCCTGGTCCTGATGGTGCTGATTTCGCTGGTCCTGCCTAAGGGGCGCGCCGGCCTGGCAAGGATCGTTCCCGCCGTCCGCAGCCGCGCCTTTCCTCCCGTTTATGTCCTGGCCGGCGGAATTGGGGCGCTCTTCGTCTTTGCCCAGTCCTTCACGGTCGGGCTCCTGGGCGTTGCCCTGTTCACCGTGGCCACCGTGACCGGCCAGACCCTGAGCGGCCTGCTGGTGGACCGTCTGGGCATCGGCCCTGCCGGCAAGAA
Source organism: Pseudarthrobacter sp. CCNWLW207 (assembly GCF_037203945.1). Lineage (NCBI taxonomy): Bacteria > Bacillati > Actinomycetota > Actinomycetes > Micrococcales > Micrococcaceae > Pseudarthrobacter > Pseudarthrobacter sp. CCNWLW207. Next base: position 42,520 of record NZ_JBBCBS010000016.1, on the reverse strand, counting down.
GCCGGTGACCGGCATCCGGATCATCGGTTGCGTCCTGACCATCGCCGCTGTGGCTTGGGCTGTGTCCCCGCGGTTCGCAGCGGGGTCCGGGTCCGGTACAGCGGCCGACGGCGGCCCCGCCGCCTTGCTGCTGCCGCTCCTGCTCCCCGTGGCGGCGGGTTTCCTGATGAGCTTCCAGCAGGCCATGAACGGAACCGCCACTGTCCACTACGGCACGCCCATCGCCGCGACGCTGGTCAACTTCGTGGCAGGCACTGTGGTGCTGTGGACCGCCTGGGGAATCAAGGTTGCGCTGGCAGGGCCGGGAAGCCCGCTGCCGGGGGAGTGGTGGTACTACGTCGGCGGACCCATGGGCTGCGTGTTCATCGGACTCGGTGCTCTTCTGGTCCGCAGCCTCGGGGTCCTGGTCACCGGGCTTGGCATGATCGCCGGGCAACTGCTGGGTTCCCTTGGCCTTGACCTCCTGGTCCCAGCTCCGGGTACCATCGTGGCGCCCGCCACCGTGCTGGGCACCATCCTCACGTTGGCCGCCATCGTCTTGGCCACACTGCCCTGGCCCCGGGGCGCCTTCCGGAGGTAGCGGCCGGTAGGCTAGGACACGCAGCTTTCTGCAATGTTTCCTTCGCCCGCCCCGCCCGGCCACCAGAGGTGTTTCGCCCACGGTGATTCCGGGGGCCAGATAACCCGCGGACCGCACCCAGCGGCCCTGTAGAAATTGGAGTTCCACCATGGCACCAAAATCCGTTCTCGATCAGGTCATTTCCCTCTCCAAACGGAGGGGCTTCGTGTTCCAGGCCGGTGAGATCTACGGTGGTTCACGTTCTGCCTGGGACTACGGGCCCCTTGGTGCCGAGTTGAAGGAAAACATCAAGCGCCAGTGGTGGCAGTCCATGGTCCGCGGCCGTGAGGACGTAGTTGGCCTGGACTCGTCCGTCATCCTTCCCCGCCAGGTCTGGGAGGCCTCCGGCCACGTTGACGTCTTCTCAGATCCGCTGGTGGAGTGCCTGTCCTGCCACAAGCGGTACCGCGCGGACCACCTCGAGGAAGAGTACGAGGAAAAGAAGGGCCGCCCGGCCGAAAACGGCCTGAAGGACATCGCCTGCGCCAACTGCGGCACCCGCGGCGAATGGACCGAACCGCAGGAATTCTCCGGCCTCCTCAAAACCTTCCTGGGCCCCGTCGCCAGCGACGAAGGCCTGCACTACCTGCGCCCGGAAACCGCGCAGGGCATCTTCGTGAATTTCAACAACGTCCTCACCACCTCGCGCAAGAAGCCACCGTTCGGCATCGGCCAGATCGGCAAGTCCTTCCGCAACGAGATCACACCCGGAAACTTCATTTTCCGCACCCGTGAATTCGAGCAGATGGAAATGGAATTCTTCGTAGAGCCCGGCACGGACGAGGAATGGCACCAGTACTGGATGAAGGAGCGTATGTCCTGGTATACCGGCCTGGGCATCCGTGAGGACAACCTGCGGTTCTTCGAGCACCCGCTGGAGAAGCTCAGCCACTATTCCAAGGGCACCACCGACATCGAATACCGCTTCGGCTTCCAGGGCTCGGAATGGGGCGAGCTCGAGGGCATCGCCAACCGTACGGACTTTGACCTCTCCACCCATGCCAAAGCCTCCGGCACGGACTTGAGCTACTTCAACCAGGCCACCAACGAGCGCTACACGCCTTACGTGATCGAGCCCGCCGCCGGCCTCACCCGGTCCTTCATGGCGTTCCTGATCGACGCCTATACCGAGGACGAGGCTCCCAACGCCAAGGGCGGCGTCGATGTCCGCACTGTCCTGAAGCTGGACCCGCGCCTCGCCCCGGTCAAGGCAGCCGTGCTGCCGCTGAGCCGCAACGAGGACCTGTCGCCGAAGGCGAAGGACCTGGGCACGCAGCTGCGCAAGAACTGGAACATCGACTTCGACGACGCCGGCGCGATCGGCCGCCGCTACCGCCGCCAGGATGAGATCGGCACCCCGTTCTGCATCACCGTGGACTTCGACACCCTGGACGACCACGCCGTGACCATCCGCGAGCGGGACACCATGACGCAGGAACGCGTGTCCCTGGACAAGGTGGAAGGCTACCTGGCCGCCCGCCTGATCGGCGCCTGAGCATGGCCATCGAATACCGCGAGTGGCGAGAGGGCGATGACCTCGCGCTCCTGGAAATCTGGGGCGATCCGGAAACCTTCCAGGCCGGCCAGTTCCGCGGGGCCCTGACGGTTTCCTCAGCAGGTACGGATGGGACTCCCTGGCGCCGGACCATCGTGGCCGAGGACGTCATTGACGGCGTCGGCATTCCGGTGGCGGCAGGCGTGGTCTACGAGGCTTCGCTGCACCCTGAACGCCTGTGGGCTTACATCGAAGTGGCGCGGGACCACCGCCGGTCAGGCATCGGTGCCACGCTCCTGACCATGCTCCGCCGCGAAGCCGAACACGCGCCGTCGGGCGTTACCAAGCTCCGCGCGAAGGTCCAGCCCGGCAGCCCCGGGGCCGCGTTCGCCGAAGCCTTCGGGCTGTCGCCCATCCAGCGTTCCCGGCTGGTGGTAGTGGAACCCGGCGCCCTGAAGCTGCCGGTTTTCCCGGCCAAGGACGACGGCGGCCGGCCCGCCAACGACGAAAACGCCGGCTCCGACGTTGTCATGGATCTCGCTACCGGGTCCGTCGAGCTGACCGATGTGGTGGGGCGGTACTACACGTCCATCCACGACTGGGATTCACCGGGCGTGCTGTCCATGGGGCAGGTGCAGAAGCTTTTCCTTGACGACCTCACCGGCGCCCACGGTGCGATCGTGCTGCGGGCCGAGCCGGAGTCCGCCTTTGGCTCGGGGGTCGCGCCCAGTAAGAAAGGCAGGATCCGTGCGTTCGCGGTCAGCTACGCGGAGGCTGCACAGGACCCGCTGGCCCAGGAAGGTTCCGCACCTGGTTCGGCGGCCACGGACGTCTTTGTTGGGCATGATCCGGCCCTTGACGCCGCCGACGCCGCCGAAGCGGTCCGCGACCTGCTCTCGCTCATCGCGTACCAGCACCCGGTCATGCTGGAACTGGACGACTCCATGACGGCCCTGCGTGCCGCCGTCGAGCCTTTGCTGGACAGCGGCAAGGCGCGGCAGGCCGGTGCGGAAACGCTGATCGTCTCGGACTGACCCGCCCTTCCCAACTAGGTAGCAGCAGATGTCGTTATGAGCCCTCAAAACGACACCTGCTGCTACCTACTTGGGGGCGTCACCGTCGCTTTGGTGGCCAGGGGATGAACCCGCTGGTGGACTCGACGTACTCGCGGTAGCCCGGACGGCCGGACATCGCCTTCTCAGTCAGGGGCTTGCCCGTCTTGCCCGCCAGCGTCCACACCATCAGGGCTGGTGAGAGCAGCGTCAGGGCGCCCGGCCAGGACTCGGCAACAATGAGGAACAGGCCAGTCCACACCGCGGCATCACCGAAGTAGTTGGGGTGCCGCGTGTAGCGCCAGAGGCCCGAGTCCAGCACGGTGCCCCGGCGGGACGGATCGTTCTTGAACTGCGCCAACTGCCAGTCGCCCACCGTCTCGAAAACGAAGCCGGTCAGCCAGAACATGACTCCCAGCGCTGCCAGCCACCCCGCAGGGCCTGTGGAGAACATTCCCACCTGGAGGGTGAGGGAGACAAAGAACATGACCACGCCCTGGGGCAGGTAGACACGTCGGAGCGCATAGACGTTGCGCGAATGCGGCGCCGCATCCAGCATCGCCTTGTACCTGGGGTCTTCGTGGCCGTCGCGTGCGCGCCAGCCGATGTGCGTGCCCAGGCGGAGTCCCCAGATGGCCGTCAGGACCAGCAGGAGCAGCCGCCTCAGGTCATCGCCGGAGCTGGCGGAGAGAAACCAGGACACTGCGGCAACCGCAACAAAACCCGGCCCCCAGGCGACGTCCATGACGGAATGCCTGTCCTGCCGGACGGCCACGGCGAACGTAACGGCCAGGACCAGGACAACGGCCAAGGCCGTCCAGGGGAGCGAAGCCACGAATTCCGGCCACGGAAAAGGGCTCACAAGGCGACCTGTACCGATGATGCGGGCAACAGTTCATCCAGTGTCCTCGACGAAATGGGGCCCGCCCCGGTTGCCTCGGCAAAGGCCTTCATGATGAAGCCTGTCGCCAAGGCATGCCATAAGCGGACCCGCCGGAACATAAAGTGCCCCGCGCCCCTGAGGGTCACGTACTGCATGGACGCGGCCTCACCGGTTGCGCGGCGGGCAAACTTAAGCGACTCCGAGGGGCTGGTCCAGCGGTCGGTGGTCCCGTGGACGATCAATACCTTTTTCCCTGCAACCCGGGAGGAGGGCGTCGCGCCGCTGAGCCAGGGTGCGAGGGCAACTACGGCTGCCACCTGGGGATCGTCGGCCGCTGATACGGCGGTCAGCCCTCCCATGGAGTGGCCCAGCAGGAACACCGGGACGCCCGGGTGTTGCTGCCTGATCTGCTCCAACGCCCACCGGGCATCCTGCAGGGGCGTCATGTCCTGGCCGTTCCAGCCCCTTGTGCTGTTTCGCAACGACCACACGGCCAGGCCATGGTCCTTGCCGGCACGGTGCAGGTGCCTGGCAAAGGGAACCATCCGCGCCGGACTCAGGTGACGGGCCTCCACAGGTTCGAAACTGTGCGACTTGCCGCCGTGCAGTACCAGTGCCACGCCCAGGGTGGGCCCGGCAGGCTCCAGGACGCTCAGGACCGCCTGGCGGGAGGGCCTTCCTGTGGCCCCGGTGGAGTGAAGCAAGCCATTTCCCTCAGCCTTGCGCTTGGTCACGCGCTGTCCTCCCGGTTCCTGGTGGTCCATTTATCAACCCTATGGCGCCGGACGTAGAGTTCAAGGTATGAGGTTCAACTGCTGATGGGTTCCGGTCACACCCACGTTTCACAAGGTCATTCGGAGCCGACGGCTCAAGCGATTGCTGCCCGGAGGAAAGCGAACTACATCCTCGCTGCCATCCTGGTGCCGCTCACCCTGCTGACCCTCGCCGCGATGGCCATGCTGTGGCCGTCCGGCAGCAAGGAAGGCATTTCGCTGGCAAACCCGTATTCGGCCGCGCCGGGTGTGACGTTCGACACCGGCAAAATCCAGAGCGTGGTGGTGGAGCCCTGCATGCAGGGCTCCGCGGCGCAAAACCCGGCGGACGCCAGCGGACAGGATGCCGGCCAGCCGAATTCGGGCCAGGCCGGTTCGGGCAGCCAAGGCTCAGACTGTACGTTCGCCTTCACTGAACCGGACCAGGGAGGCAGCCCCGTCAAGGTGGTCATCAACCCCGACGTCGCCGAATCCCACGGCGTGAAGCCGGGGGACCAGATCCGCTACCTCAACCTGTCCAACGCCCAAGGGGCATCCGCGGGGCAGGGTTCGCCCGCCTACATCTTCGTTGACTTCGTTCGGACCCTCCCCATTGTGCTCCTCGCCCTGCTCTATGCGGTGGTGGTGATCGCGGTAGCCAGGTGGCGAGGGCTCCGCGCCTTGATCGGACTGGTGGGTGCCTACTTTGTGCTGGTCAGCTTTATGCTTCCGGGCCTCGTGGAGGGCAAACCGCCGCTGTTGCTGGCATTGGTCGGTTCCACGGTGATCATGATCGGGGTCCTCTATTTCGCCCACGGCTTTTCGGCACGGACGTCGACGGCGTTGCTGGGCACGATCTTCGGCCTCGCCATCACGGCGCTGCTGGCAGCTTGGGCCACCGACGCCGCAAACCTCGCCGGCGTGGGAAACCACGACGCCGCCACGCTGGTCAACACGTCGGCCAACATTTCCATCTCCGGGGTGATTCTGTGCGGCCTCATCATCTCGGGCCTGGGTGTCCTGAACGATGTCACCATCACACAGTCCTCGGCAGTCTGGGAATTGTACGAACTTGCGCCCGCCACCAGCGCACGGAAGCTCTTTACCTCCGCCATGAGGATCGGACGCGACCACATCGCCTCCACCGTCTACACCATTGCCTTCGCCTACGCCGGGGCAGCCCTGCCCATCCTGATCATCGTGATGCTTTACGACCGCCCGCTGGGAGACACCCTCACCAGTGCCGAGCTCTCCGAAGAAGTTATCCGGACCCTGGTCGGCTCCATCGGCCTCGTGCTCGCGATTCCCGTGACCACCCTGATCGCCGTGCTGGTGGTCAAGGCAACGGGCATCCGCAACACCGGTCTTCCGTCCGGCCACGGTGCCGGGGACCACGGTAATGGCCATGACCACGACGGCGGCCCGGTCCACAGTGTCAGCCCGGACGATGTGGACGATACCGGGGCGCTCGCGGCCGCGGCGGCCATAGCTGGAGAAACGCGGATTGCTGAGGCGGGGCCGGCAAGAACGCGCGTGGCAGAGACGGGGACCGCAGAAACTCGGCGGGGCCGCCGGGCAGACCGCCGCTGACTGGAAGGCGCTACGCCCGCGGTGACAGCGGCTGCGCGGAGGTGCCGCCCCGATTTGCCCGGCTTTGCGACAATGGACAGGTGACTGTTACTGCAACGCCTCCCGCCCCCAAGCTGGAACTCCCGCCCCTGAAGCTGGGTCCCATCACAGTGGACACCCCCGTGATCCTGGCTCCCATGGCTGGCATCACCAACTCCGCTTTCCGACGCTTGTGCCGTGAATACGGTGGCGGCATGTACGTGGCGGAGATGGTCACCTCCCGCGCCCTCGTGGAGCGCACCCCCGAGTCACTGCGGATCATCTCCCACGACGACGACGAAAAAGTCCGCTCAGTGCAGTTGTACGGCGTTGACCCGGTGACCGTGGGCGCCGCAGTGCGAATGCTGGTGGAGGAGGACCGGGCGGACCACATCGACCTGAACTTCGGCTGCCCCGTTCCGAAGGTGACCCGGCGCGGCGGCGGCTCGGCCCTGCCCTGGAAGATCGACCTCTTCACCTCGATCGTGCAGACCGCAGTGAAGGAAGCTTCCAAAGGCAACGTCCCGCTGACCATCAAGATGCGCAAGGGCATCGACGAGGACCACCTGACGTACCTCGACGCCGGCCGGATTGCGCGCGATGCCGGCGTCGCCGCCGTCGCACTCCACGGCCGCACCGCGGCTCAGTTCTATTCCGGCCAGGCAGACTGGACCGCCATCGCGCGGCTCCGCGAGGCATTGCCGGACATCCCCGTGCTGGGCAACGGCGATATCTGGTCCGCCGAGGACGCCGTGCGCATGGTCCGGGAGACCGGGGTTGACGGCGTGGTGGTGGGCCGCGGCTGCCAGGGGCGGCCCTGGCTTTTCGGGGACCTCCAGGCGGCGTTCGAAGGCAGTGATACCAGGCACAAGCCGAACCTCCGCCAGGTAGCTGAAGGAGTGTACCGCCATGCGGAACTGATGGTGGAGACCTTCGGCGACGAGGGCAAGGCCCTCCGCGAGATCCGCAAGCACATGGCCTGGTACTTCAAGGGCTATGTGGTGGGCGGGGAGCTGCGCACGCGGCTGGCACTGGTGACCAGCCTGCAGGTGCTGCGCGAGACGCTGGCTGAACTGGACCATGATTCGCCGTACCCCGGAGTGGACGCCGAAGGCCCGCGCGGCCGTGCCGGATCACCCAAAAAGCCGGCGCTGCCCAAGGACTGGCTTGAATCCCGCGCGCTCAACGACGCCCAGTCCCAGGACATCGCCGCTGCGGAACTGGATGTTTCCGGTGGCTGAAACCCGCACCACGGCACCGGTTCTCCCCGGCTACGAACCCCACGATTCCGCCCGCTGGGTGGAGGAACCGCCCAAAACCACTTACCGCTCCGACTTCGAACGGGACCGCGCCCGGGTGCTGCACTCATCGGCGCTGCGGCGCCTGGGCGCTAAAACCCAGGTGGTGGCACCTGACACGGACGACTTCGTCAGGACCCGCCTGACCCACAGCCTCGAAGTCGCCCAGGTTGGCCGTGAACTCGGCCGCGCCCTGGGCTGCGACCCCGACGTGGTGGACACCGCCTGCCTCAGCCACGACCTCGGCCACCCGCCCTTCGGTCACAACGGCGAGTCCGCGCTGAATGAGGTGGCGCACGCCATTGGCGGCTTCGAAGGCAATGCCCAGACACTCCGCCTGCTCACCCGGCTCGAGCCCAAGGTCCTGGCCACGGACGGCCGCCCGGCCGGCCTGAACCTCACCAGGGCCAGCCTGGACGCCGCCGCGAAGTATCCGTGGTCTGCCTTGGACGCACCGGTGATCCATGGGCAGCGCACCAGCAAGTTTGGCGCCTACGAGGACGACCTCCCCATTTTCAATTGGCTCCGGGAGGGTGCGCCGGTGCGCCGGTCCTGCCTGGAAGCGCAGGTCATGGACCTGGCCGACGACATTTCGTACTCCGTGCACGATGTTGAGGACGCGATTGTGGCCGGGCACTTCCAGCTGCGCTGGATGGACAACCCGGACCACCGCGCCCGGGTAGTGGGCTACGCCAAGCAGTGGTACCTCCCGCACAATGACCCCGCCGCCATAGATGCCGCGCTCGCCCGGCTGGAAGCCACCGATGTCTGGGTGCGCGAGGCCGACGGCAGCCGCAAATCCATGGCCGCCCTGAAGAACATGACCAGTCAGCTGATCGGCCGGTTCTGCCAGAGCGCCCTGGAGACCACCCGCGCCCTGTACGGACCGGAAAACCTGACGCGGTACAACGCCGAGCTGATGGTCCCGGACGAGACGGTGATGGAAATCGCCGTGATGAAGGGCCTGGCCACCACTTTCGTGATGACCACCGAACACCGCCAGCCGATCTACGAGCGACAGCGCGAGGTGCTGCATTCCCTCGTTACGGCGCTGAGCGCCACCGGTGACCGCCACCTCGAACCCATGTTCGCCGCGGACTGGCGGGACGCGGCCGACGACGGCGCACGGCTGAGGGTGGTCATCGACCAGGTGGCGTCGCTGACCGACGGCTCGGCGCTGGCTATGTACGAACGGCTAGTGGGGAGCCTGCCGTCTCTGTGGTGACCGAGGCAACACCGCGAATCTGCTTGTCGGCCGGGACTAGGATGGCTTTGTGGCTGGCCTGATCAAACGCGAAGACATTGACGAAGTACGCCAGCGCACGGACATCAAGGAAGTGATTGACGGCTACGTCACGCTTAAGGGTGCCGGGCTGGGAACCTACAAAGGCCTGTGCCCCTTCCATGACGAGCGCTCGCCGTCGTTTACGGTGCGCCCCCAGGTGGGCAGGTACCACTGCTTCGGCTGCGGTGAAGACGGCGACGTCATCGCCTTTGTCCAGAAACAGGACCACACCTCCTTCCAGGAAGCCGTGGAGAAGCTGGCCGCCCGCATCGGCTATGAACTGCGCTACGAGGATGGCGGCACGGGGCCCAACCGCGAAGAGGTGGGCAAGCGCCAGCGGCTCCTCGATGCGCACAAGATCGCCGACGAATTCTTCCGTGCCCAGCTGCTGACTCCCGGTGCGGCTGAGGGCCGAAGCTTCCTGCATGGCCGGGGTTTTGACCGCGCCGCCGCGGAACAGTTCGGCGTCGGTTATGCGCCGCAGGGCTGGGACGCGCTGCTCAAGCACCTCCGCGGGCGCGGGTTTACGGACCAGGAACTCAAGCTGACGGGCATGTTCTCGGAAGGCAACCGCGGTATTTATGACCGCTTCCGCGGCCGCCTGATCTGGCCCATCCGGGACATAGCCGGGGACACCATCGGCTTCGGCGCCCGCAAGCTCTACGAGGACGACCAAGGCCCCAAGTACCTCAACACCCCGGAAACCACGCTCTATAAGAAGTCCCAGGTGCTCTACGGGATCGACCTCGCCAAGCGGAACATCGCCAAGGACCGCCAACTGGTGGTGGTGGAAGGCTACACGGACGTGATGGCCTGCCACCTCGCAGGAATCCCGACGGCGGTGGCCACCTGTGGCACGGCGTTCGGCACCGAGCACATCAAGATCGCCCGCCGCCTGCTGTCCGACGACGGCACCGGGGGAGAGGTCATCTTCACTTTCGACGGTGACGCTGCCGGCCAGAAGGCTGCGCTGCGGGCTTTCGAGGAGGACCAGCGCTTCACGGCCCAGACCTACGTGGCGGTAGAGCCCACGGGGGCCGACCCCTGTGACCTGCGCCAGACCAAGGGTGACGCCGCTGTGCGGGACCTTATCAACACCCGCCGGCCGCTGTTTGAATTTGCCATCCGGGCCACGCTGAAGCGGCATAACCTGGACACCGTGGAAGGCCGCGTGGCCGCGCTGCGGGAGTCCGCGCCGGTGGTGGCCCAGATCCGCGATGCCGGCATTCGGCCCGCGTACGCGCGTGAACTGGCCGGCTGGCTAGGCATGTCCGTGGAGGACGTCAGCCGCGCCGTGGGGGTAGCAATGAAGCGTTCTGCCGCTGGTCCCTCGGCCGCTCCGGGAGGCGGTCCTGCCCCGGCTGCCCCCACGTCGGCTCCCACGCCCCAGGCGGGCGGACCCGGCGTAGCTGCCGGACCGGCGTCGGGCGCTGTTCCGTCCTATCACCGTCCGGACCCGCGGGATCCCGTTGCTTCCATGGAGCGGCAGGCACTCGAGGTTGCGCTGCAGGAGCCCTCGCTGCTCGGCGGAGGCATCTGGGAGCGTTTCTCGGCTGCGAGATTCGTCACACCGGCCTTCCAAGTGGTTCATGATGCCATGCGGGCATCCGGGTCCGGGCTCATCGGGGACCCTGTCCGCTGGGTGGAGCAGGTCATGCACGAGGTCCCGGAGCCCCTGCGGCCCCTCGTGTCCGAACTCGCAGTAGTTCCGTTGCCCGCGAGCACCGAGGAAGCCGTGCAAAAGTACTGTAAGGACATCCTTTCGAGGCTGTTCGAGCTGCAGATCACGCGGGTGAAGGCGGACAAAATGGGCCAGCTGCAGCGGCTGGATCCGGCCGCGGACCGGGAGGATTTCCAGCGGCTGAACAGGGAACTGATGATGCTGGAAATGGAGCGCCGGGCGCTGCGTTCGGACGCGTAGGCAACGCCGTCGCCATCGTGGCAGGCCCGGCTCCGGGGTTCAATTTCGTTTCCGCGCGGGGTGTTTGCTAGGCTAGTACCCGCTTCATTCCTCCTTAGCTCAATTGGCAGAGCATTCGACTGTTAATCGAAGGGTTGCTGGTTCAAGTCCAGCAGGAGGAGCAAACACAAAATCCCCGCCCTCTTCGTGAGGGCGGGGATTTTTTTGCTTGCACAGAAACCTGGCATTGCATCCTGTGGAAGGTACTCAAACGAAGTCCATTTCCACCTGCAGGAAGCGCTCTGCCTCGGCGATGGCAGCCTGGAAGGCCTCCTGCTCGGTGGGGGACTTGCGGGGCTCGCGCGGGTGCCATTCATGGGGTGCGGAGTGGACGCGGGCGAAGCCGGAGTCCGGTGGAGCGTAGAAGATGCCGAAGCGCTGCACGGGCCATTCGGGGGAGGTTTCGGGGGCTACCAGCAGCGCCGCGTTGAAAGCCGGGTTAAACCACTGGGCGATGGGCCGGCGCCGGTCTTCGGTAAAAAGCCCTGCGGCGTAGAGAGCCGCGGACTGCTCACCGGTCTGGGCGCACAACCGGTCCCACCACAGGGGCAATATGCCGGTGTCGCATCGTTGCCACGTGGCCGGAAGTGGCGGATGGGCCTGCCAGCTGTGCACGGACTTATTTTATCCCGCCAAGGCTCCGGCGCGGCAGGGGGTGTCCCGGGGCAGTGAACGGCCCAGTGGGGCTTTGCAGGGCCGCCCCAGGAACGTCAGGAGCGGTTCCAGGGGCCCGGGTTAACGCGGTACAACAGGGCCGATCCGGCCAGCATGCCCAGGATGATGCCTATGGCCGGACTACCCAGCGCCCGGCCGGCAAAGTAGCCCACGACGGCGCCCAGCACCGCGCCGAGGAAAAGTCCCCTTCGGTTACGGTGTGGCTTGCGAGTCATCGTCCCACCCTACTGCCGTCGGTCGCCAGTGGTCCCGGCCATCAGTGGATGGAAGGGACGGTACGGGGCCTGACGACCAGCCAGAGAGCGGCAATGGCCAGGAGGATGCACGCCGCCTGCACGGCGCCCATGGGCGTGGCCGTCTCAATCCCCAGCCAGCCCACTACGGGCGAGATGAGTCCGGCCATCATGAACGTGGCGGCCCCCAGGAGGGAAGCGGCCGTCCCGGCCTTGTCCCCATGGCTGGCCAGTGCCAGGACCTGCACGCACGGGAAAGTAAAACCTGTGCCGAGGATGTAGAACCAGAGGGGCACCATGACCCCCCACAAGCCCATTCCCAACTGGTCGAACAGCACGATCAGCAGGGACATCAGGAACATCCAGGCCGTGGAGCACGCCAGGATCCACTGCGGCGGCACGCGCTTGATCAGCCGGGAACTCGTCTGGACGCCAGCGACGATACCCAGCGAATTGATGCCGAAAAGCAGGCCATACTGCTGGGGGGAGAAGCCAAACACGTCCTGGAAGAGGAACGGCGAAGCGGACAAGTAGGTAAATAGGCCGGCAAAGTTCATGCCGCCCACCAGAAGGAGCCCCACGAAGATCCGGTCCGTGAAGAGGACCTTGTAGCGCTGGCCGGCCGTCAATCCGGATTGGCCACGCTTTTCCGGCGGGAGCGTCTCGCGCACGAGGAACAGCGCAGCAATTATCACCAAAGTGCCGTAGCCGGCCAGGAACACAAAAATCCCGGGCCACGGCATGACCAGCAGCAGTTGGGAGCCGATGACGGGCGCCAGGATGGGCGCGAGTCCGTTCACCAGTGCCATCCGGGAGAACATCCGCACCATCGCGTAGCCCGAGAACAGGTCCCGGACCATAGCCATGGCTACCACCCCGCCACCCGCAGCGCCGACCCCCATCAGTACCCGGAAAATTCCCAGTGTGGTGATGTCTGTGGAGAGTGCTGCCCCCACCGAGGCGGCGATGTGCAGGGCAGTGGCGAGAATCAGTGGAAGACGCCGTCCAAACCTGTCGCTGAAGGGACCCACCACCAACTGGCCCAAGGCAAAGCCCACGGTGGTTCCGGCAAGCGTCAGCTGGACCTGCGCCTCAGTGACACCCAGGCTGGCCTCGAGCGCGGGGAAAGCCGGCAAGTACAGGTCTATGGTGAAGGGTCCCAGGGCGGTCAGGGCACCGAGCAGGAGGATGTACAGGAGTTTCCGGCGGCGGGTCAGCAGATCGCCCGGATTGGCGGTTATGGTCACGGAGACCAATCCTAGGCCCGAAGCGTCGTACATTTACAGCGTTGCAGGGCACGCCGCTCCGCATGCCCCGAAGTTCGTCCTGAACCTGAATGATAGTTTTGTGGGCGGGACTGTGCACTTGCACTCTCCGGCAGTACACGGAAGCCGAATCGACCATGCAACCAGTTAGGCGGAACCGATGAGCGGACGTCACAGCGGGCGGACCAGCCAGGGCCTGCGCATCACCGCGCTGCCCAGGACGCTAAAACTCCTTTTCCGTTTGGCCCCCCGCCAGCTTAATGACGAGATCGCCCTCGCCAAGATTGAGATCAAGCGCAAGGGCATCCAGCTGGGAGTCGCCGCAGCGTTCTTCGCCATTGCGTTGATTTTTGTGGCATTCCTCGTGGTGGGACTGATCGTTGCAGCCATCATGGGGCTGGCCACCATCATGCCTGCGTGGCTTGCGGCACTTCTCGTCAGCGCCGCGTTCCTGCTGATCGCCCTGGTGGGCGGCCTGGTGGGGCTCCAGAAGTTCAAGAAGGCCATGCCACTGGTACCGGAGGAAACCATCCGGGGGATCAAGCATGACCTTGGCGTTGCCAAGGAGGGCTCGGACTTCAACGCCGCGCTGCTCGATCCGGCGAGCCCGGAGGCAAAAGCCGCCAAGGCTGCCAAGGCCGAAGCTGCTGCGAAGGCCAAGGCCGAGAAGGAAGCCAAGGCCGAGACGCACGAGAAGGAATTCCCGCACGCGTCCGAACCCGAGCTGCACCGCCGGCTGGACCAGCGCCGTCGCCACCTCACCGAGGTCCGCGACGAGTTGGACACCGAACTGGACATCAAGCCCCAGGTACGCTTCCTCGTGGGCGCCGCCCAACAGAAGCTGCGGGAGGGCCAGGCGCTGATGAACCACGGCCGGGACGTCGCCGCGCAGAAGATTTCCGGTTTGTCAGAAGGCACCGGCGGAACGGCCCTTCGGTGGAAGCCGCTGGCCGCCTTTGCCGGCGCGGCGGCCGTGTTTGTGGTGCTGCTGCGCAAACTGCTGAAAGAACCGTAACCGACACGCTCTGCTGCACATCATGCTTTAGGAAAGGGGGACGGGATGAGGTTCATCGGTGCTGGCTCCCGTCCGGGCCGCCCCCAGGTTGACCACGACCTTGTTTTTACCGTGCCCAACGCCCTCACGGTCCTGCGGTTCATGGGCGTCCCGCTCTTCATTTGGCTGGTCCTCGCGCAGAAAGAGTATGGGTGGGCTGTCCTGGTCCTTGTGGTCATGGCGGGCACCGACTGGGTGGATGGCTATGTGGCACGCCGCTTCGACCAGGCATCCAGGCTGGGCCGGGTCATGGACCCGATCGCAGACAGGCTGGCGCTGATCGCCGTCGCAGTCACACTGGTGATCGCCGACGTCGTGCACTGGCTCTACCTCGCCGCGCTGGTCATTCCCGACGCCGTCCTGCTCGTCCTGACGCTTTCCTTTTTCGGCGGCCATCCGGACCTTCCGGTGAGCCGGATCGGCAAGATCCGCACCGGGCTGCTGCTCCTCGGCACCCCGATGCTGGTCATGTCGCGGCTGGACGTCCCGCTGGCCGGTGCCCTGCATATTGCTGCCTGGGTGGTGCTGGGACTCGGCCTGGCCGGGCACTGGATTGCCGCCTATAACTACTTCTGGGCCATCCTGCGGAAGGGCAGAATGCAGTCACATCACGACGGCGGCACCACCTGATGGTGTGGGTGGCCGTTCTGCTCGCGGTACTTGGAGCATTCTTCCTGGCCATCGGTGCCCAGAAGCAGGGAAGCGCCGTCAAGGCCGATACCGGCGGGCTGGCACTGAGTTCCAACGGCTTCCTCCGGCTCCTTCGCAACCCGCGCTGGGTGCTCGGGCTGCTTCTGCTCTGCGCCGGGATGGGCATGAACGCTGTTGCCCTGGTTTCCGCACCGCTGACCGTGGTGCAGCCGATCGGGGCTATTGCGCTGGTGATTACTACAGTGGTCAACGCCCGGGACCAGGACCTGACCATCAACAGGGCAACCTGGGTGGCCATCGCTGCCTGTGTCACCGGGTCGGCGCTGTTTGTCCTCCTTGCCGTCAACGTCACGCAGGAGAACCATCACGTCAGTTACGACGACGAGCTCACCATCGTGCTGTTGCTGACCCTCGCGGTGGGCGTTTTCGGTACGCTGGCCGCCATGTTCCGGCACCGGATGAGCGCGTTCGTGTACATCCTGGGTGCCGGTGTCCTGTTCGGCTTCGTGGCCGTCCTGACGCGGATCATCGGCAAGCACCTGCTGGATCCCAACGGGCTGGTCCTGCTCAATGTGCAGTGGTATTCCGTCGTGGCGATCGCGGCTGCCGGTGGATTGGGTTCCTACTTTGTCCAGAACGCCTATTCCGGCGGACCACCTGACCTGGTCATCGCTGGACTGACTGTCATCGACCCGATTGTGGGGATCGCGATCGGCATCGTCATCCTTGGTGAACTCCGCCCGGACGTCCACGCCGTGATGGCGATTGCCATGGGTACGGCTGCTTCCCTTGCTATCGTTGGGGTGATCGCCCTTTCCAGGCACCACCCCGAGGTCACCAAGCGCAAGAAGGATGCGCGGAAGGCCGCGGGTCGGGCGTCCCACTAGATCATTTTCACTAAGAGGCCCGGCACCACCGTGCCAGCGGCCAACCGGTGCTGTCAGCCTCAGCTGCCGGCACCGAGACCATCAGGAGCTCTCCACGTGACAACGCCCGCTGACCAGCCTCCCCTGACCATCCTGATCGCCGCGGACACCTATCCGCCCCACATCAACGGTGCCGCCACTTTCGGCTACCGCCTGGCCAAGGGAATGACCGGACGGGGCCATGACGTGCATGTCCTGGCGTGCCGGGCGGACAACGGGAAGAGCTTCACGGAATTCCGCTCTGAAGCTACGGTGCACCGGCTCCGCTCGCATGGTGTGTGGACCCACGAGTACTTCCGCATCTGCTTTCCGTGGGAAATCAAAAAGGAAATCAGTCTCTTGTTCGATCGGGTGAAGCCCGACGTAGTGCACATCCAGAGCCACTACATGATCGGCGAGCACGTCCTGTACGAAGCCGTGAAGCGCGGCGTGAGGGTTGTGGCAACCAACCACTTCATGCCGGAAAACCTCAATCCCTTCCTACCGTTCCCGCAGTGGTTCAAGGACATCATTGGCAAGATCTCCTGGAAGGACATGGGCAAGGTCATGGGCCAGGCCGACGTCATCACCACGCCCACGCCGCTGGCCGCCAAGGCGATGCACCAGCATGCCTTCCTCCGCAAGGTGCTGCCGCTCTCCAATGGCATCGATTCGTCGGCTTATGAGCTGCAGCCGGGGGAAGTCATCGAACGCCACGAGCACCCCACGTTGCTGTTCGTGGGGCGGCTGGCCGAGGAAAAACACGTGGACGTGCTGATTGATGCCGTGTCCAAGACACCGGCGGAAATGAACGTCCATCTGGAGGTCATTGGCGGCGGTGAAGTACGTCCCGCGTTGGAGGCACAGGTGGAACGGCTGGGACTGGGGGACCGGGTGAAGTTCCTGGGCCTGGCCAGCGACGAAGATCTCCGTGAGGCGTACATCAAGGCTGACCTGTTCTGCATGCCCGGCACCGCTGAACTGCAGTCGCTCGTCACCCTGGAAGCCATGTCGGCATCCACGCCGGTCTTGCTTGCCGATGCCATGGCTTTGCCGCACCTGGTGCGGGATGGCGAGAACGGGTATCTCTTCACGCCCAACGACAGCGACGACCTCGCTGCGAAGATCAAGCGGGTCCTTCAGCTGCCGGCAGACCAGTTGGCTGAAATGGGCCGGGCCAGCCGTCGAATGGTGGAGCCGCACAGCATGCAGGGAACGCTGCAGACCTTTGAAGATCTCTACCGGGGAGCCGGCTTCGAAGACAAGGTGGTCTAAAGGCATTCCGTGGATTTGCTAGAGTGTTTTTGCCCCGCGGGATCCGAAGTCCGCACGGACGCGGATCCGCGGGGCGCACGGGGCTATAGCTCAGCTGGTTAGAGCGCGGGACTCATAATCCTAAGGTCCTCGGTTCAAGTCCGAGTAGCCCTACCAACCTTAAAGGCCTCCTTCCCTTGCAACAAAGGGAAGGAGGCCTGTTCTGCGCAGGTGGTCAAAAGGGGCTTGACGGCGCACGGCCGCAACTGCCTATCTAAGGCCCTCAGTGGGCGGCCGTACATCCGCCGCCGGCAGGCTATCAGCAGGCCGCGTGTGGCTCTTGTGGGGGTAGCCCCTCGATCTTTGCGCGAGGGCTCTCCCCGGGCGTCACAGCGGCTTTTGTGCGCGGCCCATGGGGGCCGCGCTGGGGCTGGTTCGAGTGGGAGCTAGGGGCTATCCCTCTTCGCTATGGTTGTCGAGTGACCGCGACTGATCGAATCCGGGCAGCGCTCGCCATTGCCGTCCTCGGCGTCCTCGCCTGGGTGTTTGTATCCGACAAGCCCAAGGAGGCCTCGGTGGCCGGGCCGGCTCCTACAGCCGTCGCGACCGAGGGGCCTGCTGGTCCTGCTGGTTCGGCGCCGAGCGGCCCGGTTGCCGTGCCGATAACGACTGGCCTTCCCGCAAACGCCGATGGCGAACGGACCATCATGGCGAGGTTGAACGGCCAGACCGTCCGCATTGACCTGCCGACGGGCGGCATCCCCGCTGGGACTGCACTGTGGTTCCACGGCCAGGGTGGCGACGCCAACGGCCGTATGAACTCCTCATGGCTGAACTCGATCCGGGCGAAGGGATGGGCCATCGCATCGTCGGACTACCACCGCAACGCATGGGGCAACGCCGCCGCCGTGCAGGACACGAAGGAGCTGATGGTGTGGGCCCAAGAGAAGTCCGGGCAGCCTGTCAGATTGTTCATCGCTGCGTCCATGGGTTCAACGACGTCACTCAATACCCTGATCGATGGTGCCTCGCCGTCGTGCTGGTACGGCGTTGACCCTGTCGTTGATCTCAGTGCCGTTGGATCCGTGCAGAATTCGGCTAAGCAGATCGCGGAAGCCTACGCGGGGGCGCTGCTATCGTCTGGCAACCCGGCCGCCCACTTAGCGGCCCTACCTAAGAACACTCAGTACCGGATCGTCGCATCGCCCGGTGACACCATGGTCCCCGCCGCCTCGAACGCCAACTATCTGAAGGCATACCTCTCGACAGCCGGCTTCAGCGTTTCATCGATGACTGTCAGCG
Organism: Pseudarthrobacter sp. CCNWLW207; assembly: GCF_037203945.1. Classification (NCBI taxonomy): domain Bacteria; kingdom Bacillati; phylum Actinomycetota; class Actinomycetes; order Micrococcales; family Micrococcaceae; genus Pseudarthrobacter; species Pseudarthrobacter sp. CCNWLW207. The sequence goes on along the minus strand of NZ_JBBCBS010000016.1, from coordinate 24,229 downwards.
GAGAACACGGCGACGCCTCCCACTTCAACGGACGCGACCTGGCAGCCTTCGCCGTCGGCTGCACGGCCTAACCAAACAACCAAAGGCGCCCGTCCCATAGAAGTGAAACGGGCGCGCGCGCGTTCTACCTGTTTTGTTACGTGACGGTCAAGTCAATAGTGTCCATCGCATGGATATACTTCGCTCGTGAGCGTCATGAAACCTGGCCGCCACGTCCCTGGGACGCCTTGGCGGACGGGCTTGGTCGGCGATACAGCCACCAGCCCAACCGAACTGCCTGTGGTCCATCGCATTGCGCGCTGGTTCGAGCAGCGCGGTTCGCTTTGCCTCTACTGCCGACACATGCCACGACTCGACGGCGGCTTCTGCTCCGAGACTTGCGAGGAGAAGGCCACCGAACGGCAGGCCTTCGGGTAGATCGTTGACCAGCGGACGCCGTCCAGGGACCGCAGCGTGATGCCACCTTCGGAGACGGCGGTCACTGCACGCCAGCGACGCCGCCGTCCGCCATGGCCGAGGCGCCGTTTTGTGACTAACCGAGTGCAACCAATCCTTGAGTGGAAGCTCTCATAGTGATTCGGGGCAACAACATGGACTCTAACTCGAGGAGTAGAGGTGGGGTGGGGTAAGGCTAAAGCAGGCGCGTGCGCACCCAGGGCGAAGCCTACTGTTCCGTCTGCGCCGTTTTCGTCTTCTGGCGCCACATGTAAATTGTTCCGGCTAGGGCCGCAAGGCCAAGAAGCGCAAAAGCGCCCCGGCCAAAAGCATCGGTATCCTCGTATTTCAGCCAGTCTGAGAACACTATCGCCCCGGCGAACCACAGGCCCACAGCTCCCGCGACCCACAGAACTGGATACATGACGGAGTCACCCTCGCTCTTTTCTTCGCCTACCATCAGCTTGGCGATCATAAGGAGAATGGCAGCGACGATTATCGCCATAAAGGCGCCGAAGTAAATGATCACCGCAGTGGCTCCCACGTAGAAGCCGGCCTTCTGCAGGCTGAAATCGTCACCGGTCGAGATGGACAGGAGCGTCTTGATCGTCCCCAAGACTGCGATGGCTGCACCTATAAGGCCCCAGATGAGACCGGCATGCTCCTTCATTTTCATGACGTCGCACCGAGCCATATTGAGCTTGGGATGACAAAAGTGTCCCGGACTATCATGGCGGCTCCCGCTCGGTGGTGTCTTCGTACTATTGCACTCCTCCCGGGTGGTCAGGGCAATACCTGAACCAGGGCCAGAGTGAACAGCTTTCCCCGGGTTGACTGGACGGCCACCCCGCGCCGCTCTAAAGGGCTTGCCTACCCTGACGCCGCATGACCTCCTGCCCACTGCTGTTAGCCTGCATGTCCGCGTAGGCTCAAATGTGGACGTTGTGCAGCGGATAGCGGGCCATGCCACAGCAGTTCTTACGCTGGATACTTACGCGGGGCTCTTTGATGATGATCTACATGAGAGCGCGGCATGGCTGGATGCAGCCGAAGGACCGTGGCCACATCAGGCCGCGGTTTCTTTTGTTTAAGGCCGACAATGCGGTATGTTACTGACCAGTAACTTACTCCGGGGACATCCATCCCTAAGAGCCCTTCCGCCAGCACTGATCCCCAGCGAGGAAAACATGTCCAGGAAATCCATTGACATCAACGACCTTCCCTACGCCGACGGTGACTTTTTCGCTTTTGAACAGCTCCTCACCGGCAAGGAGCAGGACCGGCTCGCGGAAGTGCGGGACTTCCTGGCCCGCGAAGTCCGCCCGATCGCCGTGGACTGCTGGAACAGGGGCGAATTCCCGATGGAACTCATTCCCAGGCTGGCCGAGATCGACCTGGTCAGCCCGGTCAGGCGCCAAGGGCACTCCAATCTCTTCGCTGGCCTGATGCACGCGGAAGTCACCCGGGCCGACACCTCCATCTCGACGTTTATGGGAGTCCACGATGGCCTCTTCACCGGTTCCATTGAGGCGCTGGCCTCTCAGGAACAGCAGGATGCCTGGCTTCCCGACATCTATTCGCTGAAGAAGATCGGGGCCTTCGGCCTGACTGAGCCGCTGGGTGGTTCGGACGTGGCCGGAGGGACCCGCACCACAGCCCGGCGCGAAGGCGACTCGTGGATCCTCAATGGCGCCAAGCGGTGGATCGGCAACGCTACTTTTTCGGACTGGGTTGTCATCTACGCACGGGACCTCGCCGACAACCAGGTCAAGGGCTTCCTGGTGGATACAAAGCTCCCCGGCTTCACTGCCACCAAGATCGAAAACAAGATCTCGCTGCGTACCGTCCAGAACGCCGACATCAGCCTGGACAGCGTGGTGGTGCCGGACTTCTTCAAGCTCGCCAACGCCAACAGCTTCCGTGACACCAACAAGGTCCTCAAGGTCACCCGCCTCGGTGTTGCCTGGCAGGCCGTTGGCCAGCAGTTGGCCGCTTTTGACGTAGCCCGCCGCTACGCCGTGGAGCGCCACCAGTTCGGCCGCCCCCTGGCATCGTTCCAGCTGGTCCAGAGCCAGCTGGTGCAGATCCTGGGGAACGCCATCAGCTCCCTGGGCATGATGGTCCGGCTCTCCCAGCTCGAGGACGCCGGCCAGGCCAAGGACGAGCAGTCGGCGCTGGCCAAGGCCTTCACGACGGCCAGGATGCGCGAAAGCGTAGCGATCGGGCGGAGCCTCCTGGGCGGAAACGGGATCGTCACTGACTTCGAGATGGCCAAGATCTTCGCAGACGCGGAGGCCATCTACTCGTACGAGGGCACGCATGAGGTCAATACCCTGGTAACCGGACGCGCCATCACGGGCATTTCCGCAATCGTCTAGGCTCAGGCCAGGCAAAGCCTGAAGCAGGGTGGCTGCCGGTCAAAGCCTGGTGGGCCCGCTGAGCGAACGAAGGAACGTCCTTACCGCGAGGTTGAAGGCGTCGGCGGCCTCTATGTTGCTCAGGTGCCCGACGCCGGGGAGTACGTCGAACTGCGATGCGGGGATCTTCGTGTGCAGTTCCTTCCCGACAGCCAGCGGCGATCGCTCGTCGAGTTCGCCATGAAGCACCAGCGTCGGGACATCAATGACAGGGAGTATGCCTCGAAGATCGGCATCCGCCATGGCTCGAAGCATCGTCAGACTGGCACGCGGATGGATATCGGACATCAGCGCGAGTGTCTGTTCGGCCATTTCTCGAGGGGCAGACGCGGTGAGCATGCCCGGCAGGTACTTGGGCAGCCATTCCTCGGGCGGCTGGGCAACTTCCTCGCTGATCCGCTGGACTCGCCGCTGCACCTCGTCAGGCGGCAGGGAGCCGGCCCACCCGGCATACGCCCCGGCCAGGATCAGGCTCCTGGGCAGGGCGGGATGTCGCGCATAGAGGGCCAGGGCGAGCGCGCCACCGAACGAAAGGCCAAGGACATTCGGGCGTGTCAGGCCGATCGCCCTCACGAACTCGGCAAGGCTGTCCGCGTAGTGATCCATGGAGAAGGACTCAGGCGGATCCGCGGATCCTCCACAGCCCGGAGCGTCCCAAGCGATGACGTCAAACTCGTCATCGAGGCCGTCGAGCTGCGGGCCCCAGGATCGGCTGTCGAATCCAAAGCCGCCATGGAGAAGGATGAGTGGTTCCCCTGATCCTGCTCGCCGGTAGGTAATCTCGAGGCCCGTCACCGTAACTGCGCCCACCTACGCATTGTGGCATCCGCTCAACAAGCCGGCAACGCTCGGCGGCAGTCAAGGGTGCCAGAAACTGGGCCAGGTTGCCTCGGTACTAGGATCGGGAGTTATGGCACTGCGACTTGTTCAGGTGAATTTCAAGGCTCGGGATGATTCGTCCCTCGGCCGGTTTTGGGCGGAGGCGCTTGGCTGGGGTGTTTCCAGCGAGGGGCCCGGCGTGACCAATGTGGAGCCTGTGGGCTTCGCCTGGCCGGACCCCGCCGCGGTCTGTGTCGATGTGGTCACAGTCCCGGACCCTGAGACGGTGAGGTACCGCACTCACATCGATCTCGCCACCACCTCGGTGGCGCATCAGAAGGAGCTTGTCTCGCGCCTGCTTGAACTCGGCGCAACGCCTGCGGATATTGGTCAGGGTGATGTGCCGTGGAAGGTCCTGGCCGACCCGGAGGGCAATGTGTTCTGCGTGCTGGAGCCTCGGGAGCTCTACCGGGACACCGGGCCGATCGCCACGGTGGTGGTCAACTGCGCGGATCCGCGGGCCATGGCCCGGTTTTGGAGCGAAGCTACGGACTGGACCCTTCACGAAGTAAACGACGACCACGCGAGGCTGCGTTCGGCCGAGGGTGTGGGGCCGTACTTGGAGTTGCTTCGTACGACCGGCGAGGAGACGGTGTGGAACCGTGTCCATCTCGACCTGATGCCGTACTCCGGTGACGATCAAGCGGCGGAGGTGGCCCGGCTGAGGGCCCTGGGTGCCACCGAGGCCGACCTCGGCCAGGGCGATGTGCCCTGGGTCTGCCTCGCCGACCCGGAGGGCAACGAGTTCTGCGTCCTCACCCCGGGCTGAGGCAAAGCCCCCGAACTCCTGACCACGCGGCCCAGGCTCCTCAAGGCGTTCCTTGGCCAGAGGCCAGGGGAAGCAGGACGGATGGCCTGAGGTCCACAACGAAACGAAGCGGATTGAGGTATTCCTCTCCGCGCCGGACGCCCCAATGGACACACGGCCGGGGGCCGCAGTGTCCCGGCAGCAGGGTGCCGATCGTGTCCCCTTTGGCCACCGCGTCTCCGGCCCGCAGCGAGCTGTCCACGGGTTCGAAACTGCTGCGGAGTCCGTTCCCGTGATCTATGGTGACCACCGGCCGGTCCACCACCACGCCCACAAAACTGACGGTGCCAGACTCGGGCGTGGTGACCGGAACGGCGTCGTGCGCGGCTCCGAGGTCCACCCCGCGATGCCCGCTCATCCATGGCTTGTCCGGAGGATCAAACGCGCGCAGCACCCGGGGCCTTGGCGCGAGGGGCCACTCCCAGGCCGGCTCGGCCGGCATTCGTCCGGCAGATGCCGGAAGAACCGGAAACCGGCCTCCCGGAATGGAGGCCGGGCCTGCGGTGAGAACCTCTCCGGATGGCGCGATGGATGCCGGAAGCAGCAGGACCGCGGCGAGCAACGCTGGAGCTTTCATCCGCCCAGCATGCCGCTGCATTTCAACCTGCGGCAGGGACCGCTTTGGCTATGTGGAAAACGCTCTGCGGTGGCCTCCACGATGTCCGGAGGATCGGGGTGCCTGTAGTACACTTGGTGGAGCAGTTTGCTGTGCCCTCAACGTTTGTCGTGTCAGCGGGAAATCCGTGTGTCCGCTATGCGTCAGCACGTCTCATTCAGAGGTGCGGGGGAGCAGCAGCTGACTACGCGCATCCAGCCCTCCTCATCTGTCGCCCCCGGCTTCGTGTGAGGAGGCTTGTGCCTCCCGCGGTCAGGGCCCCATGGTCCTGATGGGAAGTGCAAGGGATGCCAGGAGCACGGTCCGTCCCGGACTACGCTAACAACCGTCAACTATTGGCAGGGTAAGAGGGCTTCAGGGCCTTCTCATGAATGACCTGCCGGAAGGAGCGCCGGCATGCCCGTCGTAACTATGCGCCAGCTGCTTGACAGCGGCGTCCACTTTGGACACCAGACCCGCCGTTGGAACCCGAAGATGAAGCGATTCATCTTCACGGAACGCAATGGCATCTACATCATTGACCTCCAGCAGTCGCTGTCCTACATCGACCGCGCCTACGAGTTCGTCAAGGCCACCGTTGCACACGGCGGCACCGTACTCTTCGTCGGCACCAAGAAGCAGGCCCAGGAAGCAATTGCTGAGCAGGCTACCCGCGTTGGCCAGCCCTACGTGAACCAGCGCTGGCTCGGCGGTATGCTGACCAACTTCCAGACCGTCTCCAAGCGCATCCAGCGCATGAAGGAACTGGAAGAGATCGACTTCGACGACGTCGCCGGCTCTGCATACACCAAGAAGGAACTGCTGCTCCTTCGCCGCGAACTCACCAAGCTTGAGACCAACCTCGGCGGTATCCGCAACCTGACCAAGGCACCCTCCGTGCTCTGGATCGTGGACACCAAGAAGGAACACCTTGCTGTTGACGAAGCCAAGAAGCTGAACATCCCGGTTGTGGCCATCCTGGACACCAACTGCGACCCGGACGAAGTCGACTTCCCGATCCCGGGCAACGACGACGCCATCCGCTCCGTGAACCTGCTGACCCGCGTTGTCGCCGACGCCGTTGCTGAGGGCCTCATCGCCCGCAACCAGCGCGCCACCGGCACCACGGAGGCTCCGGAAGAGCCGCTGGCTGAGTGGGAGCGCGAACTCCTCGAAGGCAGCAAGGCTGAAGAGGCTGCCGCTCCGGCCGCCCCGGAAGCACCGGCAACTGCCGAGGCTCCCGCAGCTGAGGAAGCACCGGCCGCTGCCGAGGCTCCCGCCGCCGACGCCGACAAGTAACACAAGTAAATCCGGATTACCGGCGCTGCCAGCAGCACCGGAACTGCTGACAGGACGGCGGCCCACTCTCGTGGGCTGCTGTCCTGTCGGTCCGTACACCACATACATTTTCTAGACAGAGGGGTTCACATGGCGAACTACACTGCCGCTGATATCAAGGCTCTGCGCGAGCGCACCGGCGCCGGCATGATGGATGTCAAGAAGGCTCTTGACGAAGCCAACGGTGACGCCGAGAAGGCCATCGAGATCATCCGCATCAAGGGCCTCAAGGGCGCGACCAAGCGTGAAGGCCGCTCCACCGCCGAAGGCCTGGTTGCCGCCAAGGTCACCAACGGCGTCGGCGTAATGATCGAGGTTAACTGCGAGACCGACTTCGTTGCCAAGGCTGACAAGTTCATCCAGCTTGCCGACAAGGTCCTGGCCGTGGCTGTGGAGTCCGGCGCAGCCGACCTCGACACCCTGCTGGCCACCGACGTCGATGGCAAGCCGCTGTCCGAGGTCGTCGTCGAAGAAGGCGCTGTCCTGGGCGAAAAGGTTGTTGTCCGCCGCATCTCCCGCATCGAGGGCGCAACGGTCGACGCCTACCTGCACAAGACCTCCAAGGACCTCCCGGCCCAGGTCGGCGTCCTGTTCGCTGTCGACGGTGAAGGCGAAGCCGCTACCACCGCCGCCCACGACGTCGCTGTCCACGTTGCCGCCATGGCCCCGAACTACCTGACCCGCGAGGACGTTCCGTCCGAGCTGGTTGAGTCCGAGCGCCGCATCGCCGAAGAGACTGCCAAGGCTGAAGGCAAGCCTGAAGCTGCCCTCACCAAGATTGTCGAAGGCCGCGTAACGGGCTTCTACAAGGGCGAGGTCCTGGTTGACCAGGCATTCGCCAAGGATGCCAAGAAGTCCGTGGCGCAGGTCCTCGAAGAGGCCGGCGTCAAGGCTACTGCCTTCACGCGTTTCCGCGTCGGCTCCTAGTCGAACCTGCAAGGGGGTGGCCACTTCGGTGGCCGCCCCTTTTGCATGCGCCGGGCCAAACGCCGGATGAGACCTTTGGCCGCCCGGCAGGATAACCTTTTTTCAGAGTTCACGAACGGGAAGGCACCCATGGAAGCCGTCAAAACGTCCAACGAGTCGGAGAAGAGCAGGCGCCGCGTCCTCCTGAAGCTCTCAGGTGAGGTCTTCGGCGGCGGAAAGCTGGGCGTTGATCCCGAAACCGTCCGCGACGTCGCCAAGCAGATCGCAGCGGCGGTCCCTGACGTGGAAGTAGCCATCGTCGTCGGCGGCGGTAACTTCTTCCGCGGCGCGGAACTGTCCCAAAGCGGCATGGATCGATCGCGGGCCGACTACATGGGCATGCTCGGCACGGTCATGAACTGCCTGGCCCTGCAGGACTTCCTGGAGCAGGCCGGCGTTGAGACGCGCGTCCAAAGCGCCATCACCATGGGCCAGGTGGCTGAGGCCTATATTCCCCGCCGCGCCATCCGGCACATGGAAAAGGGCCGCGTGGTCATTTTCGGTGCGGGCGCCGGCCTCCCTTACTTCTCCACCGATACGGTGGCGGCCCAGAGGGCACTCGAAGTCCATGCGGATGTGGTGCTGATGGCCAAGAGCGGGGTGGATGCCGTCTACACCGCCGACCCCAAGAAGGACCCCGCGGCCGAGCGCCTGGAGACCTTGAGCTACGACGACGCCCTGCGCCGCGACATCAGGGTCATGGACCAGACGGCCATGACCATGTGCAAGGACAATAACCTCTCCATGGTGGTCTTTGGTATGGAAGGCGAAGGCAACGTCACGCGCGCCATCCTCGGCGAAAAGCTGGGCACCCTGGTGACCGCCTAGCAACGGCTAGGATGTTTTCAGGACAGATCCATCCCCGCTGGCGGGACCCACGATGGAACCAGCAGCACTGAACCAAGCTTGTGCAGGAAACCGGCACCCGGACTGCACTGATTTCTGAGGAGAGACCGTGATCGAAGAAACCTTGCTCGAAGCCGAAGAGAAAATGGACAAGGCCGTTGAGGTAGCCAAGGAAGACTTCGCCTCGATCCGCACCGGCAGGGCAAACCCCGGCCTCTACAACAAGGTCCTGGTGGACTACTACGGCTCACCCACGCCGCTGCAGCAGCTCGCCTCCTTCGCGATCCCGGACGCGCGCACCATCCTCATCACCCCGTTCGACAAAACCGCACTCCGGGACATCGAACGCGCACTGAGCGACTCCGAGGTGGGCGCCAACCCGTCCAACGACGGCAACGTCATCCGCATCACCATTCCGGACCTGACACAGGAGCGCCGCAAGGAATACGTCAAGATCGTCAAAACCAAGGGCGAGGACGCCAAGGTTTCCATTCGCAACATCCGCCGCAAGGCCAAGGAAACCCTGGACAAGCTGGTCAAGGACGGCGAGGCCGGCGAAGACGAAGGCACCCGCGCCGAGAAGGAACTCGACGCCCTGACCAAGGCCCACGTTGACGGCATCGACGAGCTGCTCAAGCGCAAGGAAGCAGAGCTGCTCGAAGTCTGATGGGCCAGGCAGAGCAGGCTCCCGCACAACGGGCGCACATGAAAGGCAGGCTGGCCCGGGCCAACCCCACCCCCAAAGCCGGGCGGAACCTCCCGGCAGCCACGGCTGTGGGGCTGGCCATGCTGATTGCCGTCCTGGGCGGGCTGCTCTTTCTTCCCTTAGGGTTCGTGGCGGTAACCACTACGTTCGCGATCTTCGGAGTGTGGGAGATCTTCCGCGCCCTCGAGGCCAACGGCACCAGGATGCCCATTGTTCCGGTCATGACAGGGACGGTGGCCATGCCTTTTGTCGCCTACTTCGGTGGACTCGAGAGCCTGCTCTTTGCCATGCTCCTGAGCTGTATCGCCGTGCTGCTGTGGCGTTCGATCGAAAGTGCTGCCGGCTCGGCCAACAGCATCTTCGCCGGAGTCTTCACCCTTGGCTGGGTGCCGTTCTTCATCAGCTTTGCTGCGCTACCGCTGCACGCTGCTGGCGGTGTGACGCCCCTGGGGCTGTGGCCCGGTGGCACGGTTCCCCAAGGCGCCTGGCAGGTGGCCGTCATGCTGCTGCTGGTGGTCTCCAACGACACGTTCGGCTACCTGGTGGGGGCATCACTGGGCAAACATCCCATGGCCCCGAAAATCAGTCCCAAGAAGTCGTGGGAGGGTTTTGCCGGCTCCATTGCGGGCGCCATGCTGATCGGTGTGCTGGCCAGCATCTTCCTGCTGGACAAACCGTGGTGGGTGGGCCTTGTCCTGGCAGTCGGCGTGGTGGCTGCCTCGACGGCAGGGGACCTCGCCGAATCCATGGTCAAACGCGAGCTGGGCATCAAGGACATGAGCAGCATCCTTCCTGGCCACGGCGGTGTTATGGATCGCCTTGATTCCATAGTCTTTGCATGTCCCCTGGCTTTCGTCCTGTACGTCCTGGTGGCAGGCGCCTGATCGGGAATCCCCAATTGGAAAAACCATGCCGGCCCGGAGGCGCCCTTAGACTGGTACCCAACCGATCCGGCTGAACAGCATTGAAGGAAACATAGTGGCATTGGACTTTCACCGGCACATCCCCGCGTCCTTTGAACGCGTGCCGCGCAGCGAATACGGGTACAACGCCAAGCAGGTGGACCAGTTCCTCCAGCGGGCGCGCGTGTCACTGGAAACGCCGAAGGCCGCCACCCAAGTCGTCAAAAGCGGAGACGTCCGCGCCGTGTCCTTCGACCCCGTCAAGGGCGGTTACTCTGCCGCCGTGGTGGATGCCGCATTGGACAGGCTCGAAGATGCGTTTGCCCGTCGTGAACGGGATGAACTGATTGCCGCCAGCGGCGAAGAAGCCTGGCTGCGCGAGATCGGGAACCTGTCCGGAATCCTCCGCGGCCGCCTGCACAGGCCCGACGGCGAGCGGTTCCGCCGGCCGTCCAAAAACAAGGCCCGCAGCTACAGCACGGTGGATGTGGATCGGCTCTGCCGTGAGCTGATCGGTTACCTGGAAGAGGACAAGCCGCTCAGCGTGGACAACGTCCGCCGCGCAGTCTTCCGTCCCGCCGTCGGCAAGGACGGCTACGAAGAAAGCCAGGTGGACGCCTTCCTGGACCGGGTGGTTGAACTGATGGCCGCCATCGACTGAATCCGTCCGGGCTGACTGCCTGGCTTCAGTCGCCGCCCGGTGGAGTGGGGGACAGCGGCGTGAACGCCGGCCACACGTCGCGGTACTGCCGGTAGCCGTACACCATTGAAGCTCCGGCAAAGACGAGTCCGCTGGCCGACCCCAGCAGGACCGCCGTCGGTGTTGGCCAGCCCAGAAGGGTGACGGACGTGCCCAGCAGGATGGCCGTCAGGGCGGCGTTGGCCATGATGATGAAGACCATGCTGCTCCCGGCAACGTGGCTCCACGTACTCCGGCCGCTGAGGAAGTAATAGGTCCGGTCCATGCCCGGTTGGTCGTCGTGCGTACCCGCCAGCATATATTTCGCAATGCCGGGATCCAGGTCCACGTAGGCCGCCCTCAGCCGGTTCATGGCCAGGACATACATCAGGTCCTCCATGGCAACGTTCAGGACACGGACCTGCGTGAGGAGGCCGATCAGCAGATCGGTGGACAGGACGATCATGGCCAGCATGACAAACGTGTCCGAGAACCTGGTTGCCTGGCCCACGAGCGCGAGGCTGACCAGGCTCGCGGAGGTGAACATCAGGAACATGCTGATCCGGGTCAGCACTTCACCCTGGGTGGTGCTCCGGGAAGCCAGCAGGCTCCAGTGTTCGGTGGCGAGCAGCTGCGCCCGGACCGACGGCGGGACACCTTCGGACTCGGCGGGTGTTCGTTCGTCCTGCGTGGACATGCCGTAATTGTCCACCCTGGGCAGTTCCCGCGCGAGGGGCAGCCGGTTTTCAGCGTTCGGTGACCAGTGGCCTTTCCGGGGTGTGCAGCCGGGTCATGAGCCGTGACATGGTCCGTGGCACGCGCCCTTTGGTGGCGCGCGAGACGAGCACCATCACGGCGAACGCGGCCGGAACCGTCCAGGCCGCCGGCTGGGCCAGCCAGAAAGGGGTGCCCGCTGCGCCCAGGACGGAACCGGACACCATGGCGCCGCCGCAGAGAAGGCCGCCGGTCACCATCCCGGCAATGGCGCCGGTGTCGGTAAGGCCTCGCCACCAGATGCCCAGGAGGAGGACCGGACAGACGGTGGACGCGGTAAAGGCGAACACCAGGCCCACGCTGCCTGCCAGGGCCAGGGAGTCGGTGGCCAAGGCAAAGCCCAAGGGGACCAGCGACGAGATGACGGCGGCAAGCCTGAAACCGCGGACACTGCCGCCCAGGACGTCCTGGCTGATTACACCGGCGAGCGAGACCACCAGTCCCGATGTAGTGGAGAGGAAAGCCGCAAACGCTCCGGCCACCACCAGGGCCGAGAGCAGGTCTCCCGCTGTTCCGCCGATCAGCTGCCCTGGCAGGAGCAGTACCACCGCATCTGCCTGTCCTGAGCGCGCGAGCTCGGGCCTGAACATCCGTCCCAGCAGCCCGTACGCGGTGGGAAACAGGTAAAACACCGAAAGCAACCCGAGCACGATCAGCGTGGTCCGGCGCGCTGAGTGCCCATCGGGGTTGGTGTAGAAGCGGACCAGGACGTGGGGCAGGCCCAGGGTGCCGAACAGCAGTGCCACCAGCAATGAAATGTTCTGGTACGGGCCCGCGGGAGCAAGCCCGGTGGGGTTCACGACGGCGGGAGCGACGGCGGTGCTTCCGCTGCCCAAGAGGGTGAACACGATGAAGAGGACAGGGACGGCAAGTGCCGTGAGCTTTAGCCAGTACTGGAAGGCCTGGACAAAGGTAATGGAGCGCATCCCGCCGGCCACCACCGTCAGGCACACCACGATCACCACGCACACGGATCCCATCCAGCCCGGAAGCCCGGTGGTGATCCTGATGGTCAGTGCCGCACCATGGAGTTGCGGCACGATATACAGCCACCCCACCACAACCACCACAACGCTGGTCACGCGCCGGACTGCCCGTGAATCCAGCCGGGCTTCCGTGAAGTCCGGGATGGTGTACGCGCCCGAGCGGCGCAGCGGGGCGGCCACGAAGAGCAGCAGCATCAGGTACCCGGCCGTGTAGCCCACCGGAAACCACAGGGCGTCCGTCCCCGAGAGGAGGATCAGGCCGGCCACGCCCAGGAAGCTCGCCGCAGACAGGTACTCGCCCCCGATCGCCGAGGCGTTCCACCACGGACGGACCGTCCGGGAGGCAACATAGAAATCGCCGGTCGTGCGGGAGATCCGGAGACCATAGAACCCGATGACCGCAGTGGCCACGGAAACCACCACAAGGGCCACCAGTCCGACGGCGGGACTCACGGGAAGATCACTTGTCCTCGGCCAGGTCGCGGTACCGGGACTCGTTCCGGGCCGCGCTGCGGATGTACAGCCAGGCGCTGAGCCCGGTCACCGGGTAGATGCCGGCGCCCAACAGCAGCCAGTCGAAAGGGATTCCGGCCACCCGGATCTCGGCCAGGCCGGGTGCTGCCGCCAGCAGCAACGGAAACGAGCACAGGACCAGCAGGAATCCGCCGGCCACTACCAGCGCCAGCCGGAGCTGGGTGCGGATCAGCGACCTGACAAAAAGCTGCCCCACCTCCGATTCCTCGGCGGCCTCCCGCGACTGCATCGCCGGCCGGGCTGCGGAGTGCGGGGCCGTGACCCGGACCCGCGTCATGATTGCGGCCGTATGCGGGTGGCTTCCAGCTTCTCCCGGACAGTGGGCAGGTGCCGGCGGCTGATGGGGAGGTTGGCCCCGGCGACTGTGACGCTTGGTCCGTCCGCGGCCAGCTTCATCGAGGCCACGTGCTTCAGGGCCACCAGGTAGGACCGGTGCGTACGGATGAAGCCCGCAGCCGCCCACTGCTGCTCCAAGTCGGCCAGGGGAACCCTGATCAGGTAGCTCGCATCAACTGTGTGAAGCCGTGCGTAGTCTCCCTGGGCCTGGACGTACGTGACGTCGTCGCGCCTGATCATCCGGGTGGTGCCGCCCTGGTCCACGGTGATCATCTCCGGAGCCGGGCCGCCGCCCTCGCGCAGCAGTTCGCTGATCCGTCCCACTGACCGGGACAGCCGTTCGGCGCGGACCGGCTTCAGCAGGTAGTCCACGGCGGCCAGCTCGAATGCCTCCAGGGCGCAGTCCTCGTCCGCAGTGACAAAGACCACCGCCGGCGGATGGCTGCTGCGCGCGATGGCCCTGGCAATGTCCAGCCCGGATACTGCCGGCATGTGGATGTCCAGGAAGACAGCGTCCACGGATTGAGTGGTGAGGGCCCTCAGCGCTTCTGAGCCGGAGGTGGCGCGGTGGATGGTGCCGATCCGGTCGTCACGGCCCAGGAGGTAGGCCAGTTCTTCCACTGCGGGCAGCTCGTCATCGGCGACGAGGACATTAATCATGGTCCTACATTATCCGCCGGGGGCGGCTGGAATCAGATTGGGTGGCTCAGGCGTCGTGGTCGGGCTGGGACTTGGGCACGCGCATGGTGATCAGGGTCCCCTCCCCGGGCGCCGTCTCGATCACGAGGCCGTGGTCATCGCCATAGACCTGCCGGAGGCGGGCATCGACGTTGCGCAGCCCCACGTGTTCGCCGTCGGTGTGGCCGGCAAGCATCGACTGGAGCTGGGCAGGGTCCATGCCCACGCCGTCGTCCTCGATGGTGACCTCCGCGAAAGCGCCGGAATCATTGGCGGTGATGCTGATGTGCCCCGGCCCCTCCTTGGCCTCAAGCCCGTGCCGCACCGCGTTCTCCACGAGCGGCTGCAAGCTCAGGAACGGGATCACGGTGCCCAGCACTTCCGGGGCTATTCGGAGGCTGACCTGAACCCGTTCGCCGAAGCGGGCACGTTCAAGGAGCAGGTACCTGTCGATGCAGCGGAGTTCCTCGGCGAGGGTTGTGAAATCGCCGTGGCGGCGAAAGGAGTACCGGGTGAAGTCCGCGAACTCCACCACCAGTTCGCGGGCCCGCGCCGGGTCGGTATTGATGAACGACGCGATCGCGTTGAGCGAGTTGTAGATAAAGTGCGGGCTGATCTGCGCCCGCAGTGCACGAACCTCCGCTTCCATCAGCAGCGTCCGGGAAGCATCCAGCTCGGCCAGTTCCACCTGGACCGCCACCCAGTCCGCCACTTCACTGGTGGCGCGGACCAGCCCGGCCCCTGCAAGGGGGGCAAAGGCGGCCACCACCCCCACCACCCGTGATCCGGCACGCACCGGCGCGATGACGGCGGCGAGGTTGCCAGCGGCAGGATTCGCAGCCAGGTCACGCGCCTGGAGCACAGTAGTCCGGCCTCCGATCAGGACGTCTGCGGCCAGGTCCATCAAGCGGGGTTTCAGTTCCTCGGCGACACCGTCCCAGGCGAGCACGCCGGCAGTATCGGTGATCGCCAGCGCACTGCAGCCCAGGAGGGTCCGCAACTGCCGGCACGCCTTCGCGGCGCCCGCCGGATTGAGCCCGGTGCGCAGGTGCTGCCCGGCACGGGACGCGGCGTGGAGGGTGTTGTAGGTGGCACGCTCGGCATCGGTGCCGAGTTCACGGAAGGACCGCAGCACTTTAGCTCCCACGCCGACGACGACGGCGATCGCCAAAACAATCACCGCAACTGCTGCGGCGGTCAGGAGAGGGGAGTCCGGCATGGTGCCCAGCGTAGCGGCGGGTGCCGTTTGTCGCAGCATCGCGACCGTTGAGCGAGCGTTCCGCCGCTGCCCCTGTTGTGCCGTGCCGCCACGGCGCAGAGTGATTGCAGTCACATCAGCGGAATGGTGCTGGGGCGCCCGCCGGTGTGAACCAGGCAAGACTCAACGAGGAGGAACGATGGGTAACGATGCCCACACTCCGGACGCAGCGGCGTCCGTGGACTTCGAACAGGTCCAGTCGACGGAGCGGTTCCAGGAACTGCGCAAACGTCACCGCAGCTTTGTATTCCCGATGGCCGTCGCTTTTCTGCTGTGGTACTTCGCGTATGTCCTGCTGGCTGACTACGCCGTCGAGTTTATGTCCACCAAGGTGTGGGGCAACATCAACGTCGGCCTGATCCTAGGCCTGTTGCAGTTTGTCTCCACGTTCGCCATCACTGGCTGGTATGTCAGCTACTCCAACCGGAGGCTGGATCCCATCGCTGCGGAGATCCGCCACGAAATCGAAGGCCATGAGTTTGATAAAGACGGCAACGTCGTGAGCGGAGTAGCCAAATGATCGGGATTGCCACGGCGGTCGACGTCGCCGACCTCAAGGAAACCACGCTGCTCAACATGGGCATCTTCGGCCTGTTTGTGGCCGTGACCATGGTGATCGTGCTGCGGGCCAGCCGGAACAACAAGACCGCGGCCGACTACTACGCTGCGGGCCGGTCGTTCACCGGGTCCCAGAACGGAACGGCCATCGCCGGCGACTACCTGTCGGCCGCCTCGTTCCTGGGGATCACCGGCGCAATTGCCATCAACGGCTACGACGGCTTTATGTACTCGATCGGCTTCCTCGTGGCCTGGCTGGTTGCCCTGCTGCTGGTGGCGGAGCTGCTCCGGAATACCGGGAAGTTCACCATGGCGGACGTCCTTTCCTTCAGGCTCAAGCAGCGTCCGGTCCGGATCGCGGCTGCCATTTCCACCCTGGCCGTCTGCTTCTTCTACCTGCTGGCGCAGATGGCAGGCGCCGGCAGCCTGATCTCCCTGCTGCTCGGTATCAGCGACTGGGGCGGACAGGCCCTGGTGATCATCGTCGTCGGCGCCTTGATGATCATGTATGTACTGATCGGCGGGATGAAGGGCACCACCTGGGTCCAGATCATCAAGGCCATCCTGCTGATCGCCGGCGCGGCCGTGATGACCTTCTGGGTCCTGGCCATCTACGGCTTCAACCTCTCCAGCCTGCTCGGCGCGGCCGTGGAGACCTCCAACAACCCGGCGGTACTGAACCCGGGCCTGCAGTACGGCAAGACCGAGACCTCGAAGCTGGACTTCATGTCCTTGGGCCTGGCCCTGGTCCTGGGCACCGCAGCCCTGCCGCACGTCCTGATGCGCTTCTACACCGTGCCCACGGCCAAGGAAGCCCGCAAGTCCGTGGTTTGGTCCATCTGGCTGATCGGCCTGTTCTATCTGTTCACCCTCGTGCTGGGTTACGGCGCAGCAGCCCTCGTGGGTGCCGAAACCATTAAAACCGCACCGGGTGGCGTGAACTCAGCTGCACCCCTGCTGGCCTTCCACCTGGGCGGACCATTGCTGCTGGGCTTCATCTCGGCGGTGGCGTTCGCCACCATCCTGGCGGTAGTGGCAGGCCTGACCATTACAGCCGCGGCGTCCTTCGCCCACGACATCTACGCGAGCGTCATCTCCAAGGGCAAGGCCGACGCCGACACCGAGGTCAAGGTTGCGCGGCGGACCGTAGTGGTCATCGGTGTTATGGCTATCCTGGGTGGCATCTTCGCCAACGGCCAGAATGTGGCCTTCCTGGTGGCGCTCGCCTTCGCCGTCGCGGCGTCGGCGAACCTCCCGACGATCGTCTACTCGCTGTTCTGGCGCAGGTTCACCACACAGGGCGCAGTGTGGAGCATGTACGGCGGCCTGGGCTCGGCCATCATCCTGATCATCTTCTCCCCGGTGGTTTCCGGGGCCAAGACGTCCATGATTCCCGGCGCCAACTTTGCCTTCTTCCCGCTGAGCAATCCGGGCATTGTGTCCATTCCACTGGCCTTCCTGCTGGGCTGGCTGGGCACGGTCCTGGACAAGAAGCGTGAAGACAGCGCCAAGCAGGCCGAAATGGAAGTTCGCTCGCTCACCGGCGTCGGCGCCGAGAAGGCCGTGGACCACTGACGGCAGCCAACACACAACACCCTTAACGTGAAGAGCCCCGTGCCAGCAGCACGGGGCTCTTCGCGTGGGCAGTCCGGTTATGCCTTCGGCCGGAGTTTAATGTTGGTCATTTTCAGCTCGTCAGTGCCTTCGAAACGGTAGGCCAGGTCAACCTGCCGTCCGTCGCAGGTGATCACGCCTGCGATGTCGGCGGCGTTGTTGCCGTTTTCCGAACTGACCTTCAGATCGTTGTATGCCGGCTCGCAGGTCTCGTCCATTTCCAGGCTTTCGACGCCGGCGATGAAGTCTTCCTTCGACAGCTGTTCCTGGAGTGCGGGGTCAAGGTAGTCGTCGTAGGCCTGGGAGGAGTCACCGGCAATGACCAGCTTGGTGAAGCCGTCCGCGAGTCCACGGGCCTGATTGGTGGCACCGCCGAGGACATTGAACAGGACGATGATGCCGACGATGGCCAGTAGCACCACGCCACCGACGATGCCGAGGATGATCCACAGCTTCTTCCGGTCCTTGGCAGGCGGCTGGCCCGGAAGGCCGAAGGGCGTTGGATCCGGGTACTGCCCGGGGGCGTTAAACTGCCCGGGCTGCTGCCCGGGCGCACCAAACTGCCCGGCGTACTGCCCGGGCTGCTGCGCAGGTGCCTGCCGCGGCGGGGCAGCCGGCCGCGCGCCGGCGTCGGCGTGACCCGGCTGGTACGGTTCCTGAGGATTGCTCAAGATGGAGCCTTTCCGGCAGTGTGCAGCCTGCACTGGGACTGCCTCGTTGCGGGAACCGGTGACCGGCACCCCATTCGATTCAACTTCAACCAGCCTATAACCCGGCCTGTCCCGCCCCGGCATCCGCAGGACCGAAAGACGCAGCGAACGCTCGGATCCTAGGCCTCCGCCGGGCCGCGTTCGAGCAGCGGCTGGATGCGGAAGGGAATCAGCTCACCCATAGCCAACGCGGTATCCGTGCGCTCCACTCCGTCGCAGGCCAGGATCTTGCCGTTGATCCTGAACAGGTCCTCGGCGTCCAGGGCCACCACGCGCAGGAGGAGGTCAGCGGATCCGGTGAGGCCGTAGCCCTCCAGGATCTCCGGGATGCTGGCCAGGTCATGGGCCAACTGCCCCAGCTTTTGCTGCTGCACGTGGACGGAAATGAAGGCCATTAGCGGATAGCCCAAAGACGCCGGATTGATCCGCCGTTCAAAGGACAGGAAGACGTGCTTCTTCTCCAGTTGGGCCATCCGGGCCTGAACCGTGTTGCGCGACAGGCCCAGCTTCTGGGCAAGGGCCACCACCGTCCGGCGGGGGTCCTTGGCCATGGCCGAAAGCAGCCGGGTGTCGGTGCCATCCAAAGCTTGCATAATGCGCAACGCTAGCACGGTCTGGTGCTCCCAGACAGGGCATTTTGCTCAGTTATTTGCGCGGTGGTTGTACCCATTGAGCATTGTGAGTAGGGTCACAATTATCCGGGGCAACGGCGCCCGGGAGGCCGGACGGCGGCAGGACCACGAGTCCCTAAGCCCCGGTCAAACGACGTGAGAAGGTTGCGGGGCGATCGTGTCTACAGACGAAGCGGGCCATGGCGGAACAACCCCGGAAGGCCCGGGCAACAGTGCAGGAATCCCTGGATCCGGGCGGTACCTGATCCAGCTGATCAATCCCGCGGGGGAGCGGATCAGTCATCCGGAATTCGATCCATGGGTGCAGGACATCACCGATGAGCGGTTGTGTTCCCTCTACGAGGACATGGCCGTGGTGCGGCGGATCGACGTCGAAGCCACAGCGCTCCAGCGCCAGGGCGAACTGGCCCTGTGGCCGCCGCTGCTGGGGCAGGAAGCCTCGCAGGTCGGCGCGGGCAGGGCACTGCGGGACGACGATTTTGTGTTCTCCAGTTACCGCGAAAACGGTGTCGCCTATTGCCGTGGCGTGGACCTGACGGACATCATCCGGGTATGGCGGGGAAATGCGTCAGCGGGCTGGGATCCGTACACGATCAACATGGCCACACCGCAAATCATCATCGGCGCACAGACGCTTCACGCCACCGGGTACGCCATGGGCATCCAGAACGACGGCGCCGACTCCGTAGCGGTGACATTCTTCGGCGACGGTGCCACGAGTGAAGGCGACGTCAACGAAGCCATGGTGTTCGCCGCCAGCTTCCAGGCGCCCGTGGTCTTCTTCTGCCAGAACAACCACTGGGCCATCTCGGAACCGGTCAGGCTGCAGTCCCACATCCACCTGGCGGACAGGGCCACCGGTTTTGGCATCCCCAGCCTCCGGGTTGACGGCAATGACGTCCTCGCCGTGATGGCAGCCACCCGGGTCGCCCTGGACAGGGCGCGGAATGGTGGCGGACCCACCTTCATCGAAGCCGTCACATACCGCATGGGCCCGCACACGACAGCGGATGACCCCACACGGTATCGGGACCCCAACGAACTGGAGGACTGGGCCGCGAAGGATCCCCTCGACAGGGTCAAGTCGCTTTTGGACCGCAAGGGACTCCTGACCAGTGACCTGCAGCAGCATGTCAAGGACAAGGCCGACGCCGTGGCACGCGAGATGCGTGCCGGCTGCACCAACATGCCCGACCCCGAGCCCCTGGACATCTTCAAGCACGTCTACAGCTCGCCCAACTCCTGGCTTGACCGTCAGCAGGACCACTACTCCCGCTACCTGGCTTCCTTCGGTGATCCCGCCGGAGCCACTTCCCAAGAAGGTGCACGCTGATGACCCAGATGACCTTTGCCCGCGCCATCAACGCAGGCTTGCGCAAATCCCTCGAGAACGACCCCAAAGTCATCCTCATGGGGGAGGACATTGGAACCCTCGGCGGCGTCTTCCGGGTGACGGACGGCCTGCAGAAGGACTTCGGCAAACACCGGGTCGTGGACACGCCGCTCGCCGAATCCGGCATCATGGGCACCGCCGTCGGCCTGGCCTACCGCGGTTACCGGCCAGTGGTGGAGATACAGTTCGACGGCTTCATCTACCCCGCGTTCGACCAGATCGTGAGCCAGGTGGCCAAGCTGCACTACCGCACGCAGGGTGCCGTCAAGATGCCCATCACCGTCCGTGTGCCTTTCGGCGGCGGCATCGGCTCACCCGAGCACCATTCGGAATCACCCGAGGCCTATTTCACCCACACCTCCGGGCTCCGCGTGGTAACGGTGTCCAACCCGCAGGATGCCCACACCGTCATCCAGCAGGCTATTGCCAGCGATGACCCCGTCCTGTATTTCGAACCCAAACGCCGCTACCACGACAAAGGCGAAGTGGACGAGGCCGTCGACCTCTCCACAGCCCTGCCCATGGACCGCGCCCGTGTAGTCACAGAGGGGACCGACGTAACGCTCGTGGCCTACGGGCCGCTGGTTAAGACGGCACGCGATGCCGCCACTGCGGCGTCAGATGAAGGCGTGTCCATCGAAGTCATCGACCTGCGCTCGCTGGCGCCGGTGGACTACGCGACGGTGGAGGCGTCCGTCCGCAAGACCGGGCGGCTGGTGATCACCCATGAGGCGGGCCAGTCCGGCGGACTGGGCGCAGAGGTCGCGGCGAGCATCACCGAGCGGTGCTTCTACCACCTTGAAGCCGCCCCGGTCCGGATCACTGGCTTCGATATTCCGTACCCGTATTCCAAGCTGGAGATGCACCATTTGCCTGGCCTGGACAGGATCCTCGACGGCGTTGACCGGGCCCTGGGCCGGCCGAACTCCCTGAGCGGGCTGGAAGGATGAGCGCCACCATGATCAAGGAATTCAGGCTCCCGGACCTCGGCGAAGGACTGACCGAGTCCGAAATCCTCAGCTGGAAGGTCGGGGTGGGGGACACCGTAGCCCTCAACCAGGTCATTGCCGAGGTGGAAACCGCCAAGGCCGTGGTGGAACTGCCTTCACCTTTCGCCGGCGTCATCAAGGAGCTTCACGAACAGCCAGGCACGATTGTCGAGGTGGGCAAGCCGATCGTCTCCTTCGAAGTACCGGACGACGGCGGCGCGGCGCCATCGGTGGACACATCCACCGGCGCTGCCCCGGAGGCAATTGATGTCGGCAGCGCGGCGGCCGCGGGCAAAAGGGAACCGAACCTTGTGGGGTACGGCGCCGTCGTCGAAAGTTCCGGCCGCCCAGCCCGCCGTCAACGCAACCTGGCGTTGGTCGAGAATCCCGCGGAGCCGCCGGCTGAGCCGGCGGCCGCGGCCGCAGGGTTCCCTGGCCGGCCCCGCGAGGCCAGGGAGCGGGTGGTGACTTCCGAACGCCCCCGCTCCACGCCGCCCGTGCGGAAACTCGCCAAGGACCTTGGCGTCGACCTGGCGGAGGTTGCCGGCACGGGCCCCGGGGGGCTGATTAGCCGCGACGACGTCCGCAACTTCGTGGGAGGCGGGGACCTCCCGGCGGCCGCCCAGCATCTGCAGGCAGTGCCTGATGACCGGCATGGCGAGCCCTCCGGGGCCAGCCAGCCCGAGCGCGAGACACGCACGCCGATCAAGGGGGTCCGGAAGTTCACGGCTGCCGCGATGGTGGCCAGCGCTTTTACCGCCCCGCACGTGACCGAATTCCTGACGGTTGATGTCACCCCCACCATGGACCTGCTCGCAAGGCTGAAGGCCAACCGGGCTTTTGCCGGGTACAAACTCACGCCGCTGACGATCGTGGCCAAGGCTGTCCTCATTGCGCTGCGGCGGAACCCGTCGCTGAACTCCCGCTGGGACGAAGCGGGCCAGGAGATTGTCCAGTTCAATTACGTCAACCTTGGCATCGCGGCAGCTACACCGCGCGGCCTCACGGTGCCGAACATCAAGGATGCGGACACGTTGTCCCTCACCGGGCTGTCCGAAGCGCTGACGGCTCTGACTGAGTCGGCCCGGGCCGGAAAGACCACGCCGGCCGAGTTGAGCGGCGGCACTATCTCCATCACCAATATCGGGGTCTTCGGCATTGACGCCGGCACACCGATCCTCAATCCCGGCGAGGCTGCGATCCTGGCCGTGGGGGCTGTCCGGAACATGCCGTGGGAGTACCAAGGGGAGGTGGCCCTGCGCCAGGTCATGACCTTGAGCCTGTCCTTCGACCATCGCGTGGTGGACGGGGAACAGGGCTCCCGGTTCCTTGCCGACGTCGGCGCGATCCTGGCCGAGCCCGGCATGGTGCTGGCCATGGTCTAAAGCGGGAGCCGTGCGACTCCCCGCACAAGCGGCCCTGACCCGTTTAACCGTTGCTGGCCCGCACCGGTCAAGCGGGCTGGGGCCGCTCTTGGGGTGGTGTCTGGGAAGTGTCTACGGTCAGGGCGGCCAGGGCCATGCCCTCCAGCAGGGGGCGGGCGGACTTCACGGCGATCTTCCGGCCATGGCTGCGTACCGAGTGCGGGGTGGAGTTGATCAGGCCAAAAGTTGCGTGGGCCCGCATCCGCAGTTCGGCGGCATCGGTGTCAGGATGCAGCCGGGTGAGGACGTCCACCCAAAGCTCAACGTAGTTCCGCTGCAGCGTACGCACCTCGGACTGGTCTTTCTCCGTGAGGTTGCTGAAGTCGCGGTCCTGCACCCGGATCACGTCAGGCTTGCCCAGGGCAAAATCAACCTGGAACGCCACGAGCCGGCGCAGCGCCGCGAATGGATCAGTGGTTTCAGCCACCACCCTGAGTCCGCCGTCCAGGAGTTCCCGGCTGACGGTGAGCAACAAATCGCCCAGGACGGCCTGTTTACCGCGGAAATGGCGGTAGACGGCAGGGCCGCTCACTCCTGCGGCGGCGCCCAGGTCCTCCAGGGACACCCGGTTGAACCCGTTCTTGGCGAACAGCGAGGCAGCAGCGGTCAGCAAGGCCTGGCGTCGCAACTCTTTGGCTTGGCTGCGCTGGGTCACGGGAGCTGCCTGGCTTCCTGTAGCAGTCTGGGCTGCTGGAACTGGCTTAGCTGCAGTACTCCCGTTGATGGCAGAGCCGCTGGTTGCTGGAACGGATGGGGTGGACAGGGCCTGCTGGGTTGGCTGCACCGGCCGGGTAGTGGGCACATTTCCTCCTCGGACCAGCAAATTCTAGCAACGCCTCCATATGTTGGACATCACAGTTAATAAAGACTAACCTAATCTCAGTTACACAGCACTAACCGAGTTGGCCTTTGCGGTCTATGAAGTTGGCTCCTAACAGAACAGGAACGGACCAGTCGATGGAGACTCTCGCCACCCGGCTTGATACCGGAAGCGATGCCTTTGCCGCCAATAACTCGGCGCAGCTTGCGCTCGCCGCCGAACTCCGGTCCAGGCTCGCTGAGGCCGCCCTGGGTGGTCCGGAAAAATCCCGCGAACGCCATGTGGCCAGGGGGAAGCTCCTCCCGCGCGAACGCATCGACCAGCTGCTGGATGACGGCAGCCCGTTCCTGGAGATCGCTCCGCTCGCCGCCAACGGCATGTACAACGATGAGTCGCCCGGCGCCGGGGTCATCGCCGGCATCGGCCTGGTCCATGGCCGGCAGGTCCTGGTGATCTCCAACGACGCCACCGTCAAGGGCGGCACCTACTATCCCATGACGGTCAAGAAGCACCTCCGGGCCCAGGAAATCGCCCTCGAAAACCGGCTGCCCTGCATCTATCTGGTGGACTCCGGCGGGGCCTTCCTGCCGAAACAGGACGAGGTGTTCCCGGACAAGGAGCACTTCGGCCGGATTTTCTACAACCAGGCCCGGCTGTCCGCCGCCAAGATCCCGCAGATAGCGTCCGTCATGGGCTCATGCACCGCCGGCGGCGCCTACGTCCCAGCCATGAGCGACGAAACGGTGATCGTCAGGAACCAGGGCACCATCTTCCTGGGCGGCCCGCCCCTTGTGAAAGCGGCCATCGGCGAGATCGTCACCGCCGAGGAGCTCGGCGGTGGCGATGTCCACTCGAGGATTTCCGGCGTCACCGATCACCTGGCCGAAAATGACGAGCATGCCCTGCAGATCATCCGCGACATCGTGGCCACCCTTCCCAGGCCGGCGGCCCC
>NZ_JBBCBS010000015.1:0-71577 GCF_037203945.1 Pseudarthrobacter sp. CCNWLW207 | reverse complement strand
GACGCCGGCTACGACCGCGCCCTCGACGTCGCCAAAGAACGCGGCGTCCGCATCCCCATGAACGAGACAAACTAACCAGGCCCCAACCCCCAACTAGGTAGCAGCAGGTGTTGTTATGGGACGCGAAAACGACATCTACTGCTACCTAGTTGGGGCAGCCCGACTTTGAAAGAATCAGCCCATGATTGAAATCGACGGCCGGCAACTGGCCTTGGCGGACATCGCCAAGGTGGCGGCCGGGGGCATGAAGGTGACACTGACGCCGTCGGCCGCTGAACGGATGGCTGCATCCCAGCGGTCGGCGCGGGCAACCGCCCTCATGCGGCCCGTCTACGGACGCTCCACTGGCGTTGGCGCCAACCGCTCCGTCACGTTGGATGCGACCGGCACGGGAGCGGATACACATGGACTGAATCTCCTTCGCAGCCATGCCGTGGACGCCGGGCGGAGCCTCGACCGCGAAACCGTGCGGGCGATGCTGGTGATCAGGCTCTCCCAACTGGCGGCAGGTGCCTCCGGAATCAATCCGGCCATCGCCGAGGCGCTGGTAGGGATGTTGAACCAAGACGCCTTGCCGGAGGTCCGGGAATTCGGCGGAATCGGCACGGCCGACCTGCCGGCCCTGGCCGGGACGGCGCTGACGCTCCTTGGCGAGCGGCCAACCATGGGCGGCAGCCTCATCTCCGGCGCCCTCGACGGCTGGGCCACGGAGGATGCCCTGCCGTTCATCAGTTCCAGCGCGCTCACCGTCGCCCAGGCCGTGTTGGGCCATCAGAAACTTGCGGTCCTGCTGGAGAACCTCACGCTTGTGAGCGCTTTATCCTTCACCGCGATGTCAGGCAATCCGGAGGCGTTCAGCCCCGAGGTGGCCCGGGCGTCCGATTCGCCTGCCGTGGCGGATATGGCGACGACACTTCACGGGCTGGTGGCTGGGACCGGCGTGCCCGCCCGGATCCAGGATCCGTACTCCCTGCGCACGTTGCCGCAAGTCCTCGGGGCGGTCTCGGAGGAGCTTGCCGCCCTTAAATTGCTCCTGGACCAGCTTGTGGTTGCCGGCCACGAGAATCCGTTGGTCTTCGGCTCCGACGCGGACGGGAGCAACGGGGTGGCCCATCACGGCCTTTTCCAGATGACAACCCTTGCCAGGCGGGTGGACGCCCTGCATTTGGCCCTGGGGACGGCCTGCGCAACCAACCTCCGCCGGATAGACCTGCTCTGCGACCCCTCGTTCACGGGTCTCCACCGGTTCCTTGCGGCCGACGATGCCGGCCAATCCGGCGTCATGATGCTCGAATATGTGGCGGCCGCCGCCGCGGGGCTTATGCGCGCCAACGCCCAGCCCGCGAGCTTGCAGACGGTGGTCCTGTCCTTGGGCGCCGAGGAGGACGCCAGCTTCGCCAGCCTGGCGACCTCCCGGCTGGACTCCACCGTCCAGGCGCTGACGACCATGACGGCCGTGGAACTGGTGTGTTCAGCGCGGGCCCTGCGCATGCAGGGACGCGAACCGTCCGAGTTCAGCAATCCACGGCTCAGGAGAACCCTCGAAACCGGATTCACGCTGCCGGCCGCCAGCCAGGACCGCGACCTCCGCCCCGACGTCGATGTGGCCTCGAAACTCGTCCTGTTGCCAGCCTTGGGAAACAACATTCAAGAGGCCGGGACCGGCGAGCTGGGCTGACCGCCGGCCGTTACCTACGCCACGAGGTTGCTGGCGGCGGTGTCCATGTGCTCACGGATGGTCTTGCGGGCCAGCGAGGCGTCGCCGGTTTCTATGGCAGCCACGATGTCATGGTGGCGGTCCACGCTCATGTTCCTGACGCCCTTTTCCAGGCCGGCGAACATGATGGACATCCGGATTGACCCTTCCAGCGACTCCCACGTGTGCAGCAACGTCTCGTTCCCGGTCAACCGGCAGAGGGTGCGGTGGAATTCAAGGTCCGATTCCACCCGTTTCTGCAGGCCTTCCTTTTCGGCGGCCTTCATCGCGTCGATTGCCGCGCGCAGGGCGGTGATCACGGTCTGCCGGTCGGGAAGTTCGCACAGGGTTCGGGCGGCGAGCGATTCCAGTGCGGCGCGGACGGCGTAGATGTCGCGGATTTCCTTCTCATCCAGGTGCCTGACTGAGAGGCGTCCCCGCGGCCCGGCTGAGAGGAGTCCTTCCTGTTCCAGCTGGCGGAGCGCCTCGCGCAGGGTGCCGCGGCTGATCCGCAGCATCTCGGAGAGTTCGGTCTCCACCAGGTGCCTGCCGGGTTCCAGTTCGCCGCTGGTGATGGCTGTGCGCAGCGCGGCAAGCGCCTGTTCGCGGAGGCTTTTCTTCTCGAGCCCCAGAAGGGATGCTGCTAGTTCAGTCATCGGAGGATCCTCAGTGTTAGGGGTCGACTGTTTACAGTGGCGTGTTAACAGTCGATTCTACGGCAGAAGCGCGGAGCAGCTTGGACTTGCTCCGCGCTTCTGCAGGTGCGTCAGCCCAGTTCGGCCAGCACCTTCGCCACAATCTTCTGGACCGAGAGCCCGTAGCGTTCGTGCAGGGTGGGAAGGGCGCCGGCGGCGAGGAATTCATCCGGCAACGCCACAGGCACCACTCGTTTGCCGAGCCCGGCTGTGACCACGGCGGATGCCACGGTCTCGAACAGGCCACCCATGATGCTGTGGTTTTCGAGCGTGACAGCGAGGCGGTCCGTGTTGATCTCCGCCAGGACAGTTGCGGCGTCGAAGGGCTTGATCGTGGGGGTATGCACGACGGCGACATCCACGTTGTGTGCCTCCAGCGCCTTGGCTGCCTGGAGCGCCCGCATGGTCATCAGGCCGGAGGAGATGAAGACGACATCGTTGCCCGGGCGCAGGACCTTGGCCTTGCCCAGTTCAAACGTGTACCCGTATTCGTCCAGGACGGTGGGCACTTTGCCGCGGAGGAGCCGCAGGTAGGTAGGTTCGTCGCTGGCGGCGAGCTGAGGCACGGCCTGCTCGATATCGATCGAATCGCATGGGTCCACGATGGTCAGGTTGGGCATGCCGCGGAAAATCGCCATGTCCTCGGTGGCCTGGTGGCTGGGGCCGTACCCGGTGGTCAGGCCCGGCAGGCCGCCCACGATATTAACGTTGAGGTTGGGCTCGGCGGCGTCCAGGCAGAGGAAGTCGTACGCCCGGCGGGCAGCGAACACAGAATAGGTGGACGCGAACGGCACCAGCCCGGTCTCTGCCATGCCCGCAGCGGCACCGAACAGCAGCTGCTCTGCCATGCCCATCTGGAAGAACCGCTCGGGGAAGGCCTGGGCGAAGATGTGCATGTCCGTGTACTTGCCCAGGTCCGCGGTGAGCCCAACGATCTTGTCGTTTTCCTGCGCGGCCTTGACCAAGGCGTGTCCGAACGGAGCGGACGCCGTCTTCTGGCCCGGGTCCGCGAAGGACGCGATCATGGCCGAGGTTTTCAGCTTGGGTGCGGCTGTGCCTGTCGAAGCTGTAAGGGTACTCATCGGGCGTCCTTTCCTTCGTATCCGGCGGTCAACTGCTCGCGGCAGGTCTGCCATTCGTGTTCTTCGATGCGCATGAAGTGCGCCTTTTCCCGCTCCTCGAGCAACGGGACGCCACGGCCCACCTTGGTATCGCACAGGATCACGGAAGGACGTCCGACGGCGGCGGCCTGGGCAGCTGCATTGTCGAACGCTGTGAGCAGCGCGCCGACGTCGTTCCCGTCCACCCGCTGGGTGTACCAGCCAAACGATTCCCACTTTTCGGTGACCGGCTCGGTGCGCAGCACTGTGTCCGTTTTCCCGTCCGCCTGCAGGGCGTTGATGTCCACCATGGCGGTGAGGTTTCCCAACTGGTGGTGGTAGGCGCCCATCGCCGCCTCCCAGGTGGAGCCTTCGTCCAGTTCACCGTCAGAGAGGAAGTTGTAGATCCTGGCCCCGGAGCCCTGGTACCTCAGGCCCAGGGCCATGCCCACTGCAACGGTGAGGCCGTGTCCCAACGACCCACCGGAGATTTCCATGCCCGGCGTGTACGTGGCCATCCCGGACATCGGTAGCCGGGAATCGTCCGAGCCGTACGTCTCCAGTTCCTGAACCGGGATGATTCCGGCCTCAGCCAGTGCGGCGTACAGGCCGATGGCGTAGTGGCCGGTGGAGAGCAGGAACCGGTCCCGGCCCTCCCACTCCGGCTCGGCTGCCCGGAAACGGAGCTGGTCGGCATAGACGGTGGCCAGCATGTCGGCTGCACCGAGGGCCTGGCCCACGTAGCCCTGGCCCTGGACCTCGCCCATGTCCAGCGCGTGGTGCCGGATCCGGTAGGCGGCTGCCGCGGTGGCAGCGACTCGTTCTGTGGGGTTGCTTCTCATGGTTTCCTGCATTTCGGTGACGGGTTTTTCGTGAGTGGTGGTCATTTAGACGTTCACCGACTGCGGGGTGCTTTTGGTGGCCTCATCCGCGAGCTGGCGCTCGCGCTTGCCCCAGGTTTCGCGGGTGACGAGGGCGGCCCAGAGGCCCACGCCTGCGTAGAAGCTGAAGAGGAGCGCGGGGCCCATCCAGCCCAGAGTGACAAACAGGAGCGTGGTGACGAAGGGCGTGAAACCGGAGACCATGGCGGAGATCTGGTAGGCCAGGGAGGCGCCGGAGGAGCGGGTCTTGGCCTGGAACAGCTCAGGGAACCATGGGCCCTGGGCACCGGCGAGGGAGTTCTGGCAGACGGCGTAGGAGATCACGATGGTGGCGATGACGAAGATGAACAGTCCGGTGTTGACCAGCAGGAACATGGGGATGCCGAACAGCGCTGCGAAGGCGGTGGACCAGACGTACAGCGGCCGGCGGCCGATCCTGTCCGTGAGCCGGGCCCAGGCCATGGTGGCGAAGATGCCGATGAAGGAAGCGATGCACAGGGCCACGAGCGTCTGGGTCTTGTCCGCGAGCTGCTGGGTGTGCAGGTAGGAAATCATGTAGGTGATGGACACCGCGTAGCCGGCGGTCTCGGCGATGCGCAGGCCGATGCCGCGGACGATGCTGCGCCAGTCGGTCTTGATGACTTCCATGATGGGGTTCTTGACGATGGAGCCGCTGTCCTTGACCTCGTCGAAAACCGGGGATTCCGGAACCTTGGAGCGGATGATCAGGCCAACTGCGACCAGCACGATGCTCGCGAGGAACGGGACGCGCCAGGCAAGCTCGCCGCCGAGGTTCACGCTCACCAGGAAGACGAGGTTCGCCAGGAGCAGTCCGACGGGGAAACCGGCCTGGACGATGCCGGTGTACTTGCCCTTGGACTTCCACGGTGCGTGTTCGTAGCTCATCAGGATGGCGCCGCCCCACTCGGCGCCGAACGCCAGGCCCTGGACAACGCGGACGAAGACCAGGAGTGCCGGCGCGAGGAGGCCCACCTGCTCATAGGTAGGGAGCAGGCCGATCAGGAACGTGGCCACGCCCATGAGGATCAATGAGGCCACCAGAACGGGTTTGCGGCCCACCTTGTCGCCCAAGTGCCCGCCGATAATGCCGCCGATCGGGCGGGCCGCGAAGCCAACGCCCAGGGTGGCGAACGCCGCCAGGGTTCCGGTGACCGGGTCACCTGTGGGGAAGAATGCCGTGCCGAAATACAGGGCCGCGGCGGTACCGAAGCCGATGAAGTCGTACGTCTCAATGACGGCACCAACACCGGAGCCGATGGCGACGCGCTTGGCGTCTTTCGTCCCGTGGACGTGGCCGCGCATTTTCAGAGCTTCATTGCTCATGGAGTGGATCCCTTTCGAAGAGCGAGCGGAGCGTCAACGCCCCGGCACTGTCGACTGTTAACACATGATACGCCCAGTGTGACCCGCATCATTCACGATGTCAACAGTCAATGTTGGAGGTTGACTGTTAACACTCTCCCACACTACAGTGATTCATGTCACCACCGCTCATCAGAGGATCAAACAACGATGTTCAACCCCAGGATTGGCTGTTCGTCCATCAGCTTCCGGCACCAGGACCTGCCCACGGCGCTGCGCACCATCAGCGACCTGGGCTTCCACGAGATCGATCTCGGTGCGCTCCCGGGCGTCTGCAACCACGTTCCCTATGAGCTGGATATGGCGGCCGTCGAGGCCGTTACAGGCGAAGTTGCGGCCTCAGGACTGCTGGTCCGCTCCGTCAACGGGGACATCGGAGACCTCAACGCAGTGCTCGACGCAGGTGCCCGTGACGCCCGCGAACGTCACCTGGAGGCGTTGCTCACCCTCACGGCCAACACCGGCGCGAAGGCCCTGGTCCTGCCATGCGGAGCGCTCAGTCACCACCCCGTCCGCGGCCTGGACGAGGACCTGGACCTGGTGGCCGCCCAACTCGCATGGGCCGGACAGCGGGCGGCGGAGTTCGGCGTCGAACTGTGGACCGAGTCCCTGCACTTCCTGCGGCTCTGCTGGAATCTTGAGCGCGCGGAACTGCTGGCACAGCGACTGGCGGGTACCGGCGTCGGGATTGTCATGGACTTTAGCCACATCGTGGCTGCCGGGGAAGACCCCCTGGAATACATCCGCCGGCACCAGGGGCTCATCTCCCACGTCCACCTTCGCGATGCGGTGCCTGGAAACATCAACCTCAGCATCGGTAACGGGGAGGCCGAC
Source organism: Pseudarthrobacter sp. CCNWLW207 (assembly GCF_037203945.1). NCBI lineage: Bacteria > Bacillati > Actinomycetota > Actinomycetes > Micrococcales > Micrococcaceae > Pseudarthrobacter > Pseudarthrobacter sp. CCNWLW207. The sequence continues at coordinate 64,988 of NZ_JBBCBS010000015.1, read as the reverse complement.
TTCGCAGCCGGCGTCAATGCCCTCGCGGCGAGCGGCTACGCCGGCCATTTCTCGCTCGAACTGGAAACAAGGGACGTCACCCACGACGAACGCCCTGCGGCCACCGCCAAGGCCGCCAGCTATTTCACCGACCTTCTCTAACCGTCGACTGCTCCGTAGACGCCCTTTTGGACCCCCAAAACGGCGCTTAGGGAGCACTCGATTCCATCACCAGACACAACACCCCCGCAAAGAAGCAACCAAGGAGCATCATGAGCAACACCATCCAGCGCACCGCCGTCCTCACCGGAGCCACCTCCGAGCGCGGCATCGGCATCACCACCGCCCGCCGCTACGCCGCCCAGGGCTGGGCTGTGGTAGTCCTGGACCTCGACGGCGAAAAGTCCGCAAAGGTCGCAGCAGAAATCGGCAACGAGTTCAACGTTCCGGCCTTCGGCTACGAAATCGACGTCGCCAACGAAGACTCCGTCAACACCGCCTATCAGGCCGTGAAAGCCGAAATCACCGCCGGGACCCTTCCGGCCGTCGGCGCCCTCGCCAACATCGCGGGCATCACTTCCCCCGTGCCGTTCCTGGAAACCACCCTGGACCTCTGGAACAAGGTCATGGCCGTGAACGCCACCGGCACGTACCTCGTCACCAAGGCCTTCCTGCCGGACATGATCGAGAACGGCTGGGGCCGCATCGTGAACATGTCCTCCGTCTCCGCCCAGCGCGGCGGCGGCGTGTTCGGCAAGGTCCCCTACTCCGCAGCCAAGGCAGCCATCCTCGGCTTCACCAAGGCACTGGCCCGCGAAATCGGTTCCACCGGCGTCACGGTCAACGCCATCACCCCGGGCGCCGTGGACACCAACATCCGCGTGGGCAGCACCGAGGAGCAGGAAGCAGCCATCAACGCCGGCATCCCGCTGGGCCGCAACGCCACCACCGAGGAAATCGCCGCCGTCATCACCTTCCTGTCCTCCGAAGACTCCGCCTACCTGACCGGCACCACCATCGACATCAACGGCGGCAGCCACATCCACTAGGCGCCGTCCCGGCCCGCCAGTCCAGACCGACGAGCCAGTCCAGACCAGCCAGAGAGTCAACGATGACCAGGATTTTCAACGACCCCTCAGAATTCGCCGAAGAGGCCCTTGCCGGGTTCTGCGACCTCCATGCGGAGTACGTGCGCCAGGTACCCGGCGGCGCTGTCCGCCGTCGTCGTCCGGCGCAGCCCAAAGTGGCTGTGCTTGCCGGAGGTGGCTCCGGCCACTACCCCGCGTTTGCCGGCCTTATCGGAAGCGGCTTCGCCGACGGCGCCGTGGTGGGTAACATCTTTACCTCGCCGTCCGCACAGCAGGCGTATTCCGTGGCCAAAGCCGCGGACTCCGGGGCGGGGGTGGTGTTCACGTACGGCAACTATGCCGGGGACGTCATGAACTTCGGCATGGCCAGCGAGCGCCTTGCTGCGGAAGGCATCCAGGTTGAGAACGTGCTGGTCACCGACGACATCGCCAGCGCACCGTCCACCGAATCTGAAAAGCGTCGCGGCATCGCCGGAGATTTCACGGTCTTCAAGATCATGGGAGCGGCGGCGGAGGCGGGAGCCAGCCTGGCCGAGGTCGTGCGTTTGGGGCGCAAGGCCAATGGCAGGACGCGCACCATGGGGAGCGCCTTTGGCGGCTGCACGTTCCCGGGTGCAGCCGCTCCCCTGTTCACGCTGAAGGATGGGCAGATGGGCCTCGGACTGGGCATCCACGGGGAGCCCGGGCTGTTCGACACGGACCTGCCGTCCGCGAAGGTCCTCGGCCAGGAGCTCGTTGCACGAGTGCTGGCCGAGGCGCCAGCGGACGCCGGCAACCGGATCGCGGTCTTGCTCAACGGCCTTGGTTCCACCAAACATGAGGAGCTGTTTGTCCTCTGGCTCACGGTGGCCCCGCTGCTGCGCGAAGCCGGCTACACGCTGGTGATGCCTGAGGTCGGCGAACTGGTCACCAGCCTGGACATGTCCGGCGTTTCGCTCACGGTCACCTGGCTGGACGATGAGCTCGAAGCGCTCTGGACGGCCCCCGCGGAAACTCCTGCCTACCGCCGCGGCAGCGCAGCTTCGGCTACCACCGAATTTAGTGCTGAAACGTTCGATGGCGGCGCTGAAGACGTTCTGTTCGAGTCCGACGGCGACTCCCGCGCTTTCGCGGTGAGCTGCGTCTCCGCGCTCGAAGCCGCCCGCAGTTGGCTGTACGCCGCGGAGGCGGAGCTCGGCGCCTTGGATGCGGTGGCCGGAGACGGTGACCACGGACGTGGCATGGTGCGCGGCGTTGATGCCGCAGCGGACGCGGGTGCGGCCGCCGCTGCCAAGGGGGCAGGCGCCGGCTCGGTCCTGGTCGCCGCCGGAGATGCGTGGGCAGACAGGGCCGGCGGCACGTCGGGCGTCCTGTGGGGCGCCGGGCTGCGGGCCTTTGGTGAAACCCTGGGAAACCACAGTTCACCTGACGCCGACAGGCTGGCGGCGGCGGTTACCGCGTTCGCGGCGCGGATCACTGACCTTGGCAAGGCGGACCTGGGTGACAAGACCATGGTGGATGCCCTGCTGCCCTTCGCCGAGACCCTGCGGACGCTCATAGCGGAAGGCGCTCCAGCGACGGACGCCTGGACCGCTGCGGCCCGGAAGGCAGTTGAGGCGGCAGAGGGAACAGCCTTCCTGCGGCCGCTGAAGGGGCGTGCCAGGCCCCTTGCGGAGAAGAGCGTGGGCACCGCCGATCCCGGCGCCACCTCCCTGGCCATGATCTTCACCGTGATGGGTCCGCACCTCACAGGTGACCAGGCCGCCAGTGCCGCTGCCACCTCCGCCCAGAAACCGGTCGGAGCAAGGGCATGAAAATGGAAGGACAACCCATGGGGCTGCGCGTCATCGTGGGAGCGGACGAAGCCGGCGTTGGTTACAAAGACCGTATCGCGGAGGATCTGCGCGCCGATCCACGCGTCAGCGAAGTCCTCGACATCGGCGTCAACACCTCCGACTCCCCTGAGGACTTCACCAAGCCCTATCCCTATGTGGGCATCGCGGCAGGCGAGCTGATCCGGGACGGCCGGGCAGACAGGGCCATCCTTTTCTGCGGCACCGGGATCGGAGTGGCGCTGGCCGCCAACAAGGTGGAGGGCATCCGCGCGGCCACAGCGCACGACCCCTTCTCCGTGGAACGCTCCGTGCTATCCAACAACTGCCAGGTCCTCACCATGGGCCAGCGCGTGGTTGGCGTGGAACTGGCCCGGAGGCTGGTCCGGGAGTGGATTGGCTACACCTTCGACCCCACGTCAGCCTCTGCCGGCAAGCTCAAAGTCCTGGCGGACTTCGAAGCCTGTTAGGCAGGGACCAAAACATGGCACTTCATCTGCAGCACGACTGGGTTCCCGTCCTGGGCCGTACCGTGGAGATCAGGCACTGGAACACTACGGTTCGGGCGGGCAGGGTGGACGCAGTCACTGACGATGGCCAAATGCTTTGGCTGGCAGCGGACGGCCACTATCCGCGCTGCCTGTTCGAGCGGTCCCAAGGGTATCAAGTGTGGATCCAGTATTCCTGGGAAAGGGCGTAGTGGTGCTGCCGGGCAGCCAACGCCCCGCCCGCAGCCATTGCCCCACCCGCTGCCGCTACGGCGCCAGCCGGTAGCCCACGCCGCGCACCGTTTCGATCCACAGCGGTGCCCTTGAGCTGTCGCCCAGGCGCTTGCGCAGGTTTCCCAGGTGGACCTCGACGGCGCGTTCCTCGCCGGCAGTGACGAACGAGCCGGTGTTGTAGGGCTCGTTCCGGAGCCTGCGGACCAGGTCGGCCTTGGTCTGCACCACGCGGCCGTTCTCCATCAGCACCAGGAGAAGGTCGAACTGGGTGCGGGTCAGGTCCAGCGGTACGCCGTGGATGGCGGCGGAACGGGATCCTTCGTGAAGTGTCAGGCCCTTGTGCTCAAAATCGCACAGCACGGCGGACGCTGCGTGCGGGGGCAGAGGTACGACGGCGGCAGCAACAGCAGGTGCCGCCGCCTGCTGGCCCCCGCGGGGCCGGGACGCCGGCATCCGTTCCCCGGAGGCGGACATTATGGCCCGCGGACGCCTAAGCATCGCAGCGATCCTGGCACGCAGTTCCCGCGGACGGAACGGCTTGGTGAGGTAGTCGTCCGCGCCGGCCTCGAAGCCCATCAGCGCATCCGCTTCTTCCACCCTCCCGGTCACGATGATGAGGTAGGCGTCGCTGAAGGTCCGGATCCGGCGCGAGGCCTCGATTCCGTCAAAATCCGGCAGCCCAACGTCCATGGTGACAATGACGGGATCATGTTCCCGCACGGCTGCCACGCCTTCCAGGCCGGAGGAAGTTTCAAAAACGGAAAAACCGGACTGCAGGAGAACCTCCTTCAGAGATGTCCTGATGTCGTCGTCGTCTTCAACAACAACAGCAACGCCCCGCTCCACCATGCATGCCCCCAAATAAGTCTTGACTACCTGCGCCCGCTAGCCCACCATCCAAGCTATTTCATGTTCTATTCGCAGACATAAACCACGCGGATTGGTTTTTCAGGGCTCGGAAGAGGAAGTTCTATGGAGTGAGCCTACACACCGTTTTCGAAGCATATTTCAAATTGTTAGATTATTGCGTCTTTCTTGAGAATTGCTCAATATTGCGTATTTCTTGAGGGTTTGATCCACTCAAATTAATCGCATTTAGGCTATTGCGCTATGTGACTCATGTGACTGATGATCATCCTGTGCTCAATGGGGGCGCAAAGCTGCTCGCTGGGGAGCACGATGTAAGGGGCACTGCATGGCACCTTTTCGGTTACCTGTCTCACGATCAACCCGCCACTTGAGGCCGTTGGCCCTACTGGCAGCGTCGGCCTTGGCTATGCTGGCGTGCATGCCATCCGCCCAAGCTGCCGAAACCACGCCACCGGACCCAGGCCCGGCCGGAGGTTTTTCCTGGCAGGGCTTCAACTGGGAAAAGCGGTTCTGGGGCGGGGCGCCGCAGTACAACAAGGCCTTTGACGCCGCCAACGTCAGCAACCCCGACGCAAACGGGTATGTCACGCTGAAGCTGACCAACCCGACGGGCGAGGCTCCGGTGGGCGCTGAATTCCAGTCCACCCGGCAGGGGTTCGGTTACGGAACCTACAGCACCACCGTGGAGAAGAACCTCAGCGTCCTGCAAAAGGAAGTGGTCTGGGGCTGCCTCTTCACCTACGATCCTCTCGCAGAGCCGGGCTACAACGAGATCGACCTCTGCGAAGCGTCGGCCTGGGGCGGCGGCGCCGCCTATGGCGAATCGTGGCCGGTCAGCCAAGGCCACGGATACTGGTTCGACGCCACGAAGCCTCCAGGCCAGGGCAACAACACGGTGACCTTTGATGTCACCGCCAGCCCCGTGACCACGCACCGCATGGTGTGGGAGCCCGGCAAGCTGACCTTCGAAACCTACGCAGGCGAGGGCTTCGCCGGCGCCCTCCTCAAGCGCACCGTCCTGCAGGGCACCACGGTTCCCGTGCCGGCCAAGGAGCAGGTCCATTTCAACTTGTGGGTCACGGGCGGCGGTGGCGGGGATCCCGCCCATGTGAAGCCGGAGTCAGTGGTGGTCCGAAACTTCTCGTTCGTCCCCGCAGCCACCACACCGCCTCCGCCGCCGCCGTCGGCCATCAAACTGTCCGCCACCACCACTAAAGCGAACGGCGTGAACACCACCACCTTGAAGTGGACCGGAACCACGGGCACCAGCGTCATGCTGTGGATTAACGGCGTCCAGAAGTCCGTGCCCAACACGGGCAGCTACGTCCACAAGTTCAAGGGCGGCAGCACCACAACCTACAAGGTGTGCGACTCCGCCGGATGCTCCAACGTCCTGAGCGTGGTCACCTGACCCGTTCTTCCCCAGTACAAGTGTGGGGCGTCCGGATTACCGGACGCCCCACACTTGGGTTTTTTCGTCAGCTACTGAAACGGAACTGCCTAGGACTTGTCGCCCCGGACCGGAATGATGCGCTTGACCGCCAGCCCCAACGCCAGGAGCGCAAAGGCAGCCAGGGCCAGCCAGAACACGTCACCCGCACCGGTCATGGCGAGGGTTCCGGAACCAATTCCGGCCGCGGCGGGAGCTGCTGGGTTGTCATACATAATCTGTTACCAGGCTTTCTTTCTGTTGAAGGCTGAATCCAGGTACGCCTTCGCATGGACCACCTGCAAGAACAGGTCGATCACCAGCTCGTACATGGTTGCGGCGGCGAGCATGTATTTCCATCCCCGCAGCCGCACCGTGACCACACGTTCGATCACGAAGACACCGGTCACGGCCAGCCAGAAGGGCTGAATAACCAGCCCGGCCCCCGTGCCCAGTGCAAACGCCACCGTGCCGAAGTAGGCCAGCGTCACCAGGACACCCACCATGGCCAGGACCTGCCGGCCCCAGTACGGGCGCGTGACCCGGGTCCAGCCGTACTGCACGCAGTTCTCCACCGCGCCGCGCTTCCACCGGAGCCGCTGCGCCCACAGTTCGCGCCACGTGGGCATTACCTCGGTCACGAGCGTGCAGTCCGCCGGTGATTTGATGCGGTACCGCAGGCTCAGCAGCGCAAACGACAGCTCGTTGTCCTCGGTGAGGACCGAGGTGTCATATACCCCGCCGTGGCCATTGCCCGGCGGCAGGGACCCGTCCAGCCTGGCCGTGATGACATCGCGCAGCGTCCTGGCCCGGAACAGGGCCGCGGTGCCGGTGACCACCAGGCACTTGCCCTTGAGGCGTTTCACGTCGCGGGCGTAGCGTGCGTATTCGTTGCGCTGCAGGTGCCCTACGAACCCTCCTCCGTGCCCGCCCCGGAAGACACCGCCGACAGCGCCAAGCCGGGAATCGCGCTTTAGGTGGGCTACTGCCCGCTCGATGAAGTCGTGGGACAGCTGGGAATCGGCGTCCTGGATGAGGATCATATCCTCGGCCTCGGCAGCGGGCAGGAGTCCACTGAGGGCGAAGTTCAGTGCGCCGGCTTTTTTGTCAGAATTCCCCTCGGTGCGGAGGACTTCGGCGCCCCGTGCACGGGCAATTTCCTCGGTGGCATCGGTGCAATTGTCTGCCACCACAATCACCCTGTCCGGGCGGCGGCTCTGCGATGTGAGGGATTTCAGGGTTTCACCGATGCCGGCTGCCTCATTGTGCGCCGGGATGAGGACCGTAATCACAGGAACACCGGCCCGGTGGCCGCTGTAACTGCAGCCAAAAAATCCCGGGCCGATGCGTGAATGAATGTATGAAATTGTGACGCACTGCGCATTTAGTAAATTGTCCCCACAGAAAAGTTCGAATTCTTATTTCCTTCGAGCATTCCAGCGGCAACTCAATCCATCGGCAGGGAACTGACAACGAAGGCACAAGCTTTGGTAAAGACCGTCTCAACGCACAGTGGCCGCAGCCTGAGGAGGCTGAGGGACCGCAGAGCGCACTGAGGTGCGCGCCGCCGTCGTGCATTTCCCTCGATCCGAAACAAGAGATGGCCGGCGGCGCCGCCAGGGCTCGCAAAGGCGCCCGAATCTTCTACGAAATTTGAGCCGATCTTGAGGCATCCCTTCGGATCCCCTGCAGTTGGCGGTCCACGCTATAAGCATCAGACCACCATCTGCGGGGAAGCAGGAAGAGTCATGGGGAACGAATCAGCTCTGGATGAGGTCATCGCCGTGGGAGGCGTGATCACAGACCAGCATCCGGTCGACTTCCACACCTTGGGGCTTGCCGGCTGCATCGACCGGCTTACCGTGCCCCTCCGTCAGCAAGGGACAGCAGTCCGCTGGGATACTCCGCACTGGGGCATCGAGATCCCGGCGGACTGCGCGTCCCTGCTTTACCAGTCGGCCCGCGAAGCGCTAAGCAACGCGTTCAAATACTCGGATGCTTCCCAGCTCACGGTCCAGCTCGCGGCCGTGGACCACGGCATCCGCCTGGTGGTGTCCGACGACGGTGCGGGCTTTGACTGCCAGCTCGCCGTGAGCGGCCGGCACCACGGCTACGGCCTCAGGCTGATGTCCGTGGCCGTCCATGAGGCCGGCGGCTCCGTGGACATCTACTCCAGCCCCGGCCGCGGCACCTGCGTGACCGTTACCCTTCCACTGGACTAGGACGGAAGCCCGCCGCACTTTGGGGGCGGCGGGCCTCCGTACCTCTAGCGCGACAGCTTCTCGGCGTCGGGTTCGAGATCGCCGATGTGGCCTGGCGCGTTGGCCGCCGTGACCCGCTGGACGAACGCGCAGTACTCCTCCATGTAGTGGCGCAGGAACTTGGCCGTGGCTTCATCCTTGACTTCGCCCTCCTCCCCGAATGCCGCCGGGTTGAACTTGACGTAGGCCTCCGGGGCGTTGAGCTGGGGAGCGTCAAGGAAGCTCAGTACGCTGCGCATGGAGGACTGCATGACCGCCGTTCCGATGCTTCCGGGCGAGGCGCCGATGATCCCGGTGGGCTTGCGTGCGAACGAGTTGGTCCCCCACGGTCGGGATCCCCAGTCGATGGCGTTCTTCAGGGCACCGGGGATGGAACGGTTGTACTCGGGGGACACAAACAGGATGCCGTCAGAGGCCTCCACCGCTTCCTTCAGGGCCCGGCCGGCCGGTGGGAAATCGGCGTCGTAATCGTAGCTGTAGAGCGGCAGGTCCTTAATGGGGATTTCGGTGAACTCGAGGTCGGCCGGGGCCAGGCTGATCAAGGCCTTGGCGAGGGTGCGGTTGATGGAGCCGCGTGCCAGGCTGCCGACGAAGTAGCCGATCTTGTGAGTTGCCATAACAAACATCCTTCCTAACAGCCGGGGGGACCGGCTGGCCGACGGTGCTGTGGTTGGTCAAGCATGGACTTAAAGCACAATGCGTCCCCCAGTCCAGCACAGAAGACCCCCGGCGGCCAGAGCCTCGGGAAGGTCCTTGACACCCCGTCCGGGCAGGCGCTGAATGATCTTTAAGAGGGGATCCACAGCAGCAACCGGGAGCACAGGAGCAGCGGTCATGAACGATAAATTGGGATCGGCACAGCGCATCCACAGCGAAGCACCGGCCGAAGGGGACGAACTGGCGGATCCCACCGACCTCCGGATGCATTCCCAGGAACCCGCCGAGGGCGCGGACATCGAACCTGAGGCCAAGCCTTAATTACCCGACCAACTCCTGAGTGGGTCTTGCGGTACCCCGTTCATTCCAGTTAGGTTGAATCGATACAAGAAACCGCTTTCCCACGTCGCATCGAGGCGCGTGCCAGGAGCGGCTTCCCAGCGGAATTGGACATGATGACTGTAAACACCACTGTCGGGTGGCTCGACGGCGAAGCACCCCTGGAACTCAGCGGCGGAACCACGTGGGGCATGCCGTTCGCCCGCGGAACGGTGGCCAGCGCCGATGCTGTGGCGGTCCGGGACTCCTTCGGGCAGCCGGTAGCCAGCCAGGCCTGGCCGCTGGCCACGTGGCCTGATGGCTCACTCAAGTGGGCGGGCATTGCCCTGCCGGCCACGGACTCCCCGTCCCGGGAGTACGAAGTGACGCACGACGTCGGCACCGCACCGGCCGCGGGCAGCTCACCGGGGGTCACCGTCGCGGAGCGCAATGACAGCATCACGGTGTCCACAGGCACGCTGGAAATGGTCATCAATCGCAGCGGTTCCACCCTGTTCAGCTCACTCTCCCGTGGCGGAACCACAGTGGCTTCCGACGGACGCCTGGTCAGCCTGCTTCAGGACGGCATCGCGGACGGCGCCGGCTCAGTCAGCCGGGAGGGATTCACCGGCGAGGTCACCGCCGTCGTGCTTGAACAAAGCGGCCCCGTCCGCGCAGTGGTGCGGCTTGAAGGTATGCACCGGCCGGACTCGCCCACGAGCGAGAAACGGGACTGGCTGCCGTTCGTGGTTCGGTTCTACTTTTACGCGGGGGCGCGGAGCGTTCGGATGGTCCACTCGTTCATCTGGGACGGCGACGCCGAGCAGGACTTCCTCGCCGGGCTCGGCGTGCGCTTTACCGTGCCGCTCCAGAGCGAACTCCATGACCGGCACATCCGGATCGCCGGCGCGGACGGCGGCTTCCTGGCCGAGGCCGTGCGCGGGCTGACCGGCCTCCGTCGCGATCCCGGCGAGGACGTACGCCGGGCGCAGCTGGCGGGCCGCCCCACCCCTCCCCTGGCCGAATGGAACGAGGAGGTCTCGGGCAGGCTGCACCTCATTCCCGCCTGGAACGACTTCACGCTCAGCCAGCTAAGTGCCGACGGCTTCGAGCTGCGCAAACGCACCGCGGCGGGCCATGCGTGGGTGGGCATTTCCGGCGGAACCAGGGCGGCGGGCTTCTGCTCCCTGAGCGATACGCGAGGCGGACTGGGCGTGGGGATCCGTGACTTCTGGCAGTCGCACCCGGGACAGCTGGACATCCGGAATGCTGCCACGGACGGCGCGTCGCTGACGGCCTGGCTGTACTCCCCGGAGGCCCAGCCGATGGACCTGCGTTTCTATCACGACGGCCTGGGCCAGGACACCTTCGAGGAACAGCTCGAAGGCCTGGAAATTACGTACGAGGACTATGAACCCGGCTTCGGCAACCCCGCTGGCATTGCCCGCACACATGAGTTAACTCTGTTTGCCTACGGCTTCACGCCAGCCACGGAAACCCTCGCCGCCGATGCACGGGCAGCCTCCGTGCCTGCGCTGCTCCAGGCCACCCCGGAATACCTCCACTCAGCGCGGGTCTTCGGTGATTGGGCCCCGGTGGACCGCAGCACTCCGGCGCGGGCCGAGCTTGAGGACAGGCTGGATTTCCTCTTCGACTTCTACGCCGGCCAGGTGGAGCAGCGCCGCTGGTACGGCTTCTGGAACTACGGGGACGTCATGCACACCTACGACTTCGACCGGCACGTGTGGCGGTACGACGTCGGCGGCTATGCCTGGGACAACTCGGAGCTCTCCCCGGACCTGTGGCTCTGGTATTCGTACCTGCGCTCAGGCCGGGCAGACGTCTTCCGCTTCGCCGAAGCCATGACCAGGCACACCGGCGAGGTGGACGTCTACCACCTCGGCCCCTGGAAGGGCCTTGGCTCCCGCCACAATGTCCAGCACTGGGGCTGCAGCGCCAAGCAGCTGCGCATCAGCACGCCCGCCTACCGCCGGTTCTACTACTACCTGACGGCGGACGAACGGACCGGGGACCTGCTGTCCGAATTGGTGGACAGCGACCAGAACTTCCTGGGGTTGGACCCGGTCCGAAAAGTAAGGCCCGACGCCGACACCTACCGGCCGGACCGGAATGCCCTGGGCGTGGGGCTGGGCACGGATTGGGGTTCGCTGGCGGCCACGTGGCTCACCGACTGGGAGCGCACCGGGAACCCCCGCTCCCGCGACCGACTGCTGGGGACTATGGCCGACATCGGCGCCCTGAAGTACGGATTCCTCACGGGCGAGGCGCTGTACGACCTGGATCAGGGAAGGTTCGACGCCGGCCGGGAAAGGATCCAGGTCTCCCACCTTTCAGCGGTGTTCGGGCTGGTGGAAATCTGCAGCGAACTGGTGGACCTGGTCCCGGACGAGGCCTTCGAGCGGGCGTGGTTGCAGTACTGCCGGCTGTTCCTGGCCACCGAGGAGGAACAGATCGACGCCGTGGGGCAGCCGCTGCCCGGAATCTACCTGACGCAGGCCCACAGCAGGCTCAGCGCCTACGCAGCCGCCCGGCTCCGTGATCCGGATCTGGCGGCCCGGGCGTGGGAGAGCTTCGCCGAAGGCGGCGAGCATCTCAACCACGAAAACGCCTTTACCCTTCAGAACATCGAACCGCCGTATGTGCTGCTCCCGGTGGACGAAGCACCGACTGTTTCCACTAACGACGCCTCCCAGTTTGGCCTGGCGGTGATCCAGAACCTGGCACTGATCGGGGACCACCTCCCCCGCTGAGCAACCCGGCACCGCGCACCAAACCCAGCCCCCGCCGTCGTACTTCCGCCCGACTTCCCGCCGCACGCAACCCAGCCTCCCGCCGTCGTCCCATCCCAACTAGGTAGAAGCAGATGTCGTTTTGGCGCCTCATAACGACATCTGCTGCTACCTAGTTGGGGTCTGGCCGTGGGCTCCGCCGGAAGGTATGGTAAGCATGCTGATGAATTTTTTGTTCTTTCATCAGCTCCGGTTCCAATCGAAGGAGACGTTGTGAGCACGAAAGTGGAAAAGCGCATTCTGGTGAACGTACCGGTCAGCACGGCCTACAACCAGTGGACGCAGTTCGAGGAATTTCCCCACTTCATGGGCGGCGTCAAGAGCGTTAAGCAGCTCAGTGATGACCGGCTGGAGTGGGTGGCCGAGATCGCGGGCGTCCGGCGCCAGTGGACCGCAAAGATCCTGGAACAGATCCCTGACCGCAGGGTTGCCTGGGCAGCCACCGAAGGAGCCACAAACGCCGGCGCCGTGGAATTCGAAGATGTCGGCGGCGGCCAAACATCCCTACGGCTGACCCTGGAATACGATCCCGAGGGTTTCGTTGAAAAAGTGGGCGACAAGCTCCACGTGGTTGACCGCCAGGCCGAAGCCGACCTGAAGAGGTTCAAGGAATTCATCGAGGACGAGGGCTACGCATCCGGCGCCTGGCGGGGGTCTGTGGGCGAAGGCGCTGCTGTGGGCACCCCGGGCGTGGAGGACGCAGCGGCCTCCCGCGGCGATTCAGGCAAGGCAGGATTCTCCGGCAAAATGGCAGCAGCGGCAGGGGTGGCGGCGGCCGCAGGCGCAGCCGCAGCCATGAGCGCGGGTACTAACAAGGACGCCCACGAGGCCCGCGACGTCACCGCACCGGACGCCGTTCCGGCAGAGCCAGTCACTGTGACACCTATCCCGGCAGAACCGATGTCACCCGTCTCACCTGCGGGCACGACGGCGGCAGACGCCTCCTCGGGTTCGCTCGCCGATCTCGGGGACGACAGGAGCGGGCATGCGTTCGACCAAACCAACGGCCTGGTGGACACCGAGGGCGAGTCCGACGAAACAGCCGAAGGTGAGCGGTACAGCGAAGGCGAACGTCGCGAAGAGGACAACCGCCCGGGCGGGCTTCCGCCCGTAGGAGGAGGCCTCGGACAGCACTGACGGGCGCCCCCGCGGGGCAATCCGTGGCTCTGGTTCACCGCCTCCAACGGCGCTATGTTAAGCCTACTGATGACCCCCTGGACCTTCATCAGATTCGGTTCCAGTCGAAGGAGACGTTGTGGGCACGAAAGTGGAGAAACGGATTGTTGTCGACGTACCGGTGGGCACTGCGTACAACCAGTGGACCCAGTTTGAGGACTTCCCCCATTTTATGGGCGGTGTGGAAAGTGTGACCCAACTCAGCGATGACAGGCTGAGATGGGTGGCGCACATCGCCGGAGTCCGCAGGCAGTGGGAAGCCAGGATCATCGAACAGATCCCGGACCACAGGGTGGCCTGGGCGTCCACTGAAGGTGCCACCAACTCAGGCGCCGTGGAGTTCCAGGATGCCGGCGGGAACAAGACCCAGCTGACGCTCACCTTGGAATATCAGCCCGAGGGCATGGTGGAAAAGGTGGGCGACCTGCTTCACGTGGTGGCCCGGCAGGCGGAGCATGACCTGAAAAAGTTCAAGGAGTTCATCGAACACGAGGGCCATGCCACCGGTGCGTGGCGGAAGTCCATCCCCGCGACAGAATCCGTGGAAGGCGGGACGGGTGCGGCAGGGCCCGAATTCAACAGGTTCGCGCACCCGTTCGACCAGACCAACGGACTGGTGGATATTGAGGGCGAGTCGGACGAAACGGCCGAGGGCGAGAACTACAGTTCCTCGGAACGGAAGCACCGGCATGACCGCGACGACCGCTTCCTCCCGCCCAATCCCAACCTTGGATCGCTCTGAACCTGCCTGCCCGAGCCGCCACACGCCGTCGGGCGTTCCAGATGCAAAAGCACCGCCAGTTTCCCGGGGGAAGCGGGCGGTGCTTTTGGGCTGACGGCTGCTACTCGCTGCCCCCTACATAGGTGACGGCGGGCATCGCCGGGGTTTTCATGCCTTCGCCGATGAAGAAACCCGGGTGCGGCGGCTGGTTGTAGGCCACGTTCTCACGGGCCACTGCCGTACGGTACACGGGGTCGTGCATCAGCGTGCGGAGACGGACTTCGGTGGGAGCCGTAGTGGTGTAGATCCGCAGTTCAGTGCTGTCCGACGACGGGAAGGCCAGTTCCTCGCGCCAGTCACCCAGCAGGTCTGCCTGCAGCGACGGGTTGCCCTTGGTGTGGTTGTTGCTGCGGGCGCCGGTGGCTGTCAGCAGCCGGTCGCTGGATTCGGTTTCCCAGTTCCACTTGGAGATGGTGGGCACGCCGACGCCGGCAGTGGCATCGAAGTCATGGTCCACGATCTCGCGCAGCAGGTCCCCGTCCCACCAGGCCAGGAAGTTCGCGGCCGGGATTTTCTCCGCGATCAGCACGCCCTTGGCGGACATCAGCTGCCCCCGCGGGGAGTTCCAGGAGGCGTCGCCGCCCACGGCCCAGCCTTCGGCCCCGGCGTACCGCGGATCAATGTCGCCGGCGGCTCCACGCCCCGTGTCCCTGATGGCCGGGATGCTCCAGAGGACTTCGCCGGTGGCGGCGTCACGGAAGGTGGCTCCGCGGTTGCCGCTCTGGCTCATGCTCTCGTGCACCGCGAAGGTTTCCAGTCCGGGCCGCGACGGGTCCAGATCAGACGTGTGGATGGCGTCGCCGTGGCCCAGCTTGGTGTTGTAGAGGGGCGCGCCGTTGTCGTCGATGGTCATGGAACCGAAGACGAATTCGTCCTTGCCATCCTGGTCGACGTCGGCCACGGACAGGTTGTGGTTGCCCTGGCCCTTGTACTCGGCGCCGGCGACGTCGGAATCGAACTTCCAGCGCTGCTTCAGCTTGCCGTCCACCAGGTCGTAGGTAACCAGGACCGTGCGCGTGTAGTAGCCACGGCTGAACATCATGGAGGGGTGTTCGCCGTCGAGGTAAGCCACGCCGGCAAGGAACCGGTCCACCCGGTTGCCGTAGCCGTCCCCCCAGGCGGAGACGTTGCCGCGCGGCGGATCGTAGGCGACGGTGTCCATGATGGTGCCGGTTTCGCCCTTGAAAACGGTGAGGAACTCGGGGCCGGAGAGTACGTAACCGGCGCTGTTGCGGTAATCCGCGGCCGGATCGCCGATGACCGTTCCGGCGCCGTCGCGAGTGCCGTCGGCGGTCTTCAGGGAGACTTCAGCTTTGCCGTCGCCGTCAAAGTCGTAGGCCAGCAACTGGGTGTAGTGCGCCCCGGCACGGATGTTTCGGCCGAGATCGATGCGCCAGAGCTTGGTGCCATCCATCTTGTAGGCATCCACGTAAACGTTGCCGGTGTAGCCGGACTGCGAGTTGTCCTTGGCGTTGGACGGGTTCCAGAGCTGGACGATCTCATAGGCGCCGTCGCCGTCCAGGTCAGCCACGGTGGCATCGTTGGCGGTGTAGGTGTAGGCCGCCCCGGCGGGCGTGACGCCGTCCGCCGGCTTGTCCAGCTTGATGGCGAGGTAGTTCTGGGCGAGCGGGCTGAACTCCCCGGTCACGACCTGATCCAGTCCGTCGCCGTTTCCCACTGCCCGAATGACGTACTTCGAGGTTGCCGTTCCGGCGGGGTCGACGTAGGTGGTGCTGTTGCGGACCGGGTCCGCGGTGAGCTGGACGCCGTCGCGGATTACATGGAAGCCGATGCTGTCAGGATCCAGGCCCAGCATCCGCCAGCTGACGGTGACGCCTTGGTCCGTGAGGACCGCTACGGGGGCGCGATCCAGGCTTTCGACCTGACGCTTCTGCACGTTCAGCCCGGACTGTTCAGGCAGGGGTGGGAGGGTGGGAGCCGCCTGAGCCAGCGGTACACCGGTGAGGGCCAAGGCAGCTGCGGCCAGGGTTGCTGCGGCAGCCAAGGGCGCCGTTTTCCGTATCTTTTTGGGTCTCGTGGGTAGGGAATATTTCGCGGGGTATGCCAAAGAACATCTCCTTTGATGCTGGCGGCAGCTGAGTCTGCCACACGGTCGTTTTTGTAACGTTTCATTCCGACGCCGAACGAGCACTTCCGGATTTCCCTGGAGGTTTCGGAGTGGAAAGAAAGCGCTTTCCGCCCCTAAGGTTTATCAGGGCATGAGAAGGTCGGTCAAGGCCTTCACGATCAAATATGGGAGAAATTGTTCCGTTTCGTTTCGATCTTGCCGGGGGCGGCCTCAGGTAGCCTTGGGGTTTCGCCAGCCAGGTGGTCGTGCTCGAGGCGGGCGAGTTCCACCGCGGGCATGGAAGCTTCGGCCCAGTCCTTGAGCCCATACACCACGCCAAGGAGCGAGCGGCCCAGCGGGCTCAGTTCATAGTCGGTGCGGACCGGGACCGAGGCTGTTACGTGGCGCAGCACCAGGCCGTCCCGTTCCAGCGAACGAAGCGTGGAGGTCAGCATCTTCTGGCTGGCCCCCGCAACCCTGCGCCGCAGTTCGCTATGCCGGCGCGGGCCTTCGGCGAGTTCCAGCAGCACCAGGGTGACCCACTTGCTGCTGATGGTCTCCAGGAGTTGCCGGGCGGGGCAATGCTCCAGCGCGGCGTTATACGTGGCCCGATGCTGCAGGTGCTTCTGTTCGGCCGTGAGGCTCATCTCTACGTCCCCCATCGTGTTCCGGCATGAAGCACCAGATTAGCTGCGGACCCGCTGGCAAGGCACGTCCAGGTGCCATAGGCACTTCAAAGTGCCTTCTTACGAAGGCACCGCTTGCCCGCGAAGATCAGTTAAGCAATCCCGGCACTTTCGAAAGGACACCCATGCCCACCCTCCTCCATATCAATGCGTCTCCCCGCGGTTCCCACAGCAGCTCGCTGAAGCTGGCCCGCACGTTCATCGACTCCGTCCGGGAGTCCTCCGGCAGCGACGTCGGCGTAGAGACCCTGAATCTGTTCGATTCCGGTGCGCTCCCGGAGTATGGCACCACGGCCGCCGACGCCAAGATGGCCATCTTCACCGGGCAGCAGCAAACCAGCGAGCAGACGCGCGCCTGGGACGAGGCCCGGGCGGTGTTCGACCAGTTCGCAGCCGCGGACGCGTATGTCTTCAACATCCCCATGTGGAACTCCGGCATCCCTTACGTTCTCAAGCAGTGGATCGACGTCGTTACCCAGCCGGGCTGGAGCTTCGGCTTCGATCCCCAGGCCGGCTACACCGGGCTCATGACGGGCAGGCAGGCCGTGGCCATCCACACCAGCGGGGTCTACGCGCCGGGCGTTCCTCCGGCGTTCGGCCGGGACTTCAGCAGCACCTTCTTCGCCGACTGGCTGGAATTCGTGGGCATTCAGGATGCCACCCATGTCCGCTTCGCACCCACGGTGCTGGGCTCCGATCCTGAGCAGGCACGCCTGCTCGCGGTGTCAAAGCTCGACGCCGCCGCGCCGGCATTCGCGGCCAGGCTGGCCGCCGCAGGGGTGCTGCAGCCCGCGGCCGGCTGACTGCGGACCACATTCATTCCGCAGTCCTGCCACAGTCCCGGCCGCCATGACTGGACACGGCGGCCGGTACTGTCTTAGCGTCGAAGCATGACCCGCCTGCCCGGCGGGCTCCAGCGCTGAAGCAGTACGGCGCCCGCGTAACGCCGAAAGTGAGCAACTGTGCCTGCCACCCATTTTGAACGTTTCCTGGCTGAATCCGTGACGCCGCAGCGGGACTCTGGAACGGGATTGGGCCGCGATGAGCTCTATGGCCTTTATACGAGCTGGTGCCTGATCAACCACGTTGAACCCCAGGATCCGCCTTCCCTGTGGAAGGCCCTCAAAGACCATGGAATCACTGCCGAACACAACAACCTGAACATGACCGGGCCCGCTGCCGCGGACTACATCGTCGCCAGCGCCCCGGACCTCGTCTGAGGTTTCACGGCATCTCCGGATTATTCCCGCGAAAGCCCTGAAATATCTCCGTGGGCACCGCTGTTGGCCCGGACATGACAACAATCGGAATCATCGGAGCAGGACACATCGGAAGCCAGGTTGCCCGGAAGGCGGTGGCGCTCGGCTATGACGTGGTCATCAGCAACTCGCGCGGGCCGGAGACCCTCACGGAACTGGTAACGGAACTGGGCCCTAAAGCCCGGGCCGCGACCCCGGCGGAGGCAGCGGCGGCAGGTGATTTCGCCGTCGTCACCGTTCCGCTGAGGAACTACCGGGACATTCCCGTGGCGCCGCTGGCTGGCAAGATCGTGATCGACACCAACAACTACTACTGGGAGCGGGACGGGCACATTCCCGCACTGGACAACGGCGAGGCCACCACCTCCGGACTGCTTCAGGAGCACTTGTCCGAATCCAAGGTGGCCAAGGGCTTCAACCACATCATGGCCAAGGACATCACCACGGACGGCACGCCCACCGGAACCGAAAACCGCCGCGCCCTCGCCACGGCCAGCGACTACCCCGAGGCCGCCGAACTGGTGACCCGGCTATATGACGAGTTCGGCTTCGACACCGTTAACATCGGCCTGCTGTCCGAGAGCTGGCGCGTGGAGCGGGACCGCCCGGCCTACGTGATCCGGCAGACCGAGGCTGAGCTGAAGGAAAACCTGGCTAACGCCCCGCGAACCATCTAGCGCCCCCGGTCAATCCAGGCAGGACACCCAAAAACTGGCTGGCAGCAGACGTCACGAAATCCATTCTTGACGACGCCTGCTGCCAGCCGGTTGGGGCTAATCAGTCCTACAGGCGTGCCGGGACCAGGACCACCTCATATTCGGTGTCCGGAAGCAGGAACTGGGCGTTCACTGCCGCAAGCGTGTTGCCGAACAGGGCAGCCGTCGCTGGAGTATTGAAACTGGTGCTGGTGATGACATCCTCGACAACGCCGGACGAGAAATTATTGGCGAGGTCGATCCGGCTGATCTGGTCCGAGAAGTTCTGGACAGCCCAGAGACGCTGGCCCTGGACCAGGATGCCGTCCACGTTTGGAACGCTTACCCCTTCAACGAGTGCGCTGGCGCCGGTGTCCGGGTTGACCGTGTAGATCTCCCCATTACCCGAATGGGACACAAACAGCACCCGGCCGCCCTTGGCCGAGGCAATGCCGTTGAGGTTGAACTGGTCCCCTGCGTCGGCCGCGGGACCGCTCAGCGGAAGCGTCACAACATCACCCAGTTCACCGCGGTGGCTGACCGGAACGAAGTACAGCTCGGCAGCGGCGGAATTCGTGAACCATGCCCCGTCCGGGGTGAGCGCGACGTCGTTGATGAAGCCTGGTGCGAGCGGGATCTCCGCTACGAGTTCCAGCGTCGCCGTGTTGTAAACGTAGGCATTGCCGCCAGCCCCACCAGCTACGAACAGCAGATTGCTGCCGGCATCAAACTTCATTCCTACAGCCATTCGGTCATCCGGACCGTCAATGATCTTCGTGGCGATTCCGGTGCGGATGTCGCCCTGGAAGATGTCGCCGGTGGCCAGTTCCCCGGCGTAGAAGGTGGTTCCCCGGCCGGCGGCGATCCCCTCGGCGGAGTTGGCACCGTCGAGCACGATGACGCCGGAAGGCGGCGCCGCGGTGGCGGGCAGGGACGGCGTGAGCAGTGCCATTAAGGCGATGAACGCGATGGCGGTACGGCGTTGTACTGTTCGGCGCATGATGCTTCCTCGGTTGGACTGATCCGCGCGGGGCAACAGACGGCATCAACAGGCGGCAGGCTCCGCACGATGGTCCTGCCAGTTTAGGCACCGCCGATGCCCCTGACCAGAGGCTTTGTACTGGATGCGGAAGGGACGCGGAACCCGGGCGAAAGGGTGCCCGGGCCGCCCATACATGGCCGCCCGGGCACCGGATGTCAGAGCGCGACGGCGACCGGCCGGCCGCCTTCCACCGTCACCTCAAACCGGGCAAAACCGCCGTCGGCCCTGGGAACCACCACAGTCCTGCGCTGGCCCTCAACAGCGGCGAAGGCGTGGAACTCCACGTCCGTGGCCCAGTCGTACTCCGGCCGGTCCGTCACGGTTCCGAGCGGCAAGACCGCCCCCTCGCGGACGTACACCGCGGCCTCCAGCACCGAGAATTCCTTGCGGTGCCACTGCGGGCCGGCCAGCTGCTCGCCGCTTTCCAGATGGGTCCAGGTTCCCGCAGGGAGGTAGAAGTCCACGGACCCGCCCTTGCCCATCACCGGTGCAACCAGCAGCTCCGATCCGAGCATGTATTGCCGGTCGAGGTAGGCACAGGCGGGCTCCTGCGGGAATTCGAGGAACATGGGCCGCATCAGGGGTGATCCTGTCTGGTGCGCGTCCTCGGCCGATGCCAGAAGGTAAGGCATGAGCCGCATCTTCAGCCCGGTGAAGTGACGGAGCACGTCACTGGATTCATCGTCCACCAGCCAAGGCACGCGGTAGGAGTTGGAGCCATGCAGCCGGGAATGGGAGGACAGCAGCCCAAACGCGATCCACCGCTTGAACAGTTCGGGATCCGGAGTCCCCTCGAACCCGCCGATGTCGTGGCTCCAGAACGCGAATCCTGAGGATGCCAGGGACAGGCCGCCGCGGAGGGATTCGGACATGGCGGAGAACGTGGACTCGCAGTCGCCACCCCAGTGCACCGGAAGCTGCTGACCTCCGGCGGTAGCGGAGCGGGCAAAGAGCACGGCCTGGCCTTCGCCGAGCTCCTTGGAGAGCAGGTCGAACACCGTTCGGTTGTAGAGCTGCGCGTAATAGTTGTGCATTTTCTGCGGATCGGAGCCGTCGTGCCAGGCCACGTCCGTGGGGATCCGCTCGCCGAAATCGGTCTTAAAGGAATCCACGCCCTGATTCAGCAGGGTGCGCAGCTTGTCCTGGTACCAGGTCACGGCGTCCGGGTTGGTGAAGTCCACCAGGCCCATGCCCGCCTGCCACATGTCCCACTGCCACACAGAGCCGTCCGCCCGCTTGACCAGGTAGCCCCGCTCTTCACCCTCCCGGAACAAGTGCGAGCGCTGGGCGATGTACGGGTTGATCCAGACACACACCTTCAGGCCCCGCTCGTGCAGGCGCCGCAGCATGCCTTCAGGGTCCGGGAAGGTGGCCGGGTCCCAGACGAAGTCGCTCCAATGGAACGCCCTCATCCAGTGGCAGTCAAAGTGGAATACGGAGAGCGGAAGCTTGCGTTCAGCCATGCCGTCGATGAAGGACATCACGGTTTTCTCGTCGTAGTCCGTTGTGAAGGACGTGGACAGCCACAGCCCGTAGGACCAGGCCGGTACCCGGGCCGGCCGGCCGGTCAGCTCCGTGTAGCGGCGCAGGATGTCCTTGGGGGTGGGCCCGTGGATCACGAAGTACTGCAGCCGCTGGCCCTCAACGCTGAACTGCGTACGGGACACCACCTCGGACCCGATCTCGTACGACACCCGCTCCGGGTGGTTCACGAACACGCCATAGCCCGCGTTGGTGATGAAGAACGGCACGTTCTTATAGGCGAGGTCGCTCGAGGTGCCGCCGTCCTCGTTCCAGATGTCAATCGACTGCCCGTTCTTCACCAGCGGGCCAAACCGCTCCCCCAGCCCGTAGACATTGGTTCCCACGCCGAGTGTCAGCTGTTCGTGCACAAAGTGCCGGCCGTCGTCGTCGGTGATGACGCCGATGCTGCGGGGCACCGAACTTGTCAGCAGCCGGCCATCCCCCACGAAATCCACGTTCCAGTCGCCCGAGGTGCTGATGTGTGCGGTGAGGCCGCCGGAGGTGAACGTGGCGGTGCCGCCGTCGTTGGTGATGCTGACGTCCGCGCCGCCTTCCTTGAGCCCGAAGTGCGGCCCCTTCTGCACACCGCCCTGGAAGTGTTCGATGGTTACACCAATGACGTCCGGTAACGGCGACTCGAAGCTGATGGTCAGCTGCGGGCAGTTCAGGGCGTCGCCGCGCGATCTGATCTTCTGCGTGGGTGCGTACACGGTGAGTTTGTCGCCTGTGGTCTCCACATCGGACACGTCCCGCGGGTGGAGCGCGGAGAGGCCCTTTTTGTGGAGCCAGTAGCCGTCCGTGAATTTCATGCTGTTCCTCTGTTTCGGGGGTTCTTCAAGTTGGAAAGTTCGTTGGATGCGGATTCCTTGAGCACCAGCGCACCGAAGGGCGGCAGGGTGAGCTGGTCGCCGTGGGCTGCGCCGGTCAGCAAGTCCACGGACGCCCATTCGAGCCGGACGTCCTGCGGTTCACCGGAATGGTTCAGCAGGAACAGGTGCCCACCGCGGCTTGCCGCCTCCACGTGGTCCGGCAACGGCGCGGCCAGGGGATACCGGATTCCCGCCGACTCCAGCGCATCCGCCACGACCTGCTCCAGTGCCTCCGGGGGAAGGTCGGCCCCCACATACCAGGAGTGCCCGGCACCGGTTTGGTGATGTACGACGACGGGACGGCCTTCCAGCCGGCCCTCGGCAAAGTGCGCCACCACGTCGGCGGTGCTGCTGTTCAGTGCCAGGTCTTCCGCCCAGGTCCGGGCCTGCCCGGCGGGTGCCTCCCCAAACCGGATCCCCACCGGTGATCCAAGCGGGATCCATTCCTCGCCGTCCACGCCGAGCAGGTCTGCGAGTATCGCCGGGAAACGGCCGGAAGCGAGGTGGCCGTTGCTGTCCGCCACTGCGCTGAAGGGCCCAACCACCAGATGGCCGCCGCCCTGGACGTACGCGCCCAGCCCGTCCGCGTGCTCCTGGCTGAGCAGGAACAGGCTGGGAGCCAGGACCAGCTCAAACCGGCCCAGGTCCGCCGAGGGATGGACCACTTCGACGGCCAGGCCGTTCCGGTGCAGGGGCGCGTAATACGCCTGGAGCTGCTCCAGCACCTGGAGCCGGTTGGTGGGAGTGTCCGGTGATTCGGCGGCCCACCAGCTGTCCCAGTCGAACAGGACCGCGATCTTGGCCGTGCAGGGTGTTCCGGCAAGCTGGCGCAACGCTTGGAGGTCCTTGCCCAGGGCCGCGGCCTCGCCGAACACCCGCGTGTGCTCGCCCGCGAGCGGCACCACGGCGGAGTGGAAGCGTTCGGCGCCGAAGCGGGACTGGCGGAACTGGAAGAAACAGACGCCATCGGCGCCCCGGGCGACGGCAGAGAGGGCATCAACCCGGAGTTCGCCGGGCTGCTTCGGCACGTTGTGCTCCCGCCAGTTCACCCCGGAGGTGGCGGACTCGATGAGGAGCCACGGGGTGCCGCCTGAGAGTCCCCGGCAGAGGTCGTGGGTCAGCGATCCAAACCGGTGCGACTCCGGATCCGCCGGATCGGTGTACCAGTCATTGGCCACGACGTCCGTCTCGTTCGCGAAGGCGAAGTAGTCCGCCCCGCGGAAGAAGCCCATCAGGTTGGTGGTCACCGGGCTGGCGGTGTCGTAGCGGCGGATGATGTCCCGCTCCGCACAGAACAGGGACAGCAACTGGTCCGAGGTGAACCGTTGGAAGTCCAGTGCTTGGCTGGGGTTGATCAGGTACGGCGCTTTGCGCGGAGGCAGGATCTCTTCCCAGCTGCCGTAGTTCTGGCTCCAAAAGGAAGTACCCCAGGCACGGTTGAGTCCGTCCAGCGTGGTGTAGCGCCGGGTGAGCCAGGCACGAAAGGCGCGCGCGGTTTCGTCGTCGTAGCTCACCTGTCCGAGCTCGTTTCCCACGTGCCACATCGCGAGGGCGGGATGCCCCGCGTAGCGCCGGGCCAGGGACTCCGTGATGGCAGCGGCGGCCTGCCGGTACTTGGCGGATGACGGGTTGAACTGGTTGCGCGAGCCGTACCAAAGCGTGCTGCCGGCCGCGTCCATGGGCAAGGTTTCCGGATACTCGCGGCCCAGCCAGGCCGGCGGCGATGCCGTGGGCGTTGCCAGGCAGACGCGGATGCCGCCCTCGTGCAGCAGATCCAGGAGCCGGTCCAGCCAGCCGAAGTTCCGGGCACCTTCGCGGGGCTCCAGCAGGGCCCAGCTGAACACTCCCACGGTGACCAGGTTGATACCAGCCTCCTGCATCAGCCGGATGTCCTCCGGCCAGGTGTCGGCCGGCCACTGCTCGGGGTTGTAGTCAGCACCGAACAACAAGCCGGTTCGATCCGTCAGGCTGTTCAGGCTGTGGCTGCTGGGAGACATGGAAATCCTTGGTTAAATAGGGGGATGGACAATCGAAGGGCTTCAACAGCGGCCACGATCAATGATGTGGCCCGCGAGGCCGGTGTTTCCACGAGCACGGTGTCCTACGTGATGAGCGGGAAGCGGACCATATCGAAGGAAACCCGGGAAACTGTCGAAGCGGCCATGCGGAAGCTGCGTTACAGCCCTCGGTCCAGCGCCCGTGCGCTGGCCTCGAGCCGTTCCAACGTGCTGGGCCTGGTGGTGCCCCTGCGTGCGGACGTCAATGTCGGCGTCGTCATGCAGTTCGTCACCGCCGTGGTCACCACGGCCCGGACGTTTAACCAGGATGTGCTGCTGCTGACACAGGACGACGCCGGAAGCATCGAGCGCGTGACGTCGCAGTCCATGGTGGACGGGCTGCTCATGATGGACATCGAGGCCCGTGATCCGCGCATCCCGGTGCTTGCCAAACTGCAGAAACCAGCCGTGCTGATCGGGATGCCGGATGATCCGCGCGGACTGAGCTGCGTGGACTTCGACTTCGCCGCCGCGTCCCGCACCGCTGTCCGTCACCTGGCGGACCTGGGCCACCGCGGCATCGCGTTCATTGGTTCCCCGCCAGCATCCTTGCGCCGGCATGCCACCTACGCTGACCGGGCCCTGCAGGGGTTCCAGGATGCGTGCCGAGCCGCGGAAATCGCCCACGTGGCCGAGGCCTGCGAAGCCAACTCGCGTGACCTTGGGAAGGCGTTGGACCGGGTGTTCTCCGGGCCTGAGAGCATCACCGCGCTCCTGGTCCATAACGAGGGCCTGCTCCCCATGCTGCGGGAGAACCTTGGCGTCCGCGGCCTGTCCATCCCGGAGGACATCTCGGTCGCGGTGATTGCACCGGCGGACGTGGCCATGGCCGCGGCACATCCCTGGACCGCAGTTTCCATTCCCGCGATGGACATCGGCCGGGCGGCCGTGGAGATGGTGATGGACCGGCTCAGCCTGGACAAACCGGCCGAGCTGCGGCTCATTGCGCCCACCCTGACGGACGGCGAGACAACCGCCCCGGCCGTGTAACAGCAAGCCGGCTCCCATCAGGCCGGGTAGCCACACGCCGGTCATCCCTTCACCGCGCCGATCATCACGCCCTTGGTGAAGTGCTTCTGCACAAACGGGTACACCAGCAGGATGGGGACCATGGCCAGGACGATCACGGCCATCTGCAGGGCAGGGGAAGCCGCGGCGCCGTCGCCGACGTCGATCTGGCCTGGCACCGAGACGCCCTGCAGCACGTAGGAGCGCAGCACCACCTGGAGCGGGTTCATGGCGCTGTCGTTGATGTAGAGGACGGCGTTGAAGAACGCGTTCCAATAGCCCACGCCGTAGAACAGGGCGATGACGGCGGTGACGGCCTTGGACATGGGCAGGACAATCTGGGTCAGCGTGCGCCATTCACTGGCCCCGTCGATCCGGGCGCTGTCCAGGATGCCCCTGTCGATCCCCATGAAGAACCCGCGCAGGATGATGATGTTGAATACGGAGATGCAGCTGGGCAGGATCAGCGCCCAGTAGGTGTTGATCAGGCCCAGGCTGGACACCAGCAGGTAGGCCGGGATGATGCCGGCGCTGAAGAACATGGTGACCAGCAGGGTGAAGAGTATGGGGGTGTGCGCGAAGGAGCCCGGCCGGGACAGGCCATAAGCACAGAGCACGGACACCACCATGCTCAGCAGGGTGCCGGTGGCGGTCACGCCCACGGACACCAGCACGGCCCGGGTGACCACGCCGCCGCTGAGGATCTGCTGGTAGGCGGCGAGGGTGATTTCGCCGGGAATCAGGACCAGGCCGCCGGCGCGTGTGATGGTGGCCTGCGAGGAGATGCTGGTCAGCACGATGGTGTACAACGGCCCCAGGACAGCAAGGACGACGGCGGCGAGCACCACGGCCTTGACGGCTTTCGCCAGGCGTCCCGGCTCTTCGTCCCAGGCCGGCCGTTCCGGCCGGAGCCGCAGCGATTTTGAGGAGGCAAGTGGTTTGGTTGTGGTTACGCTCATTTGGAATACACACCGCTTTCGCCGAATATGTGGGCCACCTTGTTTGCCGCCAGGATCAGGGCCAGGCTGACCAGGCCCTTGATCAGTCCGGCCGCCGCCGCGTAGCTCCAGTCACCGTTCTGCACGCCCGTGTAGTAGACGAACGTGTCCAGGACCTCGGAGGCGTCCGCACCCACGGCGTCACGCTGCAGGATCATCTGCTCGAAGCCCACGGTCAGTGAGTCGCCCAGCCGCAGGATCAGCAGCAGCACAATGACGCTCCGCAGCCCCGGGAGGGTCACATGCCACATACGCTTCCAGCGGTTGGCACCGTCCACGGCCGCCGCCTCATACTGGGCGGGATCGATCGCGCTGAGGGCCGCCAGGAACACGATGATGCCCCAGCCGGCGTCCTTCCAGATCGCCTGGGAGGTGATGAGGAACAGGAACGTGTCCGGGTTGGTCATCACGTCCATGGCCTGCCAGCCGTTGGCGCGCAGCGACTGGTTGAGCAGCCCCGCGCCGCCGAAGATCTGCTGGAAGACGGAGACCACCAGCACCCAGGAAAAGAAGTGCGGCAGGTACACCACAGCCTGGATGGCCGCCCGCAACCGGGGGTTGACCAGGGAGTTCAGCAGCATGGCCAAGGCGATGGGAATGGGGAAGAAGAAAACCAGCTGGAATGCGGTGATCACCAGCGTGTTCTTGACGGCGAGCCAGAACTCCGGATCGGCCATCACCCGGCTGAAGTTCTCCATGCCCACCCAGGGGCTGTCCGGGATGCCAACGAACGGCGAATAGTCCTGGAAAGCCACCACGTTGCCCAGCATGGGCAGGTAGGCGAAGACGCCCAGCAGTATCACGGCCGGCAAGGCCATGAACACCAGGGAACGGTCCCGGTTGAACCGTACCTTCAGGCTGGCGCGGGGGCGGAGGGTCGCGTCCCCCGGCCCGCTACCCGGCCCGCCGTCCGGCGGGGTGCTGGGTGTCGACGTCGGACGCGTCGCCGGCGCCGCGAGCCGGGAGGAGGTGCCGACGTCGGGCCTTGCCGGCGTCAGGGCGGCGGCCCTGCTCTCTGTACCGGTGCTCATGTTCGCCGCCACCCCTATGCCAGGAATCCGGCGTAGAAGTCGCGTAGCTCGTCGCCGCCCTTGCTCTTCCAGGTGGCGATGGCGCTGTCCAGGTCGGGCATGCCCTTGCGGCCGCGGATGATGTCCTTCGCCAGGTCCTCGAACGGCTTGCCGAGGGAGCCGAACTTGGCCGGTTCCTGGATCTGCATACCGAAGAAGATGTCCTCCTGGACGTTCGGTGCCTGGCGGGCTTCCCACTCGGACTGGGACTGGACCAGGCCGGGGTACTGGACCATGGAGTTCACGATCGGAGCGTTGACCAGGAAGGCGTAGGTGCTGGTCACTTCCTGGGTCCCCTTGGCGGTGGCCTGCGGAATACCCTGTGAGTCGCGGGTGTAGTGCACGCCTTCGACTCCGCTATTGATGAGGACGTTCTCCTCGGTGCCGAACGGTGCGGCAATGAAGTTGGCCAGCGCCAGCATCTCCTCGACCTTGGCCGGGTCCGTCTTCTTGATGAAGCTGAAGATCGCCGCGGGCTGGGCCCGGAACAGGGTGGGTTTGCCGCCGTCCGGGGCGAAGTAGTCCATGGGCTGCATGTTGAACTTGGGGTTGGACGGCAGGACGCGTGCCAGCGCCTCGTGCCAGCCGCCCATGCCGTCCGAGGTCATCAGGGTGGCGCCGGATTCGAAGCGCTGCTTGGCCTGCTGCGAGTTTCCGGCAACTGCGTCCGGGTGGACGGAGCCGTCGGCGAACAGCTTGGCGGTCCATTCCAGGGCGGCGCGGTATTCGTCGGTTTCGAACTTGTTCTGGAGCTTGCCGTCCACCTTTTTCCACTTGGGGACCACTCCGTGCATGATCTGCGCACCCGTCCAGATGTCCTCTGAACCCCAGCGGTTCTTGGAAGCGTCCGTGAGTTCCTTCGCGACGCTGCGGTATTCGTCAGCGGACGTGGGCGGTTCGACGCCGAGTTCCTCGAAGAGGTCCGCCCGGTAGAAGATGGCGTCGGAGATCAGGGCGCCCGGGTAGGGCAGTCCATACAGTCCGCCTTCGAAGCAGCCCATCTTCCAGGCCGCCGTGGGGATGTTGGCCAGGTTGGGGTACTTCTTGACCTTGTCGCCGGCCAGGAACGGCGAGAGGTCGGTGAAGATGCTGGTGGCGGCCTGGCCGAAGCGTGGCGGCATGTTCCATGCGGGGATCACCATCCAGTCCGGTACATCCTTCGGCGAAGCGAGGACCGTCTGGACCTTGTCGGCGTAGGCGTTGCCGTCGTTGACCTGGAAATTGATGGTGGCGCCCAGCTTTTCATTGACGGCCTTGTAGTAGGTGTTATCCGGCAAAGCGGGCGGGACCGCCCACCACGCCGGGGCCATGGCGGTGTAGGTCCCGCCGGAGCCGGGCGTGCTGGCCACTGATTTGACCAGGGACTTCGGAATGGACGTGAAGCCGGGCGTCGAACCGTTGACCGACGGGATGTCCGGCTTGACCAGGTCCACCGGGATGTAGGACGGGACCAGTTTGGCCACGGTTTCGGCGAGGCCGCCGGAAGTGGTTGCCTGCGGAGCCGCCGCCCCGGTTCCGCAAGCCGTCAGTGCCGCGGGCGCAGCGGCCAGGAACACGGCACCGCTGAGGATGCCCAGGAAGGAACGGCGGTTGACGCCGGTGGAGCCGGCCTCGACGAGGAGGTTGGAACCCGTTTTCTGGGGACGGCGGCTTCGTGTCGGATCCGCATGGTGACCAAGCATAATCAGCACTCCTTTGTGGTGGATATTGCGTCGATGATTTCGAAGTTTGTCGAATCGCTTCGATTAACGATCAGCGTAGAGCATCCAGATTTCACCCGCAAGACTCAAACGTGTTGCGTGTCACAGGGTGCGATGCCACACTGGATGTCGATGCATTTGTAGAAGCGTTTAAACAACCCGTCGTACAGTCACCGCCGATTGGACCCACCGTGCCCCCTGCCGCTTCAGCCTCCACCGCAGCCATCACCAAGGCGCAAAGTCTTCTGGACTCGCTCTCCCGTGACCAGAAGATCGCCATGCTCCACCAGCACGCGCCCGCCGTCGAATCCCTGGGCCTGGCCCGGTTCCACACCGGAGCCGAGGCGGCACACGGAGTTGCGTGGCTGGGCCCCGCCACGGTGTTTCCGCAGCCTGTGGGCCTGGCTGCCAGCTGGGATGAGGACCTGATCCGCCGGGTGGGCACCGCGGTCGCGCGCGAGGTCCGGGGCAAGAAGGCGGTGGACGCCACCGTGAGCACCAACGTGTGGGCTCCGGTGGTGAACCCGCTGCGCCACCCGCTCTGGGGCCGCAACGAGGAAGGCTTCTCCGAGGATCCGCACCTCACCGCTGCACTGGCCGGAGCGTACTGTGCAGGGCTGAAAGGCGATCATGAACGCTACTGGCTGACGGTGCCCACGCTGAAGCATTTCCTGGCCTACAACAACGAGGCAGACCGGAACGTTTCCAGCAGTCAACTGCGGGCGAGGGTGCTGCACGAATACGAGCTTCCGGCCTACCGCGGCCCCATCGAAGACGGCGTGGCCGGCGCCGTCATGCTGTCGTACAACCTGGTCAACGGCCGGCCCGCCCACGTCTCGGACCTGGTGGCCGGCGAGCTGCGGCAGTGGCGGAACGGCGAGGACATCGCCATCGTCACAGACGCAGGTGCCCCGTCCTCGCTGTACACGGCGGAGAAGTATTTCGACGACGGCCCGTCCGCCTACGCGGCCGCCCTCCGCGCCGGGGTGGACAACTTCACCGAGGATAGCGACAACCCGGAGCCGTCCCTCAGGCACCTGCACCAAGCTCTGGACCGAGGGCTGATCACCGAGGCGGACATCGACCGCGCCGTCCTCCGACTCCTCACCCTGCGGGAACGGACCGGCGAATTCGAACCCGACGGCGGCCCATACGGCGCCCTCGGCCCTGAACTCGTGGGTGATCCGGCCCACGTGGCGCTGGCCCGGGAAGCGGCCCGGAAGTCGGTGGTATTGCTCCGGAACGCACCCGCTGCCGGCACGGCGGATCCCCTGCTTCCGCTTGGCCCGAATCCCGGAAAGGTTGCCGTGATTGGCGCCCTGGGTTCCACGGTACTCAGCGACTGGTACAGCGGCACCCTGCAGGATGAGGTCAGCATCTTCGAAGGCCTGTCCGCGCGGTACGGCGACGTGGTGGCGGAAGCGGGCGTAGATTTGGTCTCCCTCCGGTGCGTCCGGACCGGCACCTACCCCGGCGCCGGCAACCCCAAAACCTCCCTGACTGCCGGTGCGGCCGCGCCAGGGCCGGACGAAGCGTTCCTGCTCAAGGACTGGGGCGACGGCGAATGCACCCTGCAGTCCCCCGTCACTGACAAGTTCGTAACCGCCGACGGCTACTACCTGAGCGCATCAGCGGCCAGGGTGGGCGGCTGGGTGGTGCAGGAAACGTTCCGGCTGCACCCGGGAGTGGACGGGACGGTGTCCATCCAGCACATCGGCACCGGCAAATGGATCCGGATTGAGGCGCACACCGGAAGCGCAGCCCTGTCCGCCGGGACCGAAGAAGCAGCGGACCGCTTCGCCCTGCGGACCGTCCGCTCCGGCCAACAGGCCGCCCGGGAGGCTGCCGCCGCGGCCGATGTCGCCGTCGTAGTAGTAGGGAATGATCCGCACCTGGGCGGCCGGGAAACCATCGACAGGGCCACGCTGGCACTGCCAGAGCCCGAGCAGGAACTCATCCGGCTGGTCCGGGAAGCGAACCCCCGGACCGTCCTGGTGATCGTCTCCTCCTACCCCTACGCGCTGGGACCGCTGGCTGACACTCCTGCCGTTGTGTGGACCTCGCACGGCGGCCAGGAACTGGGCAATGGCCTGGCGGACATCCTCAGCGGCGATTTTGAGCCCACCGGACGGCTGGCCCAGACCTGGTGGCAGCGCGACGAGGACCTGCCAGGAATCCTGGACTACGACCTCATCTCCTCCCACAGCACGTACCTGTACAGCACCGCCGAGCCGCTGTACGCGCTGGGCCATGGCCTCAGCTACAGCCCGGTCAGCTACGAATCCGCTGTTCTGGCGGGCGACGGGCTGTCGGGCTCGCTATCGGACGGCGGTATCGACGTGGCGGTGCGCAACACCGGCACGCGGACCGCGCACGAGCTCGTGCAGGTCTACGCTGCCTCCCCGGGGCACCGTTTCGAGTTCCCGCGGCGACTCCTGGTGGCGTACCGCCGGGTCGAGCTGGCACCCGGCGAGCGCCGGACCGTGCGGATTCCGGTGCCACTGGAGCGGCTGGCCACGTTCAGCGTCACGGCCGGGCGGATGCTGGTGGAGCCGGGGACGTACGAAGTGATGGTCGGTCCGTCGGCCAACTGCCTGCCTCTGGGTGTCGAGCTGTCCGTGAGCGGTGAGGGAAGCGGTCCGCGCCAGCGCGGTGCCTGGATCCGCGCCGAGCTTTTTGACGAATGTTCCAACCTCGCGCTGGTGCCGGAGACGCCGCTGGCTGGCACCGCCGTCGCGCCTTGCTCACCGCAGGAAAGTGCGACGGCGGTCTACCGCGGCTGGCAAGGCAACACGCCTGAGTGCGTGGCGCTGCGGCTCACGGCGTCCGGTCCCGGAAGGGTGGCCGTTCAGTTGCCTGGGCGCGGGGGCACGTGGACGGATTCCGCAGCGGCAACCGTTAATTCCGGGTTCGACGGCGAACTGGCACTGGTGCTGGCCAGCGGTGCGTTGGACGGCGCCGGCCCGGAGGCGGTGCGGATTGTCCTGGCCGGTCCGCTGACAATGAGCGAGCTGCAGGTGGCCTGACGGCGCGGGTGCCCGGGCTGCGGCTTATCCTTGGACGGTGGATCTCGTTCAGGCTCTCCTCTCGTTCGCCGTCGTCGCTGGTCTGTTGACCGTGGTTCCGGGCATCGACACCGCATTGGTGCTCCGGTCCTCCATCTCAAAGTCGCGGAGCTTCGCGTTTGCCACGGCGCTGGGGATCAACACGGGCACCATGGTGTGGGGAATCGCCGCAGCCGTTGGCGTCTCGGCGCTGGTGGCGGCGTCGGAACTCGCCTACCGCGCACTCACCCTCGCGGGCGCTGCGTACATGGTCTGGCTCGGCGCGTCCCTGCTGTGGAAAAGCCGCGGCACGGCCTCTGCGGCGGGGTTGGCCGACCTCTCCTCGCCGATACCCCCGGGCCGCCAGCTGTTCCAGGGCTGGCTCACTGGGACCGGAACCAACCTGCTCAACCCCAAGGTGGGGGTCTTCTACATTGCCACGATCCCGCAGTTCATCCCCGACGGCACCCCACCCCTGCTCATGGGAGTGTTGCTTGCTGGAGTCCACTGTGCCCTGGGCCTGGCCTGGTCAACGTTCCTGATCTACGGCGTCGGGCTGGCATCACGATGGCTCAAGGGCGCCCGAAGCGTGAAGATCATCGACCGCATCACGGGTACGGTCCTGGTGGGCTTCGGGCTTAGACTCGTCCTCGAACCGCGTCACTAGGCCAGGCGACAGGCCACTCCAGGTGGTCCGCCTACAGGGTGGCCGGATCGGTGTTGGCGCCGCAGAGGATCACCGCAACGCGCTCCCCCGCGGCGGGAACATAGGCACTGGCGTGCAGCGCGGCGAATGCTGCCGCCGCACCGTGTTCCACCACGAGGCGGTACTCATCCCAGAGCCGGCTGCGGGCGGCGACTATATCGGCGTCGGACACCAGGACGCTTTCGACGCCGGTCCTGACCGCTACGGCAAACCCAATCCCGCCGATCCTGCGGGCTCCCAGGGAGTCGGCGGCGACGCCGGACACCGCCACGTCCACGGGATGCCCGGCTGCGAGCGCCGCATGGAGCGTGGGGGCGGTTTCCGGCTCGACGGCCACCACCTTGGCGCGGCCTTCAACGGCTGCCGCGATTCCGGCCATCAGCCCGCCGCCGCCCACTGCCACCAGCACGGTATCCACACTGCCCAGCTGGTCCAGCAGTTCGGACCCCACAGTGCCGGCGCCGGCAGCGATCTCGGGCTGGTCGTAGGCGTGGCAGTACACGGCCCCGGTTTGTGCGGCATGGGCGGTGGCGGCCTCATAGGCCACGGCGTATTCGGCACCGCGCTGGACCACCGTGGCGCCGATCGCCTTAAGCTTTTGGACTTTAACTGCGGGCGCCGACTCCGGCACAAAGACACTTGCCGGGACGCCCAGCTGGGCGGCGGCATACGCGTTGGCGAGCCCGGCATTCCCGCCGGAGGCCACCACCACCCCCACGTCCGGGTGCAGTTCCCCTCGCTCCTTGCTGGCGAGGATCCTGTTGAGCGCACCGCGTGCCTTGAAGGTGCCGGTGTGCTGCATGAATTCGCATTTGAACCAGACCGGGCCCGGAAAGGCGCCAGGGTCCGCTTCGAGGACGGGTGTCAGTCGGGTGAGGCCTTTGATCCGGGCAGCGGCCAGGTCCACATCGGCGCGGGTGATCATGAAGGACTCCTGGGTAGGGCTGGTGGGCCACTCCAGCCTAGCGAAGCCATCGGTTGCTCCGATAACGCCGTTTTGAGCCCTCTAAAGGGCGTTACCGGAGCAATCGTTGGGCCTCGCCGTCCCGGGTTCCTGTGTCGACGGCGACTGGGCATCGATTTACCTTTGTGCCTGTCTCAGACTGCCTGGCCAAGTTCCTGCCTGGCCAAGTTCGCCTCCTTCCCGGGCAAGGGTCAGGGAGGGACGCTGCAGCCTGTCGAGTGCTGCCGCAGCCTGGCTGCCTGGTTCGGCGGTGTAGGTGAGGATGCGGTGGCCGGAATCATCCGGCATCGTCAGGACCTCGAATCCCAACTCCAGGGCGCCGAGTTGCGGGTGGTTGAGTGCCTTATGCCCTGACATGCAGTTCTCCACCGGGTGTTCAGCCCACATTGTCGCGAAATCCGGGCTCTTGAGGGTCAGCTCTCCAACGAGGGCGGCGAGCCCGGCGTCGTCAGCGAACCGTCCGGAAAGCAGCCGCAAGGAAGCGACGGCGCGGCTGGCCTCCGCCCGCCACTGCGGATAGAGGCTGCGGGTGGCCTCGTCGAGGAAAAGCATCCGCGTCAGGTTCGGCCGTTCGGACGGTATGCCCGGGGCGTAGAAGTCCAGTTGGGAAGCAACCAGCCTGTGTCCGGCCTGGTTCCAGGCGAGGACTTCGGTGCGTTTGCCCAACACAACAGCCGGAACCGGCCCCATGGAATCGACCAGGCGCTTCGTTCCTGGCCGGACCTGGTCAGGACGGTTCCGGGAAGCTTTGGGTGTGCGGCGTTTGTGACCGGAGAGGTCGGCGAGGTGTTTTCGTTCGACCTCGGTCAGGGCCAGGGCCCGGGCGAGGGAATCGACGACGGCGTCAGAGGCGTTGAGATGCTGGCCCTGTTCCAGCCTGGCGTAGTAGGTCACGCTCATGCCGGCGAGCATAGCCACTTCCTCCCGTCGCAGCCCGGGTACGCGGCGGGTGCCGTAGTCCATCAGCCCGACGTCCGCCGGGGTCAGGGCAGCGCGTCGTTTGCGGAGGAAGTTGCCCATGGCTGCCGGTTGGTTCATAACTGTGAGTATTCACGAACATTCCCGAACGTGGGTAGCACTGGCAGTGCTACCCACAACACGGCGTGGCTGTTCCTGTCCGGCGTCGGCAGGGTTGAGAGGAAAACCCGCCCCTGCAGTTTAGTGATTGGATCCTTCCGCCATGACAGCACACCAGAGAACACGCCTGCCGCAAACCACACCCCCAGAGCCGGCAACCGTGGCACTTCAGCAAAGTTCCCTCCGGATGACCGGACGGCAGCGGCTCATCATGGTGCTGCTGTTGACGGCAAGTTTCACCCTCGCGGTGGACTTCTCCATCTTGAACGTCGCGCTGCCGCGGATCGGCGCGGACGTGGGGTTCTCCCTGGAACACCTGCAGTGGATAGCGACGTCCTTCGCCCTGTGCGCGGCTGGGTTTACCTTGTTCTTCGGCCGGGTCGCTGACCTGTTTGGCCGCAAACGGCTGTTCATCACCGGCATGGCGCTTCTCGGGATCGGTTCACTGGCAGGTGGGCTCGCCACCGACCCCGGGCTGCTGCTCGCCGCCCGCGCCGCTCAGGGCCTGGCCACCGCCGCGGTGACCCCGGCTGCGTTGTCGCTGCTCACCACCTCCTTCCCGGAGGGTCCGCTGCGGGACAAAGCACTCGGCCTGAACGGCTCGCTGATGGCCGCGGGGTTCACCGCCGGCGCCGTCCTGGGCGGGCTCCTGACCGATCTGTTGTCCTGGCGCTGGGCGTTCTTCATCAACATTCCCATCGCCATCTTCGTTCTGGTCCTCGCTCCGAAGTTCCTCACCGAGTCCTCCCGCGGGAACAACACCAGGCTTGATGTCCCGGGCGCTTTCACGGTGACTCTCGCCCTGCTTTTGCTGGTCTTCGGGCTGACCACTGCCGGTGAAAAGGGCTGGGCCGAACCGCTCGCCTGGGCGCCGCTGGCAGCGGGCCTGCTCCTTTTCGTCGTGTTCTTCCTTATCGAGAAGAACACTGCCCACGCGCTCGTACCTGTGACCATCCTTGGGAGGAACAACATTGCCTGGGGCAACATCGCCGGGATCCTGGCCTTTGCCACCGAAACGTCCCTCGTGTTCGTGCTGACCCTCTACCTCCAGCAGGTCCTTGGCTACACGCCGCTCGGGGCTGGACTCGCCTTCGCCGTCCTCGGCGCCGGCACCGTGGCAGGCGGGATCATCGCCCCTCACCTGATCGGCAAACTCGGCACCAAGAAGACCATCATCAGCGGCCTCACAGTGCAGGCCGCCGCCACTGGATCGCTGCTCTTCCTCAACACAGACCAGGCCTCCTTGGCCATCGTGCTGATCGCAACGTTCGTCGGCGGCGTCGCGAACCTCGCAGCGATTGTCGGATTCATGGTCACTGCCACCACGGGGCTCCCCAACACCGAACAGGGCCTGGCTACCGGACTGACCACCATGAGCCAGCAAATCGGAATCACCATGGGAATTCCCGTCATGAGCAGCATCATCGCGGCGTCCCTGCTCCAGTCCGGTGTCGCCGGACCGGAGCAGGTGCTGGCTGCGGTGCTGCCGGCAATCGGAATCAACGCCGGCCTCTGCCTCGCAACAGCGGCAACCGTCGGGTTCTTCCTCCGCGCGCCCGCTGAACACGAGCCCGCTGAACACGGCCCGTTGAACAGCGTCCGTTTGAACGCAGGCTCCTAGCGGACCCCGGCGGCCGTGGTGGGAAGGGCCGGCGCTTCGTTGTCAGGTTCCATGCCCGCTGTCGGAACGGCCGCCGTCGTGCTTTCCCGCGCCGGACTTTCGGCAGGCTCCCCATCAGGCAACTCGCCACGGAAGGCGCGGAGCATGGCTTCGCGGTCGAACTGGCCCTCCCATTTGGCCACCACGAACGTGGCCACGCAGTTGCCCAGGAGGTTTACGGAAACACGCATGGAATCCATGAGCCGGTCGGCGCCGAGCAGCAGCGCAACGCCGGCCACCGGGAAGATGCCCAGGGCACCGGCGGTGGCGGAGAGCGCCAGGAACGCGGAACCCGGGACGCCGGCCATGCCTTTGGAGGTGAGCATCAGGATGCCCAGTGCGGCCAACTGCTGGCCAAGGTCCAGGTTGTGCCCGAAAGCCTGGGCTAGGAAGAGCAGGGAGATGGACAAGTAGAGGGCGGCGCCGTCGAGGTTGAAGGAGTAGCCCGTGGGAACCACCAGGCCCGTGGTGGCGCGGGAGCAGCCGGCGTTGGTCAGCTTGGTCATGATGCGGGGCAGCACCGATTCCGTGGAGGCGGTGCCGAGCGCCAGCAGGAACTCCTCACGGGAATACTTGATGAACTGCCAGAGTGGGACGCGCGGATACACCCACGCCACCACGAACAGGAGTCCAATGAAGACGATGGCGGCGCCGTAGCAGGCGGCGATCAGCAGCGCGTAAGTGCTCAGCGAACCCAGGCCGTACTGGCCGATGATGAAGGCCATGGCCCCGAACGCACCGATGGGCGCCACACGCATGACCCAGGCCATGATCTTGAAGAAAAGTTCCAGGACCGTCTCCAGCAGGCTGATCACCGGCATGCACCGCTCACGGCCAACCACCACGATTGCGGCTCCGAAGAAGACCGAGAAGCAAAGCACCTGCAGCAGGCTGTTGTTGGCGAAGGCTCCCACGACGCTGGTGGGGATGACGCCGAGGAGGAACTGGCCGGCGTCCTTGGGCGGCGCGGTGCCTGTCTTGGCGTTAAGGGCATCCTGGGACAGCGCACTGGGGTCGATGTTGAGTCCTGCGCCCGGCTGGACGATGTTGCCGACCACCAGGCCAAACACCAAGGCGAACAGGGTTGCTGCCGTGAAGTAGACCAGGGCCTTCACCCCCACCCTGCCCACTGCTTTGACGTCGCCCACCGCCGAGATGCCGGTGACAATCACCAGGAAAATCAAGGGGGCGATGATCATTTTGATGAGCTGAATAAAGCCGTCGCCCAGCGGACGCAGGCCTGACCCTATGTCGGGCCAGAAGTGTCCTATACCGATTCCCAGGCACACGGCGATGAGGATCTGGAAAAAGAGGGAAGTGTAGAACGGCTTCTTCGTCCGGGCCGGAACTGCAGGCGCCGGAGCGCCGGATGCTGAGGCCGCAGGGGCGGAGGGAGGAATCATGGCGTCGCCTATCAACGTAGGAGCGGCAGGAGGCCGCTTCGGTCATACGCAACGCTAGGGATACAGTGTTTCGCGCAGGATAAATCCGTAGTACGGAAATGTTTAACCGCAAAATGGAAAAGTTGGCCGTTTGCTCAGTTCAGGGACAGGATCAAGTAGAGGGCCGTGAGGACCACGACGGTTGGTGTCATGACCAGGCGCTCCGGTTTGCTGCGGGAGATCCCGTTCAGCACGATGCCCAGTGTGAAGTAGCCTGTCAGGACCCAGCAGGTGACATCCGTGAAGCCCTCGCTGACCAGCGGTGCGGCCAGGCCGGCCTTGGCCAGAGCCACGTAGGCGATAAGGACATAGAGGACAATGGAGGTGGCGCTGCCGATCCGGAGCTTGGTGGGGAGCACGTTGTGCTGGCCGCCCCAGGCAAACCTCCCCAGCGGCGCTCCGGCAATAAGGGCCGCCTGGAAGATGGCCAGGGCGGCCAGAATGACGCACGCGGCGATGGCGGCAAGCTGAACAATTGGCACCGGGGCGCACACTCCTGTTGTCACTGGCATGCCCCTGCAGGCAAGCATCGGGTTTCAGCTTATTGTGACCTCCGCCGCATGGCGGGATGATCACGCCGTCCCTACCGTTAAACCATTGGCGAAAGGAGGCCACGTGCTTATTGTCTTAACCGGAATCGACGGCTCGGGAAAATCCACGGCCGCCCGCGCCTTGGTGTCCGCGATCCAGGCCGAGGGCAGGAATGCCCTGCTGCTCAGCAACCACGCCGGCCGGCGAAGCATGTCCTTACTGGCTCAGCGGCTCGGCATCCAGTGGCCGCACCGCCTTGCCGACGCTGCGGAAACCACCCTTCGATTGGTCAACGTTTTGATCTCCCACGCCAAGGCAAGCCGGTTCGATGGCCTGGTGGTCATGGACCGCCACCTCCACTGCCAACTGGCCCTGCGTGCTGCCAAGGGTTTGCCCCGGGGCCGGCTGCTCCCGTGGCTCCTGTCCGTTCTGCCCGCACCCGCTGCAGTGGTGTACCTGGACGTGGAGCCGGCGTTGGCGCACCAGCGCATCGTGGCCCGCGGCACCGACGCGGAGACCCTGGAGGACCTGGAAGCCTTGCGTACCGCCTACCGTTCCATGCCTGAATATCCGGACTTCGTGCAGCTCGACGCGAACTGCCCGCCGGCCGAAGTGGTGGCCCGCCTGGCCCGGATCGTGGGCAAGGAGGCCGCGGCTCTCAGCTGCTAGACCTGCTACTCATGGACGGGTTCGCCGGTGACCCGATGGTCTGCATGATTGATGGTTTCCTGGATCAGCCGGATCAGGTGCCCGTCGCGAAGAGAGTAGATGACGTGCCGGCCGTCCTTGCGCGTGTCCACCAGCCCACTGAGGCGGAGTTTGGCCAAGTGCTGGCTGACTACGGTGCGGGGCGCGTTTACCTCCGCTGTCAGTTCGGTGACTGTCTTCGGTCCTTGGGCAAGTTGCCAGAGCAGGTGCAGCCTGGTGGGTTCGGCGAGCATCCTCAGTGTTCCTGCGGCGGTTTCCAGCAGGTCCATCCCGGGCGCGACCGCGTGGACAAACGAGGGTTCCTCAGCGGGCGCCCGAAGCGCGCTGCTTGGCTGACTGCTCAACGGATTGCTCCTCGGTCTCGGGCTGGCCTCTCCCGTAACGGCTGTGGCGGGGCCAGGACAGGAAAGCTCCTGCACTGCCTAGTATCGCAAGGATTGTCAGTGCGAATGCAGCCCAGCCCAGCCCGGCAGCCGCCCCAACCCACCCGGACAGGGGGTAGGCGACGATGTAGCAGGCGTGCGAGAGGGAGAACTGCGCCGTGAAGACATAGGGGCGGGTCTCCTCGGTCGACGCCTCGCGAAGCAGTCGGGACGACGGCGTGAGGATGGCGGAGTTCCCCGCGCCCAGCAGGAACCAGAGCCCCAACAACCACCACCATCCCGCTTCAGGAGACGCCCGCAAGATGGCCACGGTGGCGCCTGCCAGCGCGATAGGAATGACGGCTGCACCGGTCAGCATGACACGCCGGTCCCCCGCCCGCTCAAGCAGGCGTGGCGCAGACAGTGCCACCACCATGGAGCCGATGCCGAAACAGGCCAGCGCCAAGGCCAGGTCCGCGTCGGGCCGGTGCAGCACATCGCGGACGTAGACCACGGTATTGACCAGGACCAACGCCGTAGGTGCCGCAACCACCACGTTCAGCGCCAACAGCGAGCGCAGGCGCCGGTTGGCCCAAAACAGCCTGGTGCCCAGGGTTGTCCGGTGCCACACAGACATAGTGAGCCCCTTGACGACGTCGGCCCGGGGCAGGGTGGTGATCATCACCATTGCGGCGGAGAACAGGAACCCGGCCACTGTGCCCAGGAAGAGGTTGTTGTAGCTGATAAGGGTCAGCAGCAACGCGGCTGCGGCAGGACTGACCAGGGCTTCCATGTCATATGCCAGCCGGGACAGGGAGAGCGCGCGGGTGTAGTCCCGCTCATCCCTTAGCACGCTCGGAATCAGCGACTGGAAGGCCGGCGTGAAGGCCGCCGAGGCGGACTGCAGCAGGAAAATAACCACGTAGATCTGCCAGGCCTCGGTGATAAAAGGCAAGCACAGGGCCATCGCCGCCCGAACCAGGTCCGCGCCGACCAAGACAGGCTTCTTGGGCAGCCGCGCCACCATGGCATTGATCACCGGGGCAAGCCCCACATAGGCCAGCATCTTGATGAGCAGGGCGGTGCCCAGCACGGCCCCTGCGTTGCTGCCCGCAAGGTCAAACGCGAGCAGGCCGAGCGCCACCGTCAACAGGCCGGTGCCCACAAGGGCCACGACCTGGGCTAGAAAGAGCCTCCGGTAGGTTGCGTTGCTGAGGACCGAGAGCATCGTCACCTTCTGTGCATAGGTGCACGTATGTGCACCTATGAGCCTAAGTGTGATGGCGCTGGCAGCGCAACCGCCCCGCAGGCATGCTGCAGGTCCCGGTGCCTGGATTAGGGAGCAGCCTTAGATCAGCGCGTGCATCCCGTGGCTGCGGGGCCGCCCGAAGGACGCGGCGCCCAGGAATTCGATGGCAACGAACGGCTCATCGCCCACCACCCACTCATCGTGCCCGGGAGGGAGCGCATAGGTGTCGTTTGCGTGGATTGTGGAGCGCACGCCGTCGGCCGTTTCAATCTGGAGCGAGCCGGAGACGCAATAGCCGAGGTGGTTGTGCTCGCAGAATTCAGTCATCTCCGCGGGCTTGGCGGACTCGGACCAGCGCCAGCCTGGCGCTAGGATCAGCCGGGCCACGGAGTAGTCATCAACGGTGACAAGGTCGAACTCCGCCTTGTCCGGGCACCGCTTCCTGTCTGGAATATCAAAGGACTTTACTGCCAAAGCTCTGATGAAATTTGCGGTCATGAGGACACTGCCTAGAGATCAGATGGTGAGGCCTGGCGGCGAACCAGGCGATGGGTTCGGATACCGACATGCGGTGAAGTTGCGGAGACCTAGTAATCGCATGCGCTTTCTAGCCCCGACGCATACTCAGCCAGCAGACCCTGCTGGTGTATCTCTAAAGGTATCCCTACGGCACCTGAAGTCAATGGGAAATTACGACGGCGGTGCTGCCGCCCTCCTTGCGGCAGCACCGCCGTCGGCGGCCGCGTCAAGGCTTCCGCCTCGCATGCCGCTAGCGGCCGGGGACTTGAGATCTTCCAGCCGGACTGTGCTCGCTTCCGGGAAGACGTCCTGAAGTGAGTGCGTCACGATGACCACCAGTTTCGCCTCAGCCCACCGGCGGATTTCGTCAACCATGTAGGCCACTCCTTCCGCATCAGTCCCGTTGAACGGTTCGTCCAGGACCACGCAATCGAACTGGCCGACGGTGTTCATGATGTACCAGAGCTTGCGCGCATTTCCTGTGGACAGGTTCCCTGCGTTCTCGTCGAGCCACGGTTCAATCCCCAGTTGGATCGCCCGCAGTATCTCGAGGCCAGGATCCATATCTCGGGCAATACAGGCGAAGACGAGGTGATCCCGAGCAGTCATCTGGGCGAACAGTGCTGCTTCAGATCGACAAACCCTCCGCCGGTTCCTGCCTTCAGGGTCATTGGCGCTCGTGCCGTTGACCAGGACTGTTCCGAACCACGGAGACAGATAGCCGCTGGCCAGTTCTACGAATGTCGATTTTCCGGATCCGTTCTTGCCGTGTAAGTGGATCAAGGCAGGCCCAGTGAATGTGAAGGAGACGTTTTCGTACACAGGGCGCTCGGCCGTATAGCCCGCAATCACGCGATCAAAGATTATCGTTGGGAAAGAATTCTGCGTTGCAGGCAAATCTTCGCACCTCCAGTTAGAAGAGCTGTATAGACGACGGCGGCAATGGCTGCGGGGACGCCGCCGAGGAGACAGAGTCCGAGTACAGGGACGGCAAGCATCAGGGAAATGAACGCTGCCGCCAGGGACATTTCCATGGAGCCGTCGGCCTGTCTGACTTTGACCTTGCTGTAGGCGTTTCCAATGATGTTCCCGGTTGCAATTGCCCACGGAATCAAGAGCGCCGCAAGCGGCAGGACGCCAGTTGCAGCCCAGACAATACCTGCAATTGGCGGTGCCCCAAGCAGCACCAGCAGCAGTGACTGAGTCATGATCACGGCCCACACAAGGGATCGGACTCCGAATCCGGATTCCCATCCAT
Organism: Pseudarthrobacter sp. CCNWLW207; assembly: GCF_037203945.1. Lineage (NCBI taxonomy): Bacteria > Bacillati > Actinomycetota > Actinomycetes > Micrococcales > Micrococcaceae > Pseudarthrobacter > Pseudarthrobacter sp. CCNWLW207. Next base: position 22,590 of record NZ_JBBCBS010000015.1, on the reverse strand, counting down.
ACCTCAGTTGGGGGAGAAGGCCGACCGGATTGTTTGCCTTGGACAAGAGTTCGGACCCGACAACGCTCACCATGAAAACTATGCAGGCTCCCGCGTTCTGAATTCCGGGGACCTCCCGAAGGAAATCCGGCCCGACGCCGCCCAAACGGACGCCGATGGCGCTGGCAGCAGACAGAAGGAGGCAGATCCCTATTCCACGGAACAGAGCAAATGACTTATCCCTGACAAGGTTCACCATCAGGGCTCTCCAGAGCATGGGGACTGGCGTTGCCGTCTTCGACGAGTACTCTTTGACGGGCCTGGGCACCCGTGCTGCCACCGGGAACGAATGCCTCCTGATCGATCCAACGTTCCGGATTGTGAGGAAGGAGAACACGACGACGGCGATTCCTACCGCCGTCGCGATCCAGTACCCCTCAGCGCCGGTTGCATTGGGGCGTAGGTCAACCCCGGGTCCTGCTCGCTTCAGCGCAAGCAACCCTCGGGCAAGCAAGACTCCAAGAAGCGCGGCAAGGAGACAGGCTCCAACCAAGACGGCTGACCCCGCGGCCTGACTCGATGTGCGCGGGTCAGTTGCGGCTAGCCTGGAACTCAAGGCAAGCCAGGCCGCGGCTAAGGCGAAAGGAGCAACCAAGAGGGCCAGAGCCAGCGGCCCGCCGCCTCCACCCTCCTCGTGCACAACAACCCAGGCCGCCGTACAGACGGCGCCTGACAAACCAAACAAGAGGACAGCCCGCGGACCTGCCTCGGCCAGGAACACGTGGTGCATCGCAACATCCGTCGCCCGGTAGAGCTCCCCGTTTGGATTGAACCGAACGGCAAATCTCCGGCTGCTGAGTGCTTCACGTGCCAGAGCGCCAACGGAGAGGTACAGACAGACGACGAGGGCCAGCGCGACAACTGTAATCCGGGCACCGCTGCTCGCGTAAGTTCCTTCGCCACTGTCGACGGACAATGCTTCCCGCAGCAGCCGCATCACAAACAGCGATCCGGCCAGAACTGCGAAGACCAAAACGACGCCGGTGCTCACGCCTAGGACCATGAGTGTGCGAATGGATACCGGCCATCCCGTGACTGCCAGCAGGCGAACCCCCGTGAATTTGTAAGCCGCTCTGAGACTTCCCATTTCTGACGCCTAAAGACGATTGACGGATTTGCTTTGAGACGACTCGGCGTCCACTATGAGAGCCATCACGCCGATCCCCATCGTCCCGATCGTCCAGAGCCACATCGGAAGCGAGCCGGGGAAGCCAACGGTCGAGGCACCCATGAACACGCCGCTACTGAGCCCGCAGACCAGGAAAAGAATTGCGTCACGCTTCGGATTCCGCTTTGTGGCGAGCACTGCGAACATGACAACTGCCCCGACGGCCAAAGATGTCCACGCAAGCAGTGGAGTTTTCGGTTCGTGAAGGAGCCCAACGACGATGCTGCCCGCGATACAAGCGAGCACAAGCGCTGCGATCGTAGTGCGGATAGGTGGTGTATAGATCACGACCGGGATCTTCCTTCGTGGCCGGAACCAAGCGGCAGTTGCCGACGAGTTAGCAACTGCCGCTTGGGCGATAGGGATAATTAGGGTTCGCGTTCGCTTTGCTTGTACGCTGCCAAAGCGTCTTTGCGGGCCCAGTGAACGACGAAAATCACATGTACGACGAGATCTACGCAAAGTGCCGCACCGATAACCCAGCTCGACACACCCGCTCTGGCGAGTGCACCAATTAAGACGACTACGAGCAATGCACTGGCGATGTTGAACCAGCGTCGGCGCTGGGTCGCATTCGTTGCCGTGATCAGCTCATCTAGGTAATAGAGCATGCCACTCCTCTCTGATAGTCGCCGTCACCGGCAATAGCCACCGGTGTAGCGGAAGGCCATAGCGCCGATCGGAGCGGGCGCGAGCCGAATGCATTCGCCTCTGCCGTGAGCAATTGTCGCTTGAATCGCGATTTGCACAGCAGACGCTGCGCAGGCACTCAAGCCAACCGGCGGTCCAGAAGCCAGGTATCCGCACACATAGAGAACGCCGGATGCTACCCGTGAATGTGCAGTCTCGGCCTTATTGAATTCCACGACAGGGAATATCCCAACCCAGCTAAATTGAGGATCGGCAACCACGGGAAACACGGTCGCCGGTCCGACATCAATGTGCTGGATGAGGCGGTTCCCTGAGGATGTGTATTTGGTAGGAACCGGCTGTCCGGCGGCATCACGGGCCCAAGGGGCAGCAATATGGTTGACGACCTGCCCGCTGCCGTCCATGACCACAGCCGATCCGTCGCTTGCAACGACGACTTCCGCAGGTTGGCCATTAAGTGTTAGGTCAAAGCCGAAGGATCGTGGTGCAGTTTCATTGTTGATCACGACGAAACCGGCTCCTGATTCATCACCGCGCCGGGCAAAAACGTAGGCGTGCCCCCTATCCACGGTCACCGTTGCGGCCTCGACATTACCCTTCCACTGCTTGACTTTTGGGTTCGACGCCGGCTGGACCGTTAGTCGCAGACCGCCGGCTGCGACGATACTCATCGAACCGCCATCCCCGAATTCGATCATTTGCGCTTTGGTTTCAGGCAGCGCTTGAGGTGACGATTGGCTCTGTGCGCTCTCGAAGGGTCTGGACGCTAGTACTTGCTCCAAAGGGTTTTGATCCTGAGTGGCCGACGCATTCGCCGCTGGTGACGTCGCCGCTAGGCCCACGATGGCAATGGCCAGGGCCGATGTTGCAGCCAAGCCCTTCCGAGCAATCAAGACACGCATTTCCATCAATCCCCCAGTCTTCTGTGGCTCCGCAAAATGGGAACCGTGCAGGAAGACTAAGGTCGGGAAATGGTGCCTAGGTGCTGAATTCTGCGAAATAGGTACAACATTTGGCAAATCTAAGTGACCAACGAGCCATCTACTGGCGAGACCAACCTCAGACAGAAGCGCGAAGCCTCCCATAAGGGGTTGCGAGGCTGTTAACTTTGTACTTCCGTTGGCGTCGCGCACGGACGGTGCTGGTGCTCGGCGGGAGCGCCAGCACTGACGGCGGAAGGGCAGTCAGCGCTCTGGGCTTCCGCTTCCTCGATGCTTCCGGGCTTCCCGTTGAAGGCACTGGGCGGAACCTTGGCGCGATCTCCTTCGTAACCGGAGATTTGCTCCCTGGGTTGGTCGCAATGGAACTGGTGGACGAAACCCCGGGGTCCTCGGCATGAATGGGTTCCGTGACGTCGCCTGTGGGCCCAGGCCGATGCACTCTGGGTACAGGACCTGTTTACAAGAGGACCTCGGGCGGTGTGGGTGGCCATCCAAAGACAACCTGCACCATGGGGGTGAGCAGCATCAACCACTCGACGACGATCTACAAACATGTCTGGTGGAGCCCGCAAAGAGTTGGAGGTCCATTCAATGCCGTGAACTACGGTCAATCCAAACTCGAACAGAAAAATGCTGCTGTGGCCTGCGCCGATGACCGCAACACGACATTCCGGATGGTGACACGCGGAACGGTCATCTACGCTGGCAGAACCTATATCGCTTCCGCGTACGACGAAGCAACTTTAGCTTGCGGAACTAGTCATTAGCGCAGACCTTCTGGCCGGCGCTACTTGGGTCCAGCCAGAAGGTCACTAATGAACTTGTTGGGTGGCTCGAGCCTGCGCCGTCAGCCAACACGTAGCATCAGGGTGCCATCCTGCCAGTACGGCGTAATGCGACTCATCGATGGGAATGGACTCATAGGATGCCGAAAGGTAACCACCAAAAGACACATGCACCGCATCCCAATCTTGAGCAACTCGACGCCAGTCAGGAAGCAGCAAGTGCGCCCCAGGATTGGGCGGAGGCCCCCAGTCAAACGTCAAGAATCCTTCGCCTATTCGGGGGTACGTGGCCACGAGCCTTGACCAATCCTCCCGTGTATGGACATCGAAGATCCTTGCCCCTTCCGAGACCTTAACAGACCACAATGAGTCCTGCTCGTCCTTCATCCAGTGATCGTCCGGCGCTGCGGCGATAACGCAAGGAGCACCAAACATTGGTCCACGGCTGCTAACCAAGGCACCAGCCGGAGACACCCACCACGTCGACCCGTCAAGATCAGCCCCCGCCGCAAATTCCATAGCCTCCTCTGTCGTGTGCGCCCCTGGAAAACCGTCCCTAAGATACGCGAACTGGTGATGGAATGAGACAGAATCCGTCCACCACACAAGGCCTGGCCGCTCAGAAATGTCACGTGCAATCCCGGTCAGGGAGTCCTGAGCAGCCCTAAGTATTTCGTCAAACACCCGCCACTCGCTGTCCAAGCCGTGTGCATAGCTATTAACGAACTCCGAGGCAGTAGCGAAAATGGTTGCGTCACGTACTGAGCTGGCCCCCTTCATCCATCGATCCGCCGCTTCGTGGACATGCCGTATGAGCGTGCTGCCGGCGGTACCATCCAGCAACGCAAACCTAAACCGGTGTGGCTCGAGGCCCGCTATCTTCGCAAGCAGTGATCTTCCGGCGCGCCCTTGAGACCACCACGCCAAAGCGTCACCATTCGTAGCCACAGCCCATCCCCCTCCTAATGACCGCCGGACGCAGCTCCCGCGCATCCAGCCCACCCCGAGCATAGACGGATCCCTACCAGCTAGGTGGTGCCTGAGGCCAAAATGAGTGGTCCACAGCATCCTGTTAGGTGGTTCATGCCAGGAACAGATTTTGCATTCTTGCCTGACCCTGGCGTCTCTTCGTTTAACGGGCTGTCGCGGGAAAACGATGGCTCGCGGCTATGAGGATCAGAAAGATCAGCTGGAAGGCGGGGCTCCAGCTGATTCGTCTTGAATCGTCGCCGAGACGATTTCCAGACCTTCAGACTGCCTCGTTAGCTAAAAGGGTGATCATATCCGGCACGAGGGGAACGCCTCTTGCCCGGACACCGCGCCGCGCCGCTGACGGAACGAACTTGCCGCCGCTGACGATGACGATTCCACCTCCTGCGACCACCGTGACAGCTTCAGTTCGCCCGTCGTCAGTCCCCTCCCGCAGGGATGCCCCACGACAGGGAACATTGCCAGCTTTCAGATGAGGCAAACGTCCACGCCGCCTCGGACCTTCCCTATAAACCAACGGCCCCCTTGACTCCCACCCCGACCTTCCCTAAACTTTTCATAAAGCAGAATCTAAATTCCACAAAGCGGAAACTAAGCTAAGAGTGAAGCGGCGGGAAGATAGATCAACGCCCTCCCCGGAAGGACCCACGATGACGTACACAGTGAACTGCTCCATCCTCCTGACGGAGCTGCCGTTGCTCGAGCGCCCCGCAGCCGCGAAGGCAGCCGGTTTTGACGCCGTCGAGTTCTGGTGGCCCTTCGAAACCTCCGTCCCCACCGACGCCCAGGTCACCGAATTTGAGAACGCCATCAAGGACGCAGGCGTTCAGCTCACCGGCCTGAACTTCAACGCCGGCAACATGCCGGGCGGCGACCGTGGCCTGGTCTCCTGGCCCGCACGCTCCACCGAATTCCAAGACAACATCGACGTTGTTGCGGGCATCGGCGAGCGCCTCGGCTGCAAGGCCTTCAACGCCCTCTACGGCAACCGCGTGGACGGGGAATCGGCTGAGAAGCAGGACGCCATCGGCGCCGAAAACCTGGCGACGGCGGCTGCCGGCGTCGCGCGCATCGGCGGTACCGTCCTCCTCGAACCGGTCAGCGGCGCACCCAAGTATCCGCTCCTCACCGCCGCAGACGCACTCAAGGTCATAGACCGTGTCAAGGCGGAATCCGGCGTCGACAACATCAAGCTCCTCGCCGACTTCTACCACCTGGCGGTCAACGGGGACGACGTCGCCGCCGTCATCGAAAACCATGCCAAGGACTTCGGCCACGTCCAGATCGCCGACAACCCTGGCCGTGGGGCTCCCGGAACCGGTGAGCTTCCCCTCGGGGAATGGATCGCCCGCAGCCGCGAACTCGGCTACGGGGGCTACATCGGCCTCGAATACAAGGAACCGCAGGAAACTGCCTTCGCCTGGGCCATCCGCCAGCGCGTCAGCCAGTAGCCCCCTCCCAACTGAGTAGCAGCAGATGCTCTTTTGAGCCCTCAAAACGACATCTATTGCGACCTAGTTGGGTCCGGCTTCCTCAATCACAAAGACTTCAGAAAAGAGAACCATCATGAGCAACGTTGCAGTCATCGGACTCGGAATCATGGGCCTTCCCATGGCCATCAACCTGACCAAGGCCGGGCACACGGTCACGGGCTTCAACCGCAGCCAGGACAAGATCGACAAACTCGTCTCCGAAGGCGGCAAGGGCGCCACCAGCATCGCGGACGCCGTGAAGGACGCCGACGTCGTCATCACCATGGTGCCGGACTCCCCGGATGTCGAGGGTGTGGTCAGCGGCCCGGACGGCGTCTTCGCCAACGCGAAGCAGGGTTCGTTGTGGATTGACGCTTCCAGCATCCGCCCCGACGTCGCCAAGCGCCTCTCCGACGAAGCCCGCGAAGCCGGCCTCCGCCCCCTGGACGCCCCGGTGTCCGGCGGCGAACAGGGCGCCATCGACGCCGTCCTGTCCATCATGGTCGGCGGCGACAAAGAGGACTTCGAGGCAGCCCAGGACGTCCTCAATGCCGTGGGCAAAACCATCGTCCACGTCGGCCCCTCCGGCTCAGGCCAGACGGTCAAGGCAGCCAACCAGCTGATCGTCGCCGTCAACATCGAAGTCCTCGGCGAGGCCATCGCTTTCCTTGAGGCCTACGGCGTGGACACCGACGCCGCCCTCAAGGTCCTCGGCGGCGGCCTGGCCGGCTCCAAGGTCCTGGACCAGAAGGGCCAGAAGATGCTGGACCGCAACTTCGACCCCGGCTTCCGCCTCGCCCTCCACCACAAGGACCTCGGCATCGTCACCTCGGCCGCCCGCGAAGCCAACGTCGCCGTCCCCCTCGGCGCCGTCGTCGCACAACTCGTCGCCGCCACCGTCAACCAGGGCGACGGCGGACTGGACCACTCAGGACTCTTCAAGCAGGTCCTCAAACTCAGCGGCCGCGAGTAAGCACCCCGGCGCTAAGGCGCCAATAGAGAAACAAACAGGGAACCCGCCGTCGTACATTACGACGGCGGTTCCCCCAGCACACCCCAAAACAGCCCCAAAAGGCCCCAAAGTTTCCCAAGGAGCACACCATGAGCAAGATGCGTACCGTTGATGCAGCGGTTGCCATCCTGGAAAAGGAAGGCGCCATCGAGGCGTTCGGCCTGCCAGGCGCGGCAATCAACCCCTTCTATTCCGCCATGCGCGCCCACGGCGGCATCCGCCACACCCTGGCCCGGCACGTCGAAGGCGCCAGCCACATGGCCGACGGGTACTCCCGGGCCAAGGACGGCAACATCGGCATCTGTATCGGCACCTCCGGGCCCGCCGGCACCGACATGATCACCGGGCTTTACGCCGCCTGGGCCGACTCCATCCCCATGCTTTGCATCACCGGCCAGGCCCCCGTGGCCAAGCTGCACAAGGAAGACTTCCAGGCCGTGGACATCGAGTCCATCGCCAAGCCCGTCACCAAGATGGCCATGACCGTCCTCGAGCCCGGCCAGGTCCCCGGTGCCTTCCAGAAGGCCTTCCAGCTGATGCGCTCCGGCCGTCCGGGCCCTGTGTTGCTGGACCTGCCCATCGACGTGCAGCTGGCCGAGATCGAATTCGACATCGACACCTACGAGCCGCTGCCCATCGAAAAGCCCAAGGCGAGCCGCAAGCAGCTGGAAAAGGCCCTGGACATGCTGACCGCAGGGGACCGCCCGCTGATCGTTGCCGGTGGTGGCATCATCAATGCCGGCGCGTCCGCACAGCTGGTGGAACTGGCCGAGATCCTGAACGTTCCTGTGATTCCCACCCTGATGGGCTGGGGCTCCATCGCCGATGACCACCCGCTGATGGCCGGCATGGTGGGCCTGCAGACCTCGCACCGCTACGGCAACGAGAACTACCTGCGCAGCGACTTTGTGATCGGGATCGGCAACCGCTGGGCCAACCGCCACACCGGAGGCCTGGACACCTACACGGCAGGCCGCAAGTTCGTGCACATCGACATCGAGCCCACCCAGATCGGCCGGGTGTTCTCGCCGGACCTGGGCATCGCGTCCGACGCCGGTGCGGCGCTGTCCGGGCTGATCGACCTCGCCCGCGAGCGTCGCGCAACTAACTCCCTGCCGGACTACTCGAGCTGGGTTGCCCAATGCGCCGAGCGCAAGGCAGCCCTGCACCGCAAGACGCACTTCGAAAACATCCCCATCAAGCCGCAGCGGGTGTACGAGGAGATGAACAAGTCTTTCGGCCGCGACACCATCTACGTGTCCACCATCGGCCTGTCCCAGATCGCCGGCGCGCAGATGCTGCACGTTTTCGGACCCCGCAAGTGGATCAACGCCGGCCAGGCTGGTCCACTGGGCTGGACCGCCCCCGCTGCCCTCGGCGTCGTTCGCGGCAAGCCGGACGAGACCGTGGTTGCCCTGTCCGGCGACTACGACTTCCAGTTCATGATCGAGGAACTGGCCGTGGGCGCGCAGTTCAACCTGCCGTACATCCACGTGGTGGTGAACAACTCCTACCTTGGCCTGATCCGGCAGTCGCAGCGCGGTTTCAACATGGAGCAGAACGTGTCCCTGGCGTTCGATAACATCAACAGCGCGGACTTGTCCGAAAACGCACGCGGGTACGGCGTGGACCACCTCAAGGTGGCCGAAGGCCTGGGCTGCAAGGCCGTCCGGGTGGAGGACCCCAACGACCTCGCTGCCGCGTTCGACAAGGCCAAGGCCCTCATGGGCGAGTTCCAGGTGCCCGTGGTGGTGGAAGTGATCCTGGAAAAGATCACCAACATCTCCATGGGCGTGGAAATCAACGCCGTGAACGAGTTCGAGGAACTGGCCGAGTCCGCTGCGGACGCCCCCACCGCCATCCTGGCGCTGCAGGCCTAACATGCGGATCGTGATCGCGCCGGACAAATTCAAGGGATCGTTGTCGGCCCCGGACGTCTGCAGGTACCTGGAAAGGGGCCTGCAGGCGGCCGCCGGCAATAACCTGGATATCCTCCGGATCCCAGTAGCCGACGGCGGCGAAGGCACCCTTGATGCCGCCGTCGGCTCCGGCTTCACCCGCCAGAGTGCCACGGTCAGCGGCCCCACCGGCCAGCCAGTCGAGGCGGACTTTGCCGTCCGCGGCCACGAGGCCGTCATCGAAATGGCAGCGGCCTCGGGCCTGGCCCTCGTCCCGCAAGTGGCAAGCGGCGGGCAGCCGGATTCAGCAAGTGCCACCACGGCTACCAGCCTGGGCACCGGCCAGCTGATCCGCGCAGCGCTGGACGCCGGCTGCCGCCGGATCGTGCTGGGCGTCGGGGGCAGCGCGAATACCGACGGCGGTGCCGGGCTCCTGCAGGGCCTGGGGGCCAGGTTCCTGGACGCCACGGGCAACGAACTGCCCGCCGGAGGAGCCGCGCTGGCCAACCTGCACCGCATCGACTTCACCGGGTTTGAACCGCGCCTGGTGGAAACACGCTTTGTGCTGGCGTCCGACGTCGACAACCCCCTGCTGGGCCCTCAGGGCGCCACGGCGGTTTTCGGCCCGCAAAAGGGCGCCACACCACAGGATGTCGAACTGCTCGACACCGCCCTGGCCAGGTTTGTCGAAGTCCTGGCCAGGGAAATCGGATTCCGCGCCGAGCGCGCGGCGGAAGCACCCGGCGCCGGGGCAGCCGGCGGTGTGGGCTACGCGGCTATAGCGGTCCTCGCGGCTTCGCGCCGGCCGGGCATCGACGTCGTCCTTGAATTCACCCAGCTGGCCCACCGCATAGCGGGGGCAGACCTGGTGATCACCGGCGAAGGCAGCCTGGACGAACAAAGCCTGCTGGGCAAGACGCCCATGGGCGTGGCCCGGGCCGCAGCCGCTGCCGGGATTCCGGTGGTGGCCGTCTGCGGCCGCACCACCCTTTCTCCGGACCAGCAGCAGGATTCGGGTTTCCGGCAGGTCTACCCACTGACCGCCCTGGAACCCAAGGTAGATATATGTATAGCTGAAGCAGGGTCCCTGCTTGAACAATTGGGAAAGAACATCCTCCAGGAGCTGGCCAACCCGGCCCCTGCGGATGGCATCGGCACAAAGGAGCCCCTGAATGTCTGAAGAACGCTTTGACCTGGTCATCCGTGGGCAGCGCATCCTGACCACCGCCGGCATCGCGCCCCGCGAGGTGGGCGTGCGCGGCGGCAAAATCGTGGCAATCGAACCCCTCGGCAACGGCCTCGCGGGCGCCGAAGTGGTGGAACTGGCCGACGACGAGACCCTGCTCCCCGGCCTGGTGGACACCCACGTCCACGTCAACGAGCCCGGCCGGACCGAGTGGGAGGGTTTCGCGTCCGCCACCCGGGCAGCCGCTGCGGGCGGCGTCACCACCATCATCGACATGCCGCTGAACTCCATCCCGCCCACCACCAACGTGGACGGCCTCAAGCTCAAGCGCGAGGTGGCGGAGGACCAGGCGTTCGTGGACGTCGGATTCTGGGGCGGCGCCATCCCCGGCAACAAGGCTGACCTCCGCCCGCTGCACGACGAGGGCGTGTTCGGGTTCAAGTGCTTCCTGCTTCACTCCGGCGTGGACGAATTCCCGCACCTGGATGCGGACGAGATGGAGGAGGACATGGCCGAGCTCAAGTCCTTCGACTCGCTGATGATCGTGCACGCCGAAGACTCCCACGCGATCGACCACGCGCCCCACCCCGGCGGCGACCAGTACTCCACCTTCCTGGCCTCCCGCCCGCGCGGCGCCGAGAATAAGGCCATCGCCGAGGTCATCGAGCGGGCCCGCTGGACCGGTGCCCGCGCGCATATCCTGCACCTCTCGTCATCGGACGCGCTGCCCATGATCGCTTCGGCAAAACGCGACGGCGTCCACCTCACCGTGGAGACCTGCCCGCACTACCTGACGCTGATGGCCGAGGAGATCCCCAACGGAGCCACCGCGTACAAGTGCTGCCCGCCCATCCGCGAGGCGTCCAACCGCGAGCTGCTCTGGAAGGGCCTGCAGGACGGCACTATCGACTGCATCGTCTCGGACCATTCCCCCTCCACCCTTGACCTGAAGGACCTCGAAAACGGGGACTTCGCCGTGGCCTGGGGCGGCGTTTCGTCGCTGCAGCTGGGGCTGTCCCTGATCTGGACAGAAGCCCGGCATCGCGGCATCCCGCTGGAGCAGGTGGTGTCCTGGATGGCCGAGAAGCCGGCCGCCCTGGCCCGCCTCTCCAACAAGGGCCAGCTCGCTCTCGGGTATGACGCCGACTTCGCCGTCTTCGCCCCGGACGAGGCCTTCGTGGTGGACGTCTCCAAGCTCAAGCACAAGAACCCCATCACTCCGTACGACGGCAAGGCGCTCTCCGGCGTGGTCCGCAGGACCTTCCTCCGCGGGACCGTTGTGGACGGCCAGACGCCCACGGGCAAGCTGATCCGCCGCGGCGGGGTCTGAGGCCCGCATCCATGGCTGTCCAGGTACATTCCCCCCGGGGCATATGTGGGCGGCCGGCCCTCCAGACCGATCCGCCCTCGGGGCGCGGCCAGTCCGCGCTGGCCGCGAGAGGCCTGGCCGTCTGGGTCAGCCCGGAGCCGGGGACAACGATCGACCCCGACGTCCTTGCCCGTGCCGCCCGGCTGCTGCTGGAACGTGCCCTGAAGTTTGCTCCGGAGGCGGAAGTCCACTGGCCTGCCGCCGGGGCTGCCACGTCCGCCGTCGGGACATCTCCGGCCGGAACGCTCCCTGGGGAGGGGGCACCGGCCGGACCCGACGGCGGCACTCCCGCGCCGTCGTCGTCCATCTCGGAGGACTCCCCGCACACGGACGACGACGGCGCCTCCTTACCTGCCCCTGCTGGCCTTCCTGCGGTTGGCCTTCCACCTGCGGTGGGACCGGTCAGCCGAGTGGCTGTTGACCTCGCCACGGACCAGGTACTGCTGGACGGCCGTCCGGTGAACCTCACGGGCGTGGAATTCAAGGTCCTCCGCTACCTTGTGGAGAACTGTTCCCGCGCCATCGGACGTGAGGAGTTGCAGCACTTCCTCGAATCGTTTGAAAGTCCCGGGGCGTCGGCCCGCTCCATCGATGTGTATGTGGGGCGCGTGCGCCGGAAGCTGGGCAACGCCCGGCATGCAGTGGCCACGGTCCGGGGCGGCGGGTACCAGTTCGTCCCCGGCGCTTGCGCCACCGTCCGCGGCCCGGCCGAATACTCCATCTGAGACCAATCCAAGGAGCACCATGACCATGATCGACCAGGCCGCCGCGGCCGCCACGCATCCAGCACACCCCGGCACGGCCCTCACCGGCCGGCTACAGCCCGGTGCCCCGGCCCCGGACTTCACCTTGCCAGATGCCGCCAGACAGGCCGTGTCCCTTGCGGACTACCGTGGGAAGAACGTGATCGTCTACTTCTACCCGAAGGCTGCGACCCCAGGTTGCACTACCGAGGCATGCGACTTCCGCGACAACCTGGCCTCACTGCAGGGCTCCGGCTACGAGGTCATCGGCATTTCGCCGGACAACCCTGCAGCGCTGGCCGAATTCACCGGGGACTTCGCGCTGAACTTCCCGTTGATCTCGGACCAGGACCACGCCGTCGCACTGGCCTACGGCGCCTGGGGCGAGAAGGTCCTCAACGGTGAAATTACGGAGGGTGTGCTGCGCTCTACCGTGGTTATTGATGCTGCGGGCGCTGTGGTGCTGGCCCGCTACCAGGTGGACGCGCAGGGTCACGTCGCCGCGCTCCGCAAGGAGCTGGGGCTGTAGCCCAACGCTCTCTCACTTCCTGCAAGGAAAGCGCCCAACGCTGGCATCTCCCGCGTGTCACGCCGGGCAGGCTTTTGGTGGGCGAACGACGGCGTCGGCCCGGCCGGTCTAGGCGCTACACGGCGGTCACCGGTCTGGCCAGCGGAATACAGCATGTGACGCCGGAGTTGTTCCTTGTGCGGGAAAACCGCTTCACTTGTTGTTTGCCTGTAATTGACAGAGTCTGCCAAAGGAATGCCATGAGCCACACCCTGACCACCAAGCTTCAGCCCGGTACGCAGGCCCCTGACTTCACCCTCCAGGACGCCAAGGGCCGCCAGACTGCCCTCGCCGATTACCGTGGCAAGAACGTCATCGTCTACTTCTACCCCAAAGCAGCCACCCCCGGCTGCACCACCGAGGCCTGCGACTTCCGAGACAGCCTCGCCTCCCTTCAGGGCAAAGGCTACGAGGTCATCGGGATCTCCCCCGACACCCCAGAAGCCCTGGCCGGCTTCACCGGCGATTTCGCCCTGACCTTCCCGCTGCTCTCGGACGAGGACCACGCTGTTGCCTTGGCTTACGGCGCCTGGGGCGAGAAGCTGGTCAACGGCGAGATCACTGAAGGCATCGTCCGTTCCACCGTGGTCCTGGACCCCGAGGGCAAGGTCACCCTGGCGCAGTACCAGGTGAAGGCCGACGGCCACGTGGCTGCGCTGAAGGAAGCCCTGGGCGTCTAGCCCTTCCGCCGCCAGGAACGCTCGCGCAGGTCCTGCACCTTTCACCGAAAGCTCTCGCAGATCCTGCGGGGGCTTTCGGCGTTTGGCGCTGAAGCCCGCGAGTGGCTCGCGGACCGCGAACGCCACCGGCTGGGTAGCGAAGACCACTGCATGGGGAGGCCCATAAAGGTCAGGCGTCCCAGGTCATGCGGAGGTGTTTGCCTCGTCGGACAGTCTCCAGCGTGTGGGCAGGCCATTCAGCGCGGGCATCACGTCTCCGCGTGCAATGAATCTGTGCCCGGAGTCTTCGTCCGCCGACCACCAGCCTGTCTGCGGGCAGTGATGACCGGTCACGGAAGCCTCCCGGCTGCCGTTGGCACGCAATTCAAGCAAGGTTCGATTTTTCATGGTTTTCCTTCCTTCAGAACGTTCCGGCGTCGATGACAAACCGGTATCGGACATCACTGGCAAGGACCCGGTCAAAGGCGTCGTTGATCCCGCTCGCCCGGATGACCTCGACCTCCGCTCCCAGTCCATGCGCGGCGCAGAAGTCGAGCATTTCCTGGGTCTGCCGGATGCCGCCCATTTTGGATCCGGCAAGGTTGCGTCGAAATCCGGCCAGGGACCAGGTACGTAAGCCGAGGGGCTTGGCGGGCAACCCCACCATGACCATCGTTCCGCCTACGGCAAGCAGCGAAAGGTACTCATCGACGTCGATATCGGCCGAAACCGTATTGATGATCAGATCGAACCGCCCCCTCAAGACCTCGAAGGTAGCGGGGTCGGACGTGGCATAGTAACCCTCCGCTCCCAGGCTGAGCGCGTCTTCCATCTTCTTCAGTGACTGGCTGAGCACCGTAACCTCAGCGCCCAGGGCGGCAGCAATCTTGACGCCCATGTGCCCGAGCCCGCCCATGCCGATGATGGCCACGCGCTTTCCCGGCCCGGCGCCCCAACTGCGCAGCGGCGAGTACATGGTGATGCCCGCGCACAGCAGCGGCGCAGCCGCCTGAAGCGAAATGCCGACAGGAATCCCCAGGACGTAGCTCTCATCCACCACGATGCTGGTGCTGTAGCCGCCTGCAGTCGGCAGCCCGTCCCGGCCGATCGAGTTGTAGGTACTGATCGATCCCGCGAGGCAATGCTGTTCCTCCCCTGCCTGGCAGTTGACGCATTTGCGGCATGAGTCCACGAAACAGCCCACGCCTACGCGGTCGCCCACCGCATAGCGCTTCACCCTGGCTCCCACTGCTTCGACGACACCGGAAATCTCATGGCCAACGACCACCGGATACTTGACCCCTGCCCAGTCGCCCCTCGCCGTGTGGATATCGGAGTGGCAGATCCCTACGAATTTGATCGCGATCCGCACTTCGGACTCGCCGGGATCACGCCGTTCAATGATGCCTGGCTGAAGAGGCTCGGTGGCTGACGTTGCCACATAGGCCTTGGCAATTGTGGTCAATGCTTTCCTCAATCTCGCGGAGGCTTGCGTGGGCCCACGGTGGGGACTAGTTGGAGGGGAAGTTGTAGGAGGCGCCGGAGGCGTGGGTGGGTTCGGGCGTCCAGGTCCGCCCGGCTAGGGCGGAACCACCAGACCGTCGCCAGCCGCAACTCCCCGGACACCGCACCCGTGGCCGGGTTATAAACCGGCTGCGTGCGACCGCCCTCGCCGACAGTCTCGGCACCGTTGATGAAGTGGCTGATCTGGGTGAGTGTCGTCGTCGTTGACGTGGTCATAGCGGTATTCCTTATCGGGTGAGCGAGGGCTCAGGAGTCGAAACGAATCCTAGGGACTTATCAACGACGTTTTGCAGCGGTTTGCCGTTGCAGTACAGTTTCAGGTTTTCCACAAAAAGCTTGCCGAGGTCCTCGAGGTAGTCTTCGGTGTCACCGCTCATGTGAGGGGTAATGATGACGTTGTCCATGTCCCAGAGAGCGTGTCCTTCGGGCAGGGGTTCCGGGTGGACCACGTCCAGGGCCGCACCTGCAATGGAACCCGAGGTCAGCGCCTCAGTGAGCGCGGCTGTATCGACCAGTTCACCGCGTCCTACGTTGATCAGCCGGGCAGATGACTTCATCGCCGTAAGGACTTCGACGCCAACCAGTCCCTTGGTTTCAGCCGTCAACGGGGCCGCGAGGACGACGTAATCGTAGTCATGAACGATCCCAGCCAATTCGCCGGAGGCATGGATCCGGCCAAAATCGGCATCCCCGGGACGGGCTGTCCGGCCGGCACCGTCCGTTTTCATTCCGACGGCGCGGAAGAGTCTGCCGATTTCACGTCCGATGGATCCGGTGCCCACCACCAGAGCGCGTTGGCCCTGGATCTTGCGGGTAACGCGATGCTGCCAGCGTTGTTGCTGCTGCAGCCTATATGAACGCTGCGTGTCCTTGGCCATGTCCAGCACGAAACCGAGGGCAAACTCAGCGATGGCCGTGCTGAGGACGCCGCGTGAGTTGGTGTAGGTCACGTCACTGCTGATCAGCTCGTCAAAAAGCAACTGGCTCACACCGGCCGCCGACACATGGATCCACTTCAACGACGCGGCCGCACCCCAGTTCTCCCGCAATGCCGGCGAGAAGGAGTGCCACTGGTACAGAACGTCTGCGCCGTCCATCGCCGTCGCCAGGCCGTCTGCCTTAGTCAGCCTGACTTCGGCCAGCTCCTCGATCTCGGAAAGCCGGGGCGGCAGCGCCTCCCGGTAAAGCGCTGCGACCACAGGCCGCCCGCCTCCTGCAGCACCTGTCATGACGCCGCCACTCGGCCGGAGCTGAGCGTGTAGTGGGCGGACAGAGCATCGATGGAGGTGACGACGGCGGCTGTGAATTCCGACGTCGACGACGTTCCGCCGACGTCCCGGGTGCCGAAGCCGTCCCGGAGCGCCGCCTCAAATGCGGCTTGGAGGTGGGCTGCCGCTTCTGGGTGGCCGAGGTGCTCCAGCATCATTGCACCGGACCAGATCTGGCCTACCGGGTTTGCCAGGCCCTTGCCGGCGATGTCCGGGGCGGAACCGTGGACCGGTTCGAAGAGGGACGGGAAGTTGCCCTCAGGGTTCAGGTTAGCGCTGGGAGCCAGGCCGATGGAGCCCGTCACCGAGCTGCCCAGGTCCGAGAGGATGTCGCCGAAGAGGTTGGACGCCACAATGACGTCGAAGGTCCAGGGCTTCAGGACCAGGTGCGCGGCCAGGGCATCCACCAGTTCGCTGGTCAGGGTCACGCCGGGATATTCACGCACCGTCTCCTCGACGATCTCATCCCAGAAGGGCATGGTGTGGACAATGCCGTTGCTCTTGGTGGCGGACGTCAGGTGCCCACGGCGGGATGCCGCCAAAACCGATGCGAAATGTGCTGCCCGCGAAACTCCCAGCCGGGTAAACACACTCTCCTGCACCGCGCTCTCGTGCGGCAACCCGCGGTACATCCGGCCGCCGACCTCCGAATACTCGCCTTCGTTGTTTTCCCGGACGATGAGCAGGTCGATCGGATGCTTGGCCGCAAGAGGTGATGCGACGCCGTCGAGCGTTTTGACCGGACGCAGGTTGATGTACTGCTGGAATTCACGGCGGATGGGGATGAGCAACCCCCAGAGGGACTCAGCATCGGAGACGTCCGGTGAACCGACAGCGCCGAGGAAGATGGCGTCATGTTTGGCGAGTTGTTCGAGTCCGTCAACGGGCATCATCCGTCCGTGGCGGCCGTAGTAGTCAGATCCCCACTCGAAGTACGTAAACTCCAGGTTCAGGGAATGGACCGCTGCGATCCGCTCGAGGCATTCGATGGCGGCGGGAACAACTTCATTCCCGATGCCATCACCGGCAATTACTGCGATGCTGTGCCTGCTCATGGCGTCCGTTCTGTCAGCCAGCCCGGTTGTTGCCGGCGGGCCGGCTCTCCGAGGTTGATGATGGTGCTCTTGGGTTCAGTCATCTCCAGGACGGCGTACTTGACGCCTTCGCGCCCTACGCCTGACTTCTTGAATCCGCCGAACGGCATTGAATCAATACGGACGTCGCTGGTCTCATTGATGACCACGGCGCCGACGTGCAACCGGTCGGCGATGGCCATCGCAAGGTCGATGGATTGGGTGAAGACGCCCGCCTGGAGACCGAATTCGGAATTGTTCGCTGCATAAATGGCGTCCTGGGCTTCAATGAACGGCATGATGCTGACCACTGGCCCGAACACTTCCTCCCGGATCACCCGGCATTTCGAAGGTACATCGGTCAGGACCGTGGGTTCGTAGTAGGCGCTCCTTCGTTTGCCTCCGGTTTGTACGGTGGCCCCGGCGGCCCTTGCCTCCTCCACCCATTCCTCGACCCGACGGGCCTCATCCTCTGAAATAAGAGGACCGACGTCGGTGTTCCGGTCGAGCTTCGACCCGGTCCTGAGCGCCTTGGTACCGTCGATGACAAGTTCGAGGACCTGCTCGAACAGCGAGATATGTACGTAGACGCGCTGCACGGACAAGCAGTTCTGGCCTGCAACGCCGAACGCTCCGGCCACAATCGCCTTGGCTGCGTGGGCGGCGTCAGCATCCGGGCAGACAATCGTGGCATTGTTGCCGCCGAGTTCCGAGATGATCTTCTTGGCGCCTGCGGCGGCGGCAATGCGGTCCGCAGTCCGGGGACCACCGGTGAAGGAGATCAGATCCACCTGTGGATCCGTCACCAGCGCTTCAGAAACGCCCGGGCCGGAAACGATCGCCGCAATACGGCCCGACGGAACACCCGCTTCAAGCAGCAGCTCGACCAGTGCCAGCCCGGACAGCGGGGTGCGGCCCGATGGCTTAAGCACGACGCCGTTGCCTCCAATGAGGGCCGGGCCCAGTTTGTGTGCCACCAGGTTCAGCGGATCATTGAAGGGGGTGATCGCTGCGACGATCCCCACCGGCTTACGGCTGTACCAGCCGATCTTGTTTCCCCCGGCCAAGCTGTCATCAAAGCCCAGCGTTTCCCCGGTGAGCTCGGTCGAAGCGGCGGCGGAAAGCCGGAGGGTTTCCATGCAACGCCGCACCTCACGCTCCGCCTCGACGATCGTCTTGCTGCTTTCCGCCGCAATGATCTTCGAGAACCGCTCGGACTGCTCGCCCAGAAGCTGCACCGCATTCTCCAGCGCCACGCGGCGTGAACGGAGCGGCCATTCGTCAGTCTGGAGGTGGCGGTAGATGTGCGCGATCGCGCGCCGCACGTCCTGCGGTGTTGAAATGCAGACCCGGCCAAGCAGGATGCCATCTTCGGGATCCCGTGTTTCCATGGTCATATCAGTGGTTTGCCACTGGCCTTCGAAAAAGGCACCGCCAGGAAGGTTGGCCACGTTGACGCGGCCGTACCCTGTTTCCTCAGCTGTTTTTGGGCGCGCTTGAGGCGCGGTCGTTGATGAAAGCATAGGAACCCTTACCCTGCCTATTTGACCCGGTCGATGATTTTTGCCGCTGCACCGATGAAGGGCAGGAACCAAGGTGGACCGAAGTGGCCCGGCACGGGCGGATTCTTCAGGTCTTCCCAAACGTTGGCGGACTTGTCCCCGGCCATGTAGTGGGCCATCCTCTTGCCCATGTGGGCGGCCATCTGCACACCGTGTCCGCTGTAGCAGAGGGAGTAGTAGAGTCCGTCGTGGACGCCGGCGTGGACCATCTGGTCCATGGAAAGGTCCACCAGGCCACCCCAGATGTAGTCCACCTTGGCGTTGGAGAGGTAGGGGAAGAGTTCGAGCATGGCCTTGCGCAGGATTTCGGCGCTCTTGACGTCCGAGTCGGGGCTGGACAGCGCAAAACGGGCCCGGCCGCCGAAGAGAAGCCTGTTGTCCGGGGTAATCCGGAAGTAGTAGGTCAGCATCTTGCTGTCCGAGGCCTGACGGCGGTTGGGCAGGATCCGGTTGACCACGTCTTCGGGCAGCGGGTCAGTGACAATGATGAAGCTGCCCACCGGAATGACCCGGCGCTGCATCCATGGCGTGATGTTGCCGGTGTAACCGCTGGTGGCCACCAGGACCTGCTTGGCCCTGGTGATGCCCCGGGTGGTGTGCACGTCATGCACGGTGCCCGAGACCTTTTTCAGCTCGGTTACTGCCGCGTTCTCGCAGATATCCGCTCCGGCGGCAACGGCGACCCCAGCCAGGCCATGCACGAACTTGCCCACGTGCAGACCCGCTCCCAGCGGGTCAACCATCGCGCCCTGGTAGAAGTCCGTGCCGATTTCGCTGTGGATCTCGGACTTCGGGATCACGGTGACGTGATGGTCCGCCAGGTTGGCCAGCTTCTCCTGCGACTTCAGGAAGCCCTCATAGTGGGACTTGTGGAAGGCCAGCGAGAGCTTTCCAAACCGGTTGTAATCACAGTCGATGCCATTGTCATGCACCAGCTTCTCGATGGTGTCGATGGCATCGTTGTATTCCTGGAACATCTCCACGGCACGGGTGGCGCCGTAGCGCTTGACCGCGGTGCTGAAGCTGATAGCCAACCCGGTTGTCGCCATTCCCCCGTTGCGGCCGGATGCGCCCCACCCCACGGTGTGGGTTTCGAAAACGGCAACGGTGGCACCTTGCTTGGCAAATTCCAGGGCCGCGGACAGCCCCGTAAATCCGGCGCCGATGATTGCCACATCGACATTTTCCGGTACCGGAGTCTGCCGGTAGTCTCCGGATGCTTGGGCTGTGTCCAGCCAGTAAGGAATGAGTTTCACGGTTTGACCTTTCGCCTCGAAATCGGTTTAGAGACCGAGGTGCTTGTTGATCTCGTCCAGGGACTTAGCGGTGGTGAGGTCGTAGCCCTCGCCAATGGGGTCATAGCCACGGTCGAGCATCCAGAGGTTCCGGAAGCCCATGTCGTGCATCGGGTGCATGTCATACCGCGTGTGTGAGGAGACGTGCAGGAAGTCCTCCGGCTTGGCATTGAGGGTGTCCAGCATGTATTCGAAGGCCTGGTAGCGCGGCTTGTAGGCCTGGGCCTGCTCGGCGGTGAACACGGCGTGGAAGTCGGCCCCGAGCTTGGGGATGCTGATGTCCAGGAAGCTGGTGTCCGCGTTGGACAGCGCCACCAGCTGGTAGTTATCGCCCATGAGCTTTAGCGGAGCCGGCACGTCTTCGTGCGCAACCCAGCCGCGTACAGCTTCTGCGAATTCTGCGCCGGCACCAGGGGTCGGGCCAATGCCCCAGCGCTTGCACACGCGGTCAAAGGAATCCTGAAGGATCGCCTCGTAAGGCTTGTAATCGCCAAGGACCTCGTCGAACCGGTATCCACGGAACTGCTTCTTGAAGGTTGGCCACTGCTCTTCTGAGATGCGGCCATCAAGCAGGCGGCGGGTGGTGGGATCGATGTCGAAGTTGATGAGCGTGCCGTAGACATCAAAGGAGATGTACTTCGGCCGGTTGTTCGTAGCTGCCATGATTCGTCCGTTCTGTTGCGTCTTGAACGGGAGGCCCGGATGTGTGGCCTGCCGCCTTCCTGTGGTCTGCGCCAGCGGGTTCCTGGGTTCGCCAAAAGGCTCTATTCCCGCTCTTTCTCGACTGTAGATCCGATGATTGTAGATTGTCAACAGTTTCTTAGTGCGATTCCTTCGCAACAAGGGGCCAGTAAAAAATACTCGATTTATTTATCGTCAATTGTTGACAATCTGCGATCTGACCGGTTGCATTGCTGTAGATGCGGAACGAGATCCTGATCACAACCCGCTCGGAGCAACACCAAAGCCTGCCCCCCATCTCAGCAGAGCGACTTCAGCTGAAACCATTCGAAGGGAAGCACCATGAAGACCATCAACAAAATCCAGACGGCAGCCGCAGGGCTCGCTGTTGTATTCGCCCTGAGTGCCTGTGGTGGCGCGGCCACCAGCGCTCCGGGATCTGACTCAAAGACCAACAACACCACCGATATTTCGGAGGGCGTCCAGCCGGATGCTGCTGCTGTGGCACTTTTGCCGCAGTCCTATAAGGACAAGGGCGAACTGACGGTCGCGATGGACCTGCACTACCCGCCGACGACGTTCCTCGCGGAGGACAACACCACCCCGATCGGCCTGAACCCGGACGTGGCACGGCTCATTGCCAAAAAGCTTGACCTGAAGCTGAAGTTCGTGGACACGAAGTTCGACACGATCGTCCCGGGCCTGGACGGCGGCCGGTTCGACTTCACGGCCACGACCATGTCCAAGACCGAAGAGCGGCTCAAGGTCCTGGACATGATCGACTACTTCCAGGCTGGAAACTCCGTGGCAGCAGCCGCCGGGAACCCTCTGAACCTCACCGTTGAAACCCTGTGCGGGAAGAACATCGCCGTCACCCAGGGCTCCACCGGCCAGCTCAAGCGCCTTCCGGCCCTGAGCGAGCAGACCTGCACCTCCAAGGGCCAGCCGGCGATCAACGCCGTGACCCTGCCCAACGTCCAGGAGGCACTGACCCAGCTGCACTCCAAGCGGATCGACGGCGTACTCTACGACACCACGTCGCTCGGATGGGCCCAGAAGCAGCAGCCGGACTCCTTCACCCTCATCGGCCGGGTCAACGTCGGCAACAGCGATGTGACCGCCGTCGGCCTGAAGAAGGACTCCCCGCTGACCCCGGCCATGCAGGCAGCGATCCAGTCCGTCCTTGAGACCCCGGAATACAAGAAGTCCCTGGAGACTTGGGGCCTGGAATCCGGAGCCATCACCGACGCCAAGCTGAACTAGCGGGAGGCCACCATGGTCACAGCTACTAAAGGAAGCAAAGCAACGATGAGTAGCATTGATGCAGCCTTGAAGCCGCGGATTCGGCTTCGGACCCGCTCCGAGTACGCGGGATGGATCCTCAGCATTCTCCTCGGCATCGGGATCCTCACCTCCGTCCTCACTAACCCAAACTTCAAGTGGGGCGTGGTTGCCCAGTACTTCACGCATGAATCGATCCTCCGTGGGCTGATGCTCACGATCTTCCTCACGGTGGCCAGCATGACCCTGGGAACGCTCCTGGGGCTGGGCCTGGCGATCATGCGCTCCTCTCACGTGAAGCCGATTTCCATCGCTGCAGGGCTCTACATCACCCTTTTCCGGGGCACCCCGGTGCTGGTGCAGTTGATCTTCTGGTTCAACATCTCCGCGCTCTACCCGAACCTGACTATCGGGATCCCGTTCAC
>NZ_JBBCBS010000014.1:0-92172 GCF_037203945.1 Pseudarthrobacter sp. CCNWLW207 | reverse complement strand
CGCATACGCGGCGGCCAGGCGCACCCTGAACGCCGCCACCATCGCCTCCACCCGGACCGAACCGCCCAGCCCGTCCAAGCACGCATCCGCCTGCCCCCGCAAAGGATCACCACCCCCGGAACCCATCCCGGAACCCATCTGGAAACCCGCCTGAGAACCGCGGCCACCCAGCCCCCGGCGCATACAGGCAGCAAACTCCGCAGCAGCAGCCTCGAAGGCCTCAACCGCCTCCTCAACACCCGGGATCCCCATACCCCCATCATCCAGCGACCCGCCAACAAAAACACCACAGCAAATTCCCTATGTGGATAACCTCAGGACCCTCTCAGAATTGCCTTTGGGCGGTTTTCGTCCCCGGGTGCAGGGCAGCAAGTTGAAGGCCTCCGGCCGAGGCTGCCGTGAAAACCGGACTCGAGAGCGAACTTTTTCCGTCGGCGGTGTCATCCCCATGATCCGTGCCGGACCATCCCTGCGGCCACGAAGGACACGGAATGAGTTAGCGCTTCCAACCGGTCTTCTCGGAAGCCGCTGCTGCCCGTATCGTGGTGGGCGTCCCCGGCAGAATGAGCGGCAGGGGAGAAGATCATCAGCAGAGGGCTCCCCACAGAACGGATCCACCCATGCGTGAACTGAATTTCATCAGCACCGGCAAGCTGGAGTGGATTGAACGCATCGACCCGAGGCTGATCACAGGTGATGATGCGATCGTGCGCCCGATTGTTGTGGGCCGTTGCGACGGTGACACTCTGCCGATCCACCACCGTGTCTCGCGGGGGTTGCAGGCCGGTTTGAAGGCAGGGGTGATCGACCCCGTCGTCGGAAACATCTGTGGGCCGGTGCCCTTCCAAGGACCGTTCGCGATTGGGCACGAAGCGATCGCGGAGGTGGTCGAGACCGGCCCGTACGTCAGGAATCTCAATGTGGGCGACAAAGTGGTTGTGCCATGGTCCGTTTCTTGCGGACGGTGCGCAATGTGCAAGCGGGGCCTGACCTCCAAATGCACCGTTGCCCGGGACGGACGCGCCATCGCCGCTTACGGGTTCGGCCCGGCCTGCGGGCCCTACGGCGGGATGGTGGCAGACCTGATCCGGGTGCCGTTTGCCGAGCACATGCTCGTCCCGCTGCCTGACGGGCTGGACCCACTGCGCGTCGCGGCCGCCAGCGACAACCTCGCGGATGGATGGCGGACCGTGGTGCCGCAGCTCCGGGCCAGGCCCGGCGCGAAAGTCTTGGTCCTTGGTGGCGGGGGCAAGTCCATCGGCCTCTACGCCGCCGGCCTCGCCGTCGCACACGGCGCCTCGAAGGTCGATTATGTGGACACCAGTCACCGTCGCCTTGATGTTGCCCATTCCCTCGGAGCCGATGCCCACCAGCGCACCGGGAAGTCTGCCAGTCCAAGGGCCGGGTACGACATTGTGGTCGAGGCTTCCAGCACTGCTTCCGGGGTGCGCAAGGCCATCCGTGCCACGGCCCCAGGAGGGATCTGTACGGCCATTGGCTACTATCCGGGCACCAATACCGGAATCCCTCTGATGCACATGTACGCCAACGACATCACCTTGCATCTGGGTGTTTCCCATCCCCGCGCGGTCCTGCCCGAACTCCTGGACTGGGTCCATACCAACAACTTCCCCGCGGAGAAGGTCACGAGCCACCTCGCGGACTTCGACGACGCTCCCAGCGCGTACGCCGAGCACGCCACCAAGCTTGTCCTCCACCGCCCGGCTCTCATTCAGGCCTGAACGGGCATGGGCAAAGTGACTAGGGTTCCCGCAGGTGATGCTGGCAGCCCACCTCATAGGCTTCGCGGAGCCAGCCGGCGAGCTCGTCGTCGACAGCGGCGCGATTGGTGACGCGGACTGTGTAGATGTGCGTGTACGGCGTTAGCGTTTCAACTTTCCGGAACCGGGGAGACTCGATCCTGCGGGTGAGCCAGAAGTCCACATCGAGCCATCTCTTCGCCGGCTTGGCTCCGGCAAAGCGCACTCGGACCATAAAGGCCATGCGGTCCCGGTAGGGGACAAGCGTCACAGGTCCCATCGCTTCCACAGTTTGGCGGACCAGATCGAACAGTTGCCGGATTTCGGGCGGCTTCCCGCGGTATGGTTCGTCCAGTGAGTGCACGGCGCAGGAATGGTTCATGTTCCGAGTGACAAATGACTGACCGCAGTCCGGGCATGTCCACAAAGGCAGGTCGCTTTGGCGGCCCGGCGGGAGAACCGCCCCGCCGACGAGCTGCGCCACGACCTGGTCAACCCTTCGCTTCCGTGATCCCTGGGATCGGCCGTCTTCGATGAAGCGGGCCAGCTCCCGCCGATACGCCACCGGCAGCTGGCTCCAACGGTCCGCGACGCCTTGTTGATCGTGGAGCGCGGAGGCCAGTTCGCCGGGCGGGAGGACCTGCTGGGCAGTTTGCGGCTGGAGATCGACGGACACCACGTCGCCGGCCTTCACGCCAGTTGCCGCCCGAAGACCACCGGGAAGATACAGCACGTGCCCCCTGCCCTTGACGGGCATCAGGGTGGCGTTGAAGCCGGTGCCGTTGAGCTGACCGGCAATCCTGATCCGGCCATTCTCCGCAAAGGGCAACAAACCGCGCTCGGCCGGATCGGGTACATCGAGGCAGGGGTTGCGTCCCTGCAGCCGAACGAGAGCGCTGAAGTGGACCATGCGGCCATTATTTCTCCGCGCCCGCAGCCCGGCAAGGGTCCGGAAAGGGCCCTTGAGACGCCTAATGCGACTCCGCCGTGGCGAGCCGATTAAGTGCCAGGGCACCAACCAGGAGGCCGAAGTCGCGCAAGGCAATATCAAAGAAACTGCCCAGCAGCAGGAGGTTGACGATGATTCCCAGCAACCAGGCTGCCACGAGCAGGGACCCGAAGTGCGGTCGAACCGCCACCACGAGGCCGGCGATGATCTCCACCACTCCAACGGCATACATGATGGTCTGCGCCGGGAGGGGCACCACGCTGCTCGCCACGGGGGCCAGATAGATGGTCCAGTCGGCAAGAAGGTTGGTGAACTTGTCCAGCCCGAAAAGGATGGGGGCAACGGTAAAGACGGTGCGAAGCAGGAGGAACGCCTGATGCCCCGGTTCAGCCACCAGGCTCCGGCCGTTCGTCCGCTCCGCAGCAGTGGATTTCATGATGACTCCTTCTAAAAGTAGGTAATGCTATTTTAGAAGTGAAGCTATGATTAATCAACAGTTGTTGTTTTTAGAAGGAGGCTCCCTCATGCGCAGACTTCCGTGGGCCGGCCGGCTGGCCGCCGTCGCATCGTTGGGGGATGAAAAGCGCCGCCAGCTGTTCGAGTTTGTCTCAGCGTCGGACGGTGCCGTTGGCCGCGACGAAGCGGCAGCGGCCGTGGACTTACCGCGAAGCACCGCGTCCTTCCACCTGGACCGGCTGGTGAAGGACGGCCTGTTGGCCGTGGAGTTCCACAAACCGGCGGGAAAGACCGGCCCGGGTTCGGGACGGCCAGCCAAGATGTACAGGACCGCCGAGCCTGAGATCGGGGCCTTCGTTCCGGACCGGAACTACGATCTCGCCGGCGAGCTGCTCGCTGCAGCCATTGAGCATTCGTCGTCCGGCGGGACGCCCATCCGGGAAGCGCTCCTTGTCACTTCACGTGAAGCCGGCCGCACCGCGGCTGCGGGAAACGGGACACTGGAAGGCTTCCTCACGGCCGAGGGCTACCAGCCTGAACCGGATGGCGCCGGCGGCCTGACGCTGCTGAATTGCCCTTTCCATCGGCTGGCGGACAGGCATCCGGACACGGTTTGCGCGATGAACGGCGCATTCCTCCGCGGTGCGGCGTCCGGATGCGGTGATTCCGAGGACAGGGTGCTGGGCAACGACACTCCCGGGCAGTGCTGCGCAAGAATCGCCCCGCCAGGAGCGAACGACGCCGGATCCGCTGACCTCAGTCAACTGCCGGCAGGAACCTCCCGTTCCTGACCCGCGATTCACCGAACGCCACGGTCATGGGCGGAATCCCCACCGGTCCGCGGGACCGTGACTTCGGCCGGCCCACCGCCACGTGCGGCACCCAGTGCGGGTATCTGAACCCCAGTGCGGGCGAACTGAGGATAAAGTCGTCCACGTTGTCCACGAGCAGGCCGTCGAGCAGCACCCGCAGTCCCTCCACCAGCGACACCTGGAAATCATGCACCTGTTGCGGCACATCCACTTCCAGTCCGGCGATGCGACCTCCGCCCAGCACAATGAGCCGGTCTGACGTTCCGGAGAAGGCGCCGAGCACCGGCAGGGACCGCAGCCAACGTACCGTTTCCCGGGCTGCAGCGTCGGCGCTGGTGATGCCTTTGGTCCACTCGGTGACATCTCGGGAGAAGTCCTCCAGGATGCCGATGTGCAGCAGCGTCATGTGCAGTCCCCCCACCCGGCGCAGGCTATCGACGCGCTGGGCAAGGCCCTCATAGTCTGCCGGCCCCGATCCCACACCCAGCACAGGTACCTCCACCGTGATGCGCGGAAATGGCTGCATCCGGACCCCCTCACGCCAGCGCTGACTGTTCGGCTTGGTTGCAATTATCCACCGGTCCATGAATCGCCCGGCGGTGCCCTTGCCGTTCCGCCCGCCAGGGTGTCGAATCAAGTAACACGTTCAGCCCGGGTGGCATGGCAAAGACGCCAGGAGGTTCCAATGTCGGTGAAAGGTACCAAGGACGCAGCGAGGACGGCCGGCCGCGGCGGACCGGAGGCACGCCGGTCCGATGCCTCGGCCGGCATCCCCGCCCAGGACCCTGCGCAGGTCCGGAATGTGGCGCTGGTGGGCCACTCCGGAGCGGGCAAGACCATGCTCATTGAAGCGCTGCTTGCCGCGAACGGCATGATTACCCGCAAGGGCAGTATCGCGGACGGCACAACGGTCAGCGACTCGGATCCTTCTGCCGTCCATCAGCAGCGCTCGGTCACGCTGTCAGTAGTTCCGCTGTTGCTTGGCGACACCAAAGTGAACCTCCTGGACACGCCCGGATATCCGGACTTCATCGGGGAGCTCCGGGCAGGGCTGCGGGCTGCGGACGCCGTCCTTTTTGTGGTGTCGGCCGTTGACGGCATCGACGCGACCACCACGGCCCTGTGGGGTGAGTGCGAACACTTGGGGATGCCCCGCGCCGTGGCCATCACCCGTCTGGACCATCCCCGCGCCGATTACGACGGCGTCCTGGCCGCCTGCCGTGCGGCGTTCGGGGATTCAGTGCTGCCGCTCTATGTCCCGGTACGGACCGGCGGTGAAGTCACCGGCCTCCTCGGCCTGTTGTCGGGGACTGTCTCTGAATACGGGACGGGGGAGGTTCGCCCCACCGGGCGCCCCGGCAGTGCCCGGGAGCTGGAGGAAGCAGAATCTGCCCGGGCGGAACTCATTGAAGGGATCATCGCCGAAAGCGAAGACGAGACGCTGATGGACCGCTATTTGGGCGGTGAGGACATCGATACCGCTGTGCTGGTCGAGGACCTGGAAACCGCCGTCGCCCGCGGTTCCTTCTTCCCGGTTCTCTCCACATCGGCCGTGACAGGGGTGGGCGCGGCCGAACTGCTGGAGGTCCTGACCCAGGCGTTTCCATCACCGCTGGAGCGCTCCCTGCCTGACGTGACCGATCTGGCCGGAACCCCGTTG
Source organism: Pseudarthrobacter sp. CCNWLW207 (assembly GCF_037203945.1). Taxonomy (NCBI): domain Bacteria; kingdom Bacillati; phylum Actinomycetota; class Actinomycetes; order Micrococcales; family Micrococcaceae; genus Pseudarthrobacter; species Pseudarthrobacter sp. CCNWLW207. Next base: position 86,535 of record NZ_JBBCBS010000014.1, on the reverse strand, counting down.
GGTGCCTTGGCGTGTGACCCTGCCGGGCCGCTGGCCGCGGAGGTTGTCAGGACCAGCATTGATCCGTTCCTGGGCCGCGTGTGTCTGGTCAGGGTGTTCTCCGGGGAGCTGCGGGCGGATACCCCGGTGCATGTGGCTGGCCACGGCCTGGCGGACCGCGGCCACCAGGACCATGACACCGACGAACGCGTCACCCACCTGTATTCCCCGTTGGGAGCCAACCTGCGTCCTGTGTCCAGCTGCATTGCCGGGGACATCTGCGCTGTGGCCAAGCTCGGCAGCGCCGAGACCGGGGATACGATTTCCGGCCGCGAGCAGCCCCTGCTCCTGGCCACTTGGGAGATCCCCGAGCCCCTGATGCCCGTGGCCATCGAGGCTGACTCCCACAGCGACGAAGACGTACTGGCCCGCAGCCTTGGAAAGGTGGCAGCGGGGGACCCTACCCTGAGGGTGGAACGAAACGCCGAAACCCACCAGCAGATCCTGTGGTGCATGGGAGAAGCCCATGCCGAGGTGGTGCTCGACAGGCTGCGCGACCAGGGCGTGAAACTGCACACCGTCAGCGTCGTGACGCCCCTCCGGGAAACCTTCGCCGCTCCTGCTGCCGGCCACGGCCGGCACGTAAAACAGTCCGGCGGCCACGGGCAGTACGCGATTTGCGACATTGAAGTCGAACCCCTCAGCCGGGGTGGTGGCTTCGAATTCGTAGACCGGACTGTGGGTGGAGTGATCCCGGGAACGTTCATCTCGTCCGTCGAGAAAGGTGTCCGGTCGCAGATGCAGAAAGGTGTCTCCGCTGGTTTCCCGGTGGTGGACCTGCGCGTAACCCTGGTGGGCGGAAAAGCTCACAGCGTGGACTCTTCGGACGCCGCCTTCCAGGCAGCCGGCGCCCTGGCGCTGCGGGAAGCCGCGGCAGCGGGGCGTATCCAGTTGCTGGAACCTGTTTCTTCAGTTGTCATCAGCGTCTCGGATGAGCATGTGGGGGCGGTGATGAGTGATCTTTCCGCCCGCCGCGGACGCCTGACCGGGACAACGTCCTCCGGCTCGGATCTGACCGAAATCAGTGCTGAGGTCCCCGACCAGGAACTCCTGAAGTACGCCGTGGAATTGCGGGCCCTTACTGCCGGCACCGGACGGTTCCGGCGCAGGTACCTGAGGCACGACCCTGTGCCCGGCAACACGGTTCCTGTCGCCTGAACGGCAGGGCCGCGGGCTGGCGCATTACCAGGGCGCGGGCTTTCGAACCACCGTTGAATGTCGAACTGCCGCGGAGTAGGCTGACGCCCACCTCAACCCGCACCACCCTCATCAGGGAGCGACTATGCCAGGTTTACGACGTCGACTTGCTGCCTCTACGGCGGTTTTGGCTTTGAGCGTTATGGGCGGGGCGGTGATGAATCCGGCCTCCGCCGATCCTCGCGAGACGACGAAGGAGGCTGTTGCCACCGGGTACGGCGGGGCGGTGAGCACCGTTGACCCGGAGGCATCGGCTGCGGCCATTGAGGTCCTGCGGGACGGCGGTAATGCCGTGGACGCCGCTGTTGCCGCCGCGGCTACGTTGGGCGTCACAGAGCCTTATAGTGCCGGGATTGGCGGGGGCGGCTATTTTGTGTTCTACGACGCGAAGACCGGCAAGGTGGGCACTATCGACGGCCGTGAAACCGCCCCGGCAACCATGCCGCCAACGGCGTTCGTGAACCCGGCGACAGGGACCTTCTACACGTTTGCGGAGCTCGTCTCCAGCGGCGTCTCGGTTGGTGTACCGGGCACGCCGGCCACATGGGAACGCGCCTTGGAACGATGGGGCACGCTGGACCTCGATGAGGCCCTCGAGCCTGCCATCAAGGTGGCCAACCGCGGGTTTGTGGTGGACGAAACGTTCCGCCAGCAGACCCTTGACAACAAAGTCCGTTTCTCCGCTTTCACGCCCACCAGTGAGCTTTTCCTTCCCGGTGGCGACGCCCCCGCCGTCGGCAGTGTCTTCCACAACCAGGACCTCGCGAAGACCTACCGGCTCCTCGCGAAGGAGGGGACGGATGCCTTCTACGGCGGCCCGCTCGCGGCGGAGATCGCCGCCACGGTGCAGGATCCGCCGAAGGATCCCACCTGGGTGGCTCCTGCACCCGTGCCACCTGCGACGACGCCCGTCTCCATTCCCGCTGTGCCCGGATACCTCACGACGGCGGATTTGGCTGCGTACCGGACGATTGACCAGGAGCCCACGCACGTCAACTACCGCGGCTACGACGTCTACGGCATGGCGCCGTCCAGCAGCGGCGGCACAACAGTCGGCGAGGCACTGAACATCCTTGAGCCGTTCGACCTCGCCGGAATGTCCGACGCCGGTGCCCTGCACCACTACCTCGAGGCGAGTGCGCTTGCCTTCGCGGACCGTGGCGCCTACGTGGGTGACCCCGCGTTCTTCGACGTCCCCACCGAGGTACTGACGGACCCGGTATTCGGCAAGGAACGGTCCTGCCAGATCGATCCGGACACTGCGGCCATCAAACCGGTACCGGCCGGGAACGTGACATCCTACGACGGCGTATGCCCGGTTCCACCCGCTGCGGCCGCTGATGAAACGGACACCGAAAACATCTCAACCACCAACCTGACCGTGGCTGACAAGTGGGGCAACGTCGTGGAATACACCCTCACCATCGAGCAGACCGGCGGCTCGGGCATTGTGGTGCCCGGCCGCGGATTCCTGCTCAACAACGAGCTGACCGACTTCTCCTATACCTCCACAAATCCGGACGACCCGAACCGGATTGAACCCGGGAAGCGTCCGCGCTCGTCAATGTCGCCCACGATCATCCTTCACGAAGGAGAACCGTTCCTGGCGCTCGGTTCGCCCGGCGGTTCCACCATCATCACCACGGTTCTGCAAACCATCCTTAACCGGGTGGATCTGGGCATGGGCATTTTCGACGCGCTCGCCGCGCCCCGTGCAGCCCAGCGCAACACGGTGAACGTCACGGCCGAGCCGGACTTCATCACGCTCTATGGATCCCAGCTGGCACCGTACGGCCACAACCTGGTACCCGCAGGGGACGCCTTCACGTCCGCGGCAGAGATCGGCGCCGCAACAGCCATTGAGTTTGGCCCGGATAACAGCATGACCGCAGTGGCCGAGCCCCTCAGGCGCGGGGGTGGTTCAGCGATGGTGGTCCGGCCGGCCAAGTGAGCGGTGGAAAGGATGGTTCCGTAACGCCGGTGTAACGCCGCCTGTCCATACTGGGTGCTCGTGGGGGGATGACAGATTCAGCCGCACGGGCGGAAGGCGACCGGGATGAGTGATCCAACCGAGAACGGGACGGTCCAGCAAGACCGGTTACGCCACAAAAACAGGATCTGGGCGGAGCAGGTCCTGACCCGCGCAACCCGGCTCAGGGCCCTGTCCGTGTGGATGCAGTCCCGCAGCAACGACGAATTCCTTGCAGTCCTCGACGAGGGCATCAGCCGGCACCTGGATATCGCCGAGACCTCCGCCGGGGGCAGGAACCACCGCGGATTCACCGACTTCGGCGGATCAGCCATCGAATGCGCCGTCAGCAACCTGGATGCCGCAGAATCCCTGCTGCTGCTACGCGCGCCGGACGATTACATCCAGGGGCATTTCCCCGGCATCCACTCGGACGTCCGCCGGTACCTTGAAGCCGAAGACCCACGGAGAAGGCGGATCGAAGCGCTGTCCAAACAGAGCCTTGAGTCGCCGGTCAGCATCGACACGCGCGAGAGCCTTGGCATAGCCCTCACGGCGGCCCGGTCGCATTCACGGCAGCAGTACATCAAGGTCCGGAACTTCCGGAACGCGGTGGTAGTGGCCACCGTGGTGCTGTTCTCGGTGGCCGTGGCATTGGGGATCTGGGGCCTGAGCGCGCCGCAGTCCATCCCGCTGTGCTTCAACCCCGATGACAAGATCGTCTGCCCTGCTGCGGAGTCGCTGTACCGCCCGGACGCCGGTGACGACAAGGACCTGGTGGTCTTGAGGACAGCGATGCCGGGGGACATCTTCCTGATCCAGTTCGTTGGGCTGGTGGCGGCTGCCGTGTCCGGGGCAACGTCCCTGCACCGCATGGAGGCAACCCCGGTTCCGTTCAGCCTCCCGATTGCCCTCACGGTCCTCAAGCTCCCCACCGGGGCACTTACCGCGGTGCTGGGCCTGGTCCTCATGGGCGGCGGGTTTGTGCCCGGACTGAGCGCACTGGATTCGGCGCCCCAGATCCTGGCCTGGGCCATCCTCTTCGGGGCGTCCCAGCAGTTGTTAACCGGCCTTGTGGACCGGCAGGCGAGGGGCGTCCTGGACGGCGTCGGCGGGAAACCGCACGGAGCCCGGACCTAGCGCTCCGATGGGCACTCCGGAGGAACGCATGGCCGAGGAATTCGTGGAGGCGCTGGTAGTACTGGACGTGGAGGCCGCCGCCGGTGGGCGGCTCGCGGAGTTGCGCCAGCACGCCGTCGTGCTTCAATGGCTGCCGCCGCGGATTGCCATTGTGCGAGTGCCGGCAACCCATCCGCTGCCCGAGGCAGTCCCGGGGACGCGCTGGTTCACTGGGGGCGTCCCGGCGGAAGTGGCAGCGGATTTCACGCCGGCGGAGCGGCTGTTTGCCGAGGCGTGGCTGTCCCGCCGCGAAGCCAAGACCCGCCCGGGGGAAGGCCTGCCGTGGGACGCGCCCGGAAGGGAAGCCCCTGACTGGCCGGAGGAGCCTCCGCAGCAGCAATAACACTCCAGTAACGCCCGCCGTCGCATAGTCCTTGCTGTACGCCGGTGTAAGGAGAGGGCAATGTCTGGAGATTTGAATGTCAGGGAGCAGGCCGTCCTGGACGATTTTCCGGGGCTGCGGAGCGGGGCGGATCCGAACCCGCCGGTCCACCAGTACGGGCGGATCCGGATCACCGTTGTGCCGCAAGGCGGCGGTCCACTGCGGAACGGCCTGGCGCCTGACGCGGTGCCGGAGGATCTCACGGACACCGAGCGACTCGGCTTGGATGCGCTCCGCCTGCGCGATTCGCAGGAGTTCCGGACCGCCAAGGAGAACCGTCCGCGGCAGGGGGAGCCCTGGGACATGACCGGCTGCACGGACGTCGCGCCCGTGGGGGAGGCGGACGTAGGCGCTGACAGCCTGGCCTTCGCTGCCGCACCCACCAGCAGTTACCTCGAGGGCACCGTTGCTGTGGGCATAGTGATAGTCCAGGGCCCGACGGCGGCCCTGCGGTTTTCGGACGCAGAGGTCCTGAAGGTGGTGGCTGAGGTCCAGAACGGGCTGGGCTACTTTGCCACGACCAACCCGATCGCAGGCATCAGCTTTGCCTATGACATCCAGAACGTCACCCTGGCTACCCCGGCGGATCCGGCAAACCCCGATCTGGAAGGGCTGTGGCGGAATCCGGCCATGGGCGCCATCGGATACAGCGCCGACTGGAGCGGCGTGGGTGCCTACGTGGAGGACCTGCGGACACGCTTTGGCACACGCTGGACCTTCTGCGGCTTCTTCACCAAGTACCCGCTCGGGCATTTTGCGTACGCGTCGATCGGCGGACCGCGGATTGTGATGGACTACAACAACGACGGCTGGGGACCGGACAACATCGACAGGGTCTTCGCCCACGAAACCGGGCACATCTTCGGCTGCCCCGACGAGTACGCGGCCAGCGGCTGCAACTGCGGCGGAAGCTGGGGCCGGTACGGGACAACCAACGGCAACTGTGAGAACTGTGCTGCCAGCGGCGGTGTCCCGTGCCTGATGAAGGGCAATACATTCACGCTGTGCGGCCACACCCCCGCCCATTTGGGCTGGTCGCCGCAACTCCTGGTCCGCAACTACGGGGCTTCCGCCGGCGGCTGGCAGGTGGGCCGCCACCCGCGGATCCTGGCCGACACTACGGGTGACGGCCGGGCCGACATTGTGGGCTTCGGCGACGCCGGCGCCTACCTGTCCCGGGCCCAGGCGGACGGACGGTTCGAAGTGCCCCATCTTGCCGTGAACGACTTCGGGTATGTGGCTGGTGGCTGGCGGGTGGAGAAGCACCCGCGGTTCCTGGCCGACACTACGGGTGACGGCCGGGCCGACATTGTGGGGTTCGGCGACGCCGGCGTGTACGTGTCCCGGGCCCAGGCGGACGGCACGTTTGATGCCCTGCGCCGTGTAGTGGACAACTTCGGGTATGTGGCCGGCGGCTGGCGGGTGGAGAACCATCCGCGGTTCCTGGCCGACACCACCGCGGACGGCCGGGCCGACATCGTCGGCTTCGGCAACGCCGGCGTGTACGTCTCCCGGGCCCAGGCGGACGGCAGTTACGACGCCTTGCGGCTGGTGGTGAACAACTTTGGGTATGTGGCCGGCGGCTGGCGCGTGGAGAACCATCCGCGGTTCCTGGCCGACACCACGGCGGACGGCCGGGCCGACATTGTGGGCTTCGGGGACGCCGGCGTGTATATCTCCCGTGCCCAGGCAGACGGCAGCTACGGCCCCGTGACGCTGGCTGTCGCCAACTTTGGCTACGTGGCAGGCGGCTGGCGCGTGGAGAAACACCCGCGCTTCGTGGTTGACCTGACAGGTGACGGGCGGGCGGACATCCTGGGCTTCGGGGATGCCGGGGCTTATGTTTCCCTTGCCCAGGCCGACGGCAGCTACGGCCCGGTGACCCTGGCCGTGGCCAACTTCGGGTACGTTGGCGGCGGATGGCGCGTGGAGCGGCATCCCCGGTTCCTGGCCGACACCACCGGCGATGGCTTGCCGGACATCGTGGGGTTCGGCGACGCCGGAGTGTACGTTTCCCGGAACCTGGGCGGCGGCGCTTTCGAGGGCCCCGGCTTGGTGGACACGCATTTTGGGTATGCGAACACGGCAGGCGGCTGGCGGATCGAACGGCATCCCCGCTTTGTGGTGGACGTGACCGGGGGCGGGAAGGCTGACATTGTCGGCTTCGGCGAAGCCGGGGTCTACGTGGCCCGGGCCTAGCTACCTCAACGCCTGGCACTGGAGGCACGAAGATGGCCACCGTCTTCTTCGACATCGGCGCGACGCTCGCGGATGCGAGTGCTGCCCCGGACGGTTCGCTGACCTTTCGGCCGCGTCCCCGTGTCCTCGAAGTCCTCGACGCGCTCGCCGACATACCTCTGGGGATCATTTCGAATCCTGGCCCCGGCGAGCGCGCACGGTCCAACGCCGCCGCGGCACTGGAGGTTGGGTTCCCCGGGCGTTTTACCGACGACGCGCTGATCCGCTGGGGACCGAAGGATTCACGCGCCATTTTTGACGACGCCGTGGCCGGGGCGGGAATCGACGCGGGAGACTGCGTTTTTGTCGGCGAGGACCCGGACGAGCGCGCTTTTGCCCGCGACGCGGGACTCCGGACAGCTCCCCATCCCGTGTTTGCCACCGCCGCCATCGACGGGCGGCGCGTCTTCTGGATCCGCATTGACCTGACGGCGGACCAAAACCTCCAGGATCTCGGGGCCGTGGCAAATGCTGCCGAAGTTGTCCCCGTTCACGTGCCGTCGGCACTGCTTGTCCTTGCCATGGCCACTGCGTCCGGCGCGGAGCAGTTGGAGCAGGCAGGCTTCTCCGTGGACCAGCAGGCGCCTGTGGACGACACCGTTGCGTTCCTGGTGCGGGACGACAGACCTGTCCAGCCGCCGTCGGGCGTTGAAGCCGCGGCAGAAGCGGCCGAGACTAACGCGGGAGGGCCGTCGATGGGCCTGGCCCGCGCCTCCGCCGCCTTTGCGTTTATGACCGGTGGGCTGACCGGGCTGACGCAGACGGTGACTTCCCTGGGTCCGGCACCCGGCGGCGTCTACATCGCGGCGGCCGCCGGCACATCGGTGGAGGAACTGCACATCCCCGGCGCCCGCCATGGCCACACCGAACGGCTGCTGCCTGACCCAGGCCTCCTCGGCCGTCCGGGGGAACGCGACGCCGGCGCGCTGGTGTCCGGGTTCGCCCGGGCCGGCTTCGCGGCGGCTGTGCCGTCGCCGGAAACGCTCGACGCCGTCCGTGCTGCGGTCACGTCCTCGGCAATCCGCCGGCACATCGCGAGGATCTCCGGTAAGGCCCCGCTGGTTGACGGTGGCGAGCGGACGGTCAGGAGCCGCGACGCCTCGCATCCCGACAACATGGAGGTGGTGGATGCTTTGGCGGCACAGTTCCGCGGCTTGGGCCTTGCCGTCACCCTGCAGCCCTTCACATGGCGGGGCCACCGGCTCGCCAACCTGGCGGCCGAACACCGGGTCGAGGGATCGGACGGGGCCGTCCTGGTTACCGCGCACCTCGATTCAACAGCGGCCTACGGCGCCTTCCTGGATCCGGACGGCAGTCCCCGTCCCTACGATCCGCGGACCGACCCGGCGCCGGGAGCAGACGACGACGGGAGCGGCACCGCGGGCGTCCTGGCGGCGGCAGAGTGCCTCAGCGACATGCTGGCCCGCGGCGCGACGCCGGCGCGGACCGTCCGCTTTGTCCTGTTTAATGCCGAGGAACAGGGCCTCATCGGCAGCAAGCTGTACGCCCGCGCAGCTGCCGCGATGGGCGACAGCATCACCGCCGTGCTGCAGATGGATATGATCGCCGGTCTGCAGGACGGCGCCCGCAGGGTGGAGATTCACGCGGGTTCGTCAGTGCCGGGGCCAGCGGTGGCTGCTTCGAACGCACTCGGTGACCGGGTTGCGGAGGCGGCGGCCGCGGTGGAGCCCGGGCTGGAAGTCCAACGGCTCACCGGGAGCGCGGATCCGGCCGCGGGGCGCAGCGACCACGCGAGCTTCCACGAACGAGGCTGGGCGGCAGTTGCCATCTCCGAGAACTTCTTCGCCGACACCTCACCCGCCACCGGCACCCGGCAGTATCACCTACCGGGAGACACGCTTGACGACGCCGACCACAACACCGAGTACGCCGCTACGATCGCGCGCGCCGTCACTGTGGCGGCGCTGACGCTTGCCGGACTCTGAACAACCGCCGAAGGGATACGCCATGGGCAGCATCATTGATCAACGGAATCTGGACTACGACCGCCTCGCTGAGCGCGGCGGCGAACGGCCCCCGCGGGAAAGTGCCGGCAGGGCTGCGCCCGGGGCCGGTCCGGAATCCGGTAGCGAAGCGGGCAACGTACGCGAGAACGTGAACCGCTTCACCGGGCACCGTTCCGAACTAAGGGCAGACCAGGTACCCGGCTTCGACGCCGGGGAGGAACGCAGCGAGTCAGAGTTCATTGCCAAAGCGAAGTCGTATGCCGTCTCCGTGGCGGACGCCGTCGGATTCGAGGTGGGCGTTGCACCGGAATTTGAGGCCGATCCAACAGTCACCACCACATCGGAAGGAATGCGGGTGGTCAGCCTGCAACAGATGTCGAACGGCATTGAGGTTTGGTCCATGGCTCCCAAAGTGTGGCTTCACAGCGACGGGGCTGTGGACCGGCTGGTGGGCGACACAGTGAGCGTCCCACCGGATCTCCCCGCCAAACCTGTTGTAGCCGCAGAGGCGGCCCTGCTGGCTGCAGTCCGGGAAGCGGCGAAGGCACGGACCGTGAGGAGCAATTTCGGCGATGACGAGCTGCCGCAGCTCGAGATCTCGGAGGGAGACTTCACCCGGTTGTCGTTCCAGTCGTTGCCGGCCCGGCCGATGACGTTCAGCCGCGGAGCTTTCGCCGAGGACATTCCGGCCCGGCTGGTGTACTTGGACATGGGCGGCAGCTTCAGGCTCACGTGGTTCTTTACGCTCTCCCGCGAGGACCTGATCGTCCAATACAAGGCCTTTGTGGAAGCCGATGAACAGACCAGGGACCCGGAAGCGCCGGAGATCCTGTACTTCTATGACTCCGCCAGCCACGCTGTGGGCGGCCGCGTCATCACCAGGAACCCCGGCCAGACCGACTTCCGCGACGTCCCGTTCCCCCTGCCCGTCAGTGAGTATCCGGTTGAGCCGCCGGTTGGCTTCCCGGCCTTCGGATCGTGGACGGACCCGGTAAACGGGAAGCTGGCCACGGTGGGCAACAACGTGCGGGCCCTCAACGGGACCACCCGGAAGCCCTTCGAGATTACCGCGTCACCCAGCGGCGGGGTCTTCGCTGCCAACGCCGACAGCCCGGAACAGTTCGTCACCAACATCTTCTTCTTCTGCAACTACATGCACGATTTCTTCCTGATGCTTGGATTCAATGAGGAATCAGGAAATTTCCAGGCCATCAATCCCGGCGGAGTGGGCAGGGGCGCGGACCCCGTCGATGCCCTCGCACATCCTGGCCGGGTAGTGGGCACCGCCAACATGAGCACCCGCGCCGATGGCGTGGCCGGCCTGATGAACATGGGCCTGGTGACCTCCACCGGCCGGCACACGGCCAACGACTCCGACGTCGTTTTTCACGAGTATGTTCACGGCGTGAGCAACCGGCTGGTGGGCGGGATGCTGGATGCAGAAGGCCTGAACGAAGACCAGTCGGTGGCCATGGGGGAGGGCTGGAGCGATTTCTTCGCACTGACCATCAACAACTTCCCAGGCACCCTTGAGCGTGTGGTCACGGGCAGTTGGGTGACGGCCCGGGAGTCCGGAATCCGGCAGCGGCCCTATGATTCGCGGTACCCGGGGACTTTTGGCGACATCGGCAAGGGGGCGGGAGAAGTTGGCGGCGCCGGCAATGCGGATCTTTCCTACCAGGAGGTGCACGACGTCGGGGAGATCTGGTGCGCGGCCCTGATGCAGGTAACGCGTGAGGTCGGGGCCGCGCTTGGCAGCAAGGAGCGCGGGTACCGGGTGACATGGCAGGCCGTGGTTGACGGGCTCAAACTGACGCCCAAGAACCCTTCCTTCCTGACGGCCCGTGACGCCGTCCTGCGTGCCTTCAAGTCAATGAAGGGCACCGGCCGGCTCGCGGACGGTGAGTACACTTCAGTCCGGGGCGCTGCGTGGGAGGCTTTCGCCAAATTTGGGATGGGCTTCGATGCCTCCTGCCCGAACGCCACGTTCAGCGGTTGCCGAGGTGGAACAGCACTTCCTCCTGAGGGGGTGGAAGACTAAAAGCCTTCAACTGTCACCATTGGATGTCGGATGGGCCGTTAAGCGGCTCCCGGTCGCCCGCCGGGGGCAAAGGAGCAAAGGCGTCTGCGCCCCGCAGCGCGTCGGCAAACCGAAGCTGCGTCCGATCTTCCAGTTCGGCCGTGCTGACCTGGAACGCCCGGAATTCATCCAGGTCCAGTGCCTCAAAGGGGTTCAGGTTCTGCGTCAGCAAGAAGGCGTTGCTCTTGAACACGCCCTGCTCCACGTAGGCAAGGATCTTCCAGTACTCCCGCGGCAGCCGGACTCCCCGGTACTCGCGGTCATTGTCCTGGAAGACCGGCCCGCCGAACACACTGACTTTCAAATCCTGGACGTCGACGTCGGCGAAGACCGCCTCTTCCAGCCGTCCCCAAACGCCGTCCTTGCTGCTTTGGTTGAAATCGTCCATGTGGGGTGCGATGTTCGTGAAGAAAAAGGAGTCGTCGTTTGCGCTCTCCGCCTCGGGCAGCTCGCCCCACAGCAGGTCTGCGCGGCGGGCCAGGTGGCCCCGGTCCAGGCGGTTACCACTGTAGAGCTCATCACCGTTCTGGAACGCCGCGGGAATCCTGGGGTCCTTGATGAAGGAGCTGCCTTTCCGGCTGACCCGCTTGAGGCGGCCGCCGTCGATATTCCAGGCCACCCACCGGGCGAACCGGCGGGACTTGCTGAGCGCGAGCGAGAAGTGGGTGTAGGGAATGATCTCGGACCCCTCGAGCTGGACGGCATCGTCCTCCAGCGTTGCATCGAGCACAGGGGGTTCAATAGTTTCACCGAGGAAGCCGGCAGAGTATCCGCCGCCCTGGAAATCCTGGATTTGAGCCATGCTGCGGACACTAGCAGGGGGCCGTTATCACGGCGTTACGGCGCCGCACAGCGGATCTGGCGCTGCGGCTCCGGGCGCGACACGGACGGAATGTCATTGACATCCCGCGTCAAACTGCGGATCGTCATTGCTACATAAGTTCCAGCTCATCAGACCCAGACTGAAATGGGGGGAACGCATGGGCGACGACGGCTATGGCCATTTTCAGTTGCGCCTGCTTCAATCCTGGCAACTCCGCCGCGATACCGACGTTGTGCATGTCGCGGCACGGCAACAGCGGCTCATTACTGCCCTGGCGATTACCGGTCCCCGGCTCCGAAGCTACCTTGTGGGCCTCTTATGGCCGGACAAGGCTGAGGCGAGGGCGCTGGAGAGCCTGCGCGTCAGCGTGCACCTGGTATCTCGGCAGTTACCGGGCCTGCTGGTCAACGACGGTGCCGTGCTGTCGCTGAACAGCCGGGTGGAGGTAGACCTGCACCGAGTCCGGGCAGGGATCCGGGCCCTGGCCCAGCCTGGACTCAACGGAAACATGGCCGCCTGCCTGCCCCTGCTCCGGGACGCCGAACTCCTCCCGGGCTGGTACGAGGACTGGGTGCTGTTTGAACAGGGAAGGCTGAGCCAGGAGCGCCTCCACGCGTACAACATCATTGCCCGGGAATCCCTGGCCCATGGGGACTACGAAACTGCCTCGGAAGCGGCCGAAGCTGCGCTGGAGGTAGAGCCACTGTACGAAAGCGCTGTTGGCCTGCTGATCCAGGCCGAAAGCAGGCAGGGAAACGCCGTTGCTGCCCTGCGTGCCTTCGAGAAATACAGGGCCAAGTTGAAGGAGGAACTGGGCCTGACCCCTTCGGACACTATCTTCCGGCTCGTGAGTGAGGTCCGGGAAAGCCAGACGTCACGGCAGGGGGAAACCTACTAGTTGACTGCTCCAGGCCTGGCGATCAGCCACCGGCGGACAACTGCCAGGACCTCTTCGGGATCTGCGGTAGTCACTATGGTCGGTTCGGCTTCAACAGGCGGAGTAGAGGTGACCCTGGCGCGGAAACCGTGCACGTGGTCCGGCTCCCACCAGGTACGGATGACCAGGGTGCCCTGGGCCAGGGTAGGGGCCTCGGGACGGGACTGGGACGGCGCGGCGGAATCTGTGCCGTCGTCGGCGATTCCTGACTGGCCGTCCCCGTGTGCCATGGCATTCCACCTTTATCCCAGCCGGTTGCCTCTGCTGGCTTGCACCCCCGGCTGCCTTGATGGTCCAGTACGAGAATCAGGAATCAGCGTGGTTATTCATAAGGTTTGCTCAAGATTGGGCCCCGGAGCCTGTCGCCCGCTGCCTGGAGCCTGCTACCTGCTACCTGCTACCTGCGGCCCGGTGCCTGCTACCAGTACATCACCGCGGTCTGTCCCGATTCACCCGCCCAGTACAGCCGCACGCGCACCACGTAGTTGCGGCCTTGGAACAGCTTTGCGCTGACCCGGGAGTTCCGGTCCTCGCCGCTGTCGTCGTCGCCCGCCACGAAGCGGAACTCGCCATCGATTTCTTCGAAGAGGACCACTACGGTATCTGAGGTCCCGAACGTCGCAATTTCGTACTTCCGTGAGGCCTGCGGCTGGATGGAGAAATCCGCCTGGCCCCCCGGGGAGAGCGAGAGGGGAACCGATTGGAAGGGCTGGAGCACGGGAACCGTGGGCTCCAGGGCGGGGAAGAACTTACGCACCCACTCCTTGTCCGCGTTGGACAACCCGCCCGGGGGATTGAGGCCGGTTTTGAACCGCGCAGGCTCCTTGATCAGTCCTGCGGGGAACCAGTACTCCATGACCGAATCCGGATCCCAAGGGGACCCCTCCACTTCGGTGGTTTCGATCTTGCGCAGCACATTGTGCAGCGTTTGTTCCGGCGTCCAGTGGTTGGGTGCACCGGTGAAATAGGCGTACACCTTCGGTTCATCCCAGACGATGCCGGCAAACGGGTTCTGGTGCTCGTGCGGCATGCCCAAGGTGTGCCCGATCTCGTGCAGGGCCGTAGTCCGGCCGTAGTCATCGGTCAGGTCCCAGCCGAAGTTCATGGTGGGTTCATTACTACTGATGCTCAGGACATCCCGGCCAACGTAGGACCACGAGCCGTCCGCCTGGTCAAAGGCGATCCGGACCTCGGATTCGCTGCGGTCCGCCACCTCCGTGAACTCCAGGCCGATGCCGAGGTCCTTCCATTCCTTGAAGGCTTTGCGCACCGCTTCCTTCTGCGGCGCAGGGCCCTCGAGGAACCAGTAGTGCAGCACAGTACCGTTGACCCATTTCAGCCGCAAAAGGCGTATGAGGCGGTCCCTGGCGGGGGAAAGGTCCGGCCGGAGCAGCGGCCTGGTTTGCGGCCTAACATCACAATGCGGCTGGGGTGCGGTCTTAGCCATGACTTGCTCCTTCAATACAGCGGCTCCTGATCCAGTAGAGCGGCGGGCCCGTTACTGCCGCGTTATCAGCGGGTGCCCTGCGCCGGCCGGGGTCCAACCATCCGAAGCGCAACTGCGGTAACACCGCAGTAACGCCTTGGATGCTCTACTGCCCGCACGAATGTGCCCCTGTCCCTTGCCGGAGCGGGGCGCCTATTTTCTGAAAGAGGGCTGCGAGATGGGTAATCCCGGCGACGACGGCAGGCTCCCGGTTATCTACGTCCGAGGATTCGCGGGCAACGGCTCAGCGATCAACAGTGCGGTGGATGATCCGTTCTATGGCTTCAGCCAGGGATCCGTCCACGTCCGTGCCGACAGCAGCGGCCGGGCAAAGTTCCACCAGTTTGAGTCTCCGATGCTTCGCCTGATTACCGACCACAAATACGAAGTTCCTGTCCACGGCGACCAATGGGCCTACCTCCAGAGCGTCGACGCCGGTACGGTAACTCCAGCGTCCGTGTGGATCCACCGGTTCTATGACGACGCCGCTGCCACGTTTTCGGAGGACCCGGAGAACTTCTCCTTCGAACGGGCCGCGGCGGACCTGTTCGAGCTCATCAAGCTGGTCCTGGACAAGACCCGCGCGCCCAAGGTCTTCCTCGTGGCCCATTCCATGGGCGGCCTGATCTGCCGGTCACTCCTGCAGCGCGTGATCCCTGAACAGCTGGCAGGAGACGACGGCGAGATCGACCCTGCGGCCGGGGCTAAATACGTGGCCCGGGTGTTCACCTATGCCACGCCACACGGCGGGATCAGCTTCGCCGTCGGCTTTGGCCTCCTGGAGCGTATCCGCGACGCCACCGGCTTCCAGGGCGCCGACATCTTCGGGCCGGACCGGATGTATGACTACCTCACGGCCCCGGCGCTGCGGAACCGGCGCACACGGGAGGAATTCAGCGGGACAACGATGCCGGATGACGGGTTTCCGGTGGATGAGCTGTTTTGCCTGGTGGGATCCAACCCCGAGGACTATGACGTGGCCTTCGGCCTGTCCTCGAAGGCCGTGGGCGCCCGCAGCGACGGCCTGGTCCAAATCGAAAACGCAGCAGTCAGGGGCGCTCCCCTGGCCGTGGTCCATCGGAGCCACAGCGGCCGGTACGGCATCGTCAATTCGGAGGAGGGCTACCAGAACCTGCAGCGGTTCCTCTTCGGCGACCTGAAGGTCGAGGTCGAGCTTGTGGGCTTCACCGTGGGCCGCGACGCCCCAAGCGACATCGAGTTCCAGCTCGATGTGGGCCTGGCCATCCGAGGGCTTCCGGTCCTGGTGCACGAGCAGAGCGCCGCCCACTTCTGCCCCGTCCAGATCGAGCACTGGAAGGAAGGAAACCCGATTGACACTCCCGTCCCGTTGCTGACCACGTTCCTGTCCTCCCACGCCCCCCGCCCGCGGGTCGCCGGCAGGGAGGTGCCCAGGCTGCGGCACGCGCTCAAGCTGCGGCTGATGTCCATCAAGGAACGGCAAGGCAGGTTCTTCTTCGATGACCATATGGAGCAGACGGAGGACTGGATGGACGCTTTGTTAGTGGACATCGAACCACCGGGCCCAGGCGGCCTGCCGCGGGCCTGGGCTGCCTGGACGAGCACCGTCCCCACCGCCGTCAGGGACTGGAACCCAGAAGAGAAGGACTTCCTCGCCGACACCGTGGACACCCCCGAGTTTTGGCGCGGGCGCATCGACGTCCCCGAGTTCTCCAAGGAACTGCTCGGCGCCAACGCCGGCATCCGGCTGACCGTCACGCCGCGGAAGGTGTCCATCTGATGCCGCCACGGGATGAGGAGCCACCCGTTGATGTCCGCCTGCTGCGCCCGCACGACCTCATCGACCTGCGGCTCGAAGCCCCCGGCTGCGCGATAGAGCCCACCGACGGCGGCGCGGAACTGGTTGCCGGTCCGGACGCATCGCTGGTGGTCCACTTCCCGCCGCAGCACGTGGGAGAGGAAGTCTGGCAGGCGGGTGCTCCGCCGCCCCCTCCCGCGCAGCCCCCGCGACCGTCGATGCATCTGGCAGCAGGGCCCAGCCGCCTCGTCTATGAGGTTCCCGAAGGCATGCGCATCACGTTCACGCTCGAGAAAGTGTTGGAAGCCCTCCGGAGCCTCACCCTGCGGGTCTCACCGAACGCGACGCCCGCCGGCGAGGCCGGGTACCGCGGCATCCACAAGCCGGGCGACCTGGAGACGGCCATCGAGGCTCCTTACCGCCTGATTGTCTCGCCCAGCAGGCTGGGCGCCTTCCGGCACTCCACAACGCCACTGGGACCGCCCGGCCGGGCCGAGCTCTGGCGCACGCACCTCACGGTCCGCACTGACACAGGAACGGACGACGGCGACACGGACCAGCGCATCGTCCGCGCGCTCTGGACCCGCGACAGTGAGTTGCCGCCGCCGGGCTTTGACCAGCCACTCATTCCGTTCGACCGCACCGCCATCGTG
This sequence comes from Pseudarthrobacter sp. CCNWLW207, assembly GCF_037203945.1. Classification (NCBI taxonomy): domain Bacteria; kingdom Bacillati; phylum Actinomycetota; class Actinomycetes; order Micrococcales; family Micrococcaceae; genus Pseudarthrobacter; species Pseudarthrobacter sp. CCNWLW207. The sequence continues at coordinate 69,808 of NZ_JBBCBS010000014.1, read as the reverse complement.
GACCAGACCAGCGGCGGAGACCCCGCCAACGCCGACACGCCGCTGCTGGTCAGTAACCTCTCGCTCTCCAGCCTGGGCGCCTGGTTCGACTGGAAGCAATCGTGGGAGTTCCCGTCCAACATCGTCGACTACCGGCATCAGGCCTTTATGGGCCGTGACGGCTACGTCCGGGTCGCCTATCCCGGGATCCTCTTCCCGTTCGGTCACAGGTGCTTCCTGGTGAAAATCACCGAGCGCGAGGTCAAGCACCGTGACAAGCCGGTCGCTTACCTGTGGCAACGATGGTTCATCATCGTGCGCCAGCCAACACGCACCTATCCGCCGGCTGAGCGGGACAACCCCTTCGGCCAAGTCACGGTCAGCCCGCTGGTCACCCCGGACATCGACAAGCCGCCGGAGAACCAGCAGCCGTTTGTCCCCACCCGCAACGGAGTCCCGTTCCCGTTCACCCTGACCACCGTGGACCGCGGCGGCGGCACCCGCAGCTGGTCCGCACCGCTGGTGTTCGTCCAGGCCGGCAAGGACGGGCCACAGGCCTTCATCTTCCACGCCGAGGACGCGTCGCCGCGCTACTTCACGGTCCGGCAGATCCAGGGCCGCGGACAGGCGCTCGCGGTTGCCGCACCGGTGAAGGCCGGGGACACCTCGGTGGATGTCGTACACCTGGTCTTCGACGGGGAGATTGACCAAACAAACGTCACGTCGCGGCCGTTCCTGACCGAGGCTCGGGCCGTGGTGCCCTCTATGAGGCACCTGGCCCCGCAGGCGCCCGCCGTCGACCTTGTCTTCGCCAAGCCCTACCTCGCCGACGGCCTGCCCACACGGGGCCCGGACGACAAGCCAGTGCCCGGTACGCCCAACGCCGGTGAACTGGTCCTGGCCTTGAAAAGCCCGCCCGCCGCCGTCGACTTCACCAGCGGTTCCGACCGGGCAGGCGGTTTCATCGCCCCCAACCTGTCAGTCAAGGGGATCTCCCGGGCTCTCGGCGCGATCGGCGAAAGCGGCAACGCGCCCTCGCCCTTCGACGCCGGCACGTTCGATCCGGCGTCGTTCCTGTCCGGGGCCATGCCCAAACTGTTCGGCCTGTTCAGCCTGGTGGACCTGCTCAAAGCGGCCGTGCTCGATGAGGCACCAGCGTTCGTGTCCGACGCCCTGGACGCTGTCGCCAGGCTCTTGACAGAAGCGCAACGGCTCCGGAATGCGCTGGACGACGCCGGCACGCGCCTTGCCAACGAGGTCACCGATGCAGCCCACGACGGTGCGCGGGCGGTCGCGCAGCACGCGAAAGACCAGCTCGACGCGCGGACCGCAGCCTTGGAAGCCCGCCTCGACGCAGTGATTGCTGCCGTCCATGGACTGCCGGGGAGTCCTGACGCCGTCAGCGCCGCCGCCGTCGCCCTCGCTTTGGAGCTGCAGCCCCTGCTGGACGCTATCGGTGGCCCGGGCGTTCCCGCCGCCGTCCGGTCTGCGCTGGTAAAACCGGTCCAGGCGCTGAAGACCCTCACCGATCTAGCCAAGGATGCGGCCGGCCTGGCGCAACTGCTGCAGGGTGCGGCGGGCGGACAGGTCACCGCGCAGCTGCGCTGGCGTCCGGCAATCAAGCCGTGGGGCCTGCCGGGGGTTCCCAACATCTTCAAGCCCAAGGACGAGCACGCCCTGCATGTTGACGTCGAGGTGCGCGCGTCCGCCACCGCGCCGCCCGCGGTGGACATCGTTGCCGAGATCGTCGACTTCGACCTGAACCTGATCGGCGACGGCTCCGCAGCCTTGATGAGGCTGATGTTCCGGCGGATCGGGTTCCACGCCGGATCCGCCGGCAAGCCCGAGGTGGACGTGGTGTTCGGCGGCATCGGCTTCCTGGGACCGCTGTCATTCGTGGACCGGCTGCGCGAACTCATCCCCTTTGACGGGTTCTCGGACCCGCCCTACGTGGACGTGGCCCCGACCGGTGTGACAGCCGGCTTCGACCTGACGCTGCCCAACGTGTCCGTCGGAGTGTTCAGCCTCGAGAACATCTCACTTGGCGCCGACGCACGCGTGCCGTTCCTCGGTGATGCGCTCACGGTGGGGTTCAACTTCTGCTCAAAGGACGCGCCGTTCCGGCTCACGGTGATGTGCATCGGCGGTGGCGGGTGGCTGGTACTGCGGGCATCCCCCAAGGGCCTGGTACTGCTGGAGCTGGGGCTCGAGGCGTGTGCGTGTCTGTCGGTGGACCTAGGAGTGGCGTCCGGCTCGGTGTCCATCGCCGTCGGCGTCTACCTCCGCCTCGAAGCCGACAAGGGCCTGCTCGCCGCCTACTTCCGCATCCGCGGTGAGGTGGACGTCCTGGGCCTGATCAGCGCATCGATCACCCTTGAGCTGTCGCTGATCTACCACTTCGAGACCGGCAAGCTGGTCGGTCGTGCTTCGCTGGTGGTTGAGGTGGAAGTGCTGTTCTTTTCCGCCTCCGTGGAGATCTCCGTGGAACGCAAACTCGCCGGCTCCAAGGGCGACCCCACGATGTACCAGGTGATGCCGCCCGATGCGGACGGCATGAACTCGGACTGGGCAGAGTACTGCGGTGCCTTCGCCCCGGTGCCGGCCTAAGACAGGAGAGACTATGCCCACCACCGTCCTGGCCACAGCACTGCCCTACTCGCTTGCCGACGACGCACCGTTCCACCTCACGGTGTTCATCACGCACAAGCTGACCGGCGGTGGAGCCCTGCTCTCCAGCTATCCCGCGGCGGTGGACTGGGTGGGCACACTGTCTGCTTGTACGCTGACGCTGGCCACCTCGCTGGACCCGGGCACCGCGTTGCCGCTGCGCGTCGTCTCTACCGCCGACGCCGCATCCTGGGCCGCCGTCCTGCCACCCGGTACGCCGGTGGCCCCGTTTCCCACCCCCGCCCTGTCCGGTAAGACATGGCGGACCAATCCTGCCAGCCGGATGAGCGACCACGCCGTTGACCTGCACCTTGCCGCCATCACAGCCGCGCCGGCAGTCAAGCCGGGGTTGGCAACCGACCCAGTGGCGGGCGGACTGCTTGAGACGCTGGCCAACCTCGACGAACGCGGCGCCTTGCGGCGGCTCCTTCGGGACGCCCCGGCCCGGGCCCGCCGCGCGCTGCAGGTTCCGGCGCAGCGGCTGCGGGACACCCTGGCCACCCTTGGCCCCCTCACCGACCCCGAGGACGCGGACCCCGAGCGGGGCCACGGCCGGGAACTTCCGCCACTGCCGCCATACCAGTCGGAGATCAAGGACAACCCTTCCCCTTTGCAGGTACTGCTGGAAGACCCCGAGGCCGACCTGCGGGTCACGAAGCGCCTTGACCGGCTCGTCGGCCAGGACCTGTCGGCCAACCCGCAGTTGCAGCTGATGGTGGACGCCCACGCGATGCGGCGTTACTACGAGCGTCCCGAGCAGCCGCAGCAGGAGCCCCGGACAGAACCTGATCCGGACGCCCCGCCCACGCCGCGTCCGGACCGGCCTGAGCATGACTTCCATGCCAAGGCCGCGTCCTTCGGGTCCACGCCGGCGTTGCTCCGCCGGCTCGGCCTCGCCATCGATGTGGTGCTCGACGGCGTTGATGCCGCTGGTGCAAGGGCAGCACTGGCAGGTGCCACTTGGGTGAGTGTCGCGATCTCGTCCCCGGACGCGGACGTTGAGGTGCTGCCGCCGCGGCGCACTTCGGTGGTAGTGGAGGGTCCCGTGTTCGCGGCCAGGTCGGGCGAGGCGTGGGTGGGCGGAGCCCTGCCGTTGGGTGAGGACGACTGGGTGGTGCTCGACGCCGACCCGGATGCGTCGGGCCTCAAGCTCGACCAGCACGCCCGGAACCTCGCCCGCCAATACGCGAGCGAGGCCAACGGCGATCCTGCCACGTCCGCGCCCGGCACCCTGCGCGCCACAGGGTTCGCCCTCGCCCGCCGGAACAGGGCCGCCCAGGTGCGGGCACGAGTCCACCAGGCTGAGCAGCTGGCCGCCGACGACGGCAGCCGCGAGCTCTTGTTGGATGATCTGGTGCGCGGCATCAGGGTTGAGGTCTGGGACGATGTCACGAGGCAGTGGCACAGCCTGCACCGCCGCCTCGTCACGGTGACCGGGCAGCCGGGGAACGTACCTGTCCTGGAAGATGCGGCCGACGTGGGATTCCTGCAGTTGTCGGCGCTTAACCGGGCCCCGGGCGACACCACCAACGGGTACTACCTGCACGAGGTAGTGGCTGGCTGGGACGGATGGAGCCTGTCCGCCCCGCGGCCCGGGCTGACCATTGTGCACGTCGAGCCGCCGGGGCCCGACGGCGCCACGGAGGTCGTCGTCGAAACCCCGCCGGATGAGCCGATCGACGGTGCACACATCACCTCCAGGGTGGAACCGGGGTCACTGCCGCGGCTGCGGTATGGCATGTCCTACAGTTTCCGGGTACTCGCCGTGGACCTGGCCGGCAATTCGGTGCCGCAGGTCGTACCGCGGCACCGTTCGCCCCATGCTCCTGACGAAGCAGCAGTCGAGGCTGCCCGGGCCCACCTCGACCGGCTGCGGACGTCCTACCGCGAGCGCGACCGCGCCGGAGTGGCGGCGGACCGCCGCGACGCCGTCGTCGAACATTTGCGGACCGCCGGGCGCGGGGTTGCTGACGTCGCGCTCCCTGGGGAGCTGCTGTCCGGTGATCCAGGCATCGACGCGACGTTGGAGGCCCTGGTGGCCCAGGCGTCAGCTCCCGCGGCGGCGGCACCTGCCCAACGTGCGTTCGATGACGTGGTGGCGGCATCGAGGGTCCTGGCGGAATCCCGCGAAACATTGCGCGTGCGGCCGCAGCTGCGCATCGATCCCGGCGACTTCGCCCGGCTGGCGCGAAACGATGACCTGCACCTGCCAGAGGACGCTCGGAGGCCCGGCCGGCCCGCCGTCACCGCCCCGCGGCCCTACCTGCGGTGGGAACCGGTCCCGGCCCCGGCACTGGTCGCCCGGCAAGAGCTGGGAACAGGGGAGCAGCCAGCCCACCTGGTGGTTCGCAGCGGACTGCCGGCAGACGGTGCCCCGGGTGACGGTGTTCCGGACGAGGGTCCTGATTCGCGGTCCGCGGCCGAGCGCCACATTGCCCCGCCGAAGTCCACCCAGTTGGAGGCCGAGACCGCCGGATACTTCGACGCCGCGATCGGCACCGGCAACGCCACCGAGATCCGCAGGCTCTACGCGGTTGCCCTGGCCGAGCGCGGAACATTGCTGGACCAGTCCGTACCCAGCCACACCGACGCCAGGGCCACGGAGGAACAGACCGGAATCGCGCTCGTTGACCGGCCGGGCGCGGACACCGGTTCGAGCCACCGGGCCACTTTGGCGGACATCGCCGCCGACCGTGGCCGGCCCATCGGTGAGGGCCAGTATGTGGTGCACAACACTGACGCCCTGAGGCTGCCGTATCTGCCGGACCCGTTCGCCACCGGCGTTTCGCTGGTGTTCTACGAGGCGGGAGCGCCACATGGCCTGCGGGAGCCGCGGGCGCTGCAATCTGTGACCGTCCCCTACCCAGGCTCGTGGCCTGCGCTGCAGCCGCTGAGGCTCGTCCTGGAGCCCGGCGACAAGCTGGGCGCCCGTGTTTCCGGCCACGAAGTGTACGTGTCTGTCCCGCCGGGTGAGCAGGTGCGGGTGGCGCTCTCCAGCACTTTGGAGCAGGCATCGCTGGACAAGTTCGGCCTGTGGCGGTCGCACCTGGCCAGCGTCGCAGATCCGGAGGACGGCTACACTCCGGACGAGGTGGTGGCCGCGGCCGCGCTCATGCGTGCGGCGTCCTCGGGCTGGACGTGGTGGCTGACCCCTTCGACCGACCTGCGGCTCGTGCACGCCGTGCCTGCGCCGGTGCGGCCGCCCGGGCTCAGGGCGCTGGAGGTATTCCTGCGGCCGCCGGGCCGTGCGGTCGTGGCGCTCACCGGACTGGTGGACGTGCATGGCCCCAGCACCGACACGCTGCTCGTGCGCGCGCGTTGGACCGAGACCGTCGATGACCCCGCGGCCCCGGGGCCGCAGACGGTGTCCAAGTCCGACGTCGTGGTCCGCACCGCCGTCGCGGAAACAGAACGGACGGGGGTGCTTTTCCTGTACGACTTCCTGCCCACGGGCCCGCTGGCGCAGGCACTCGGGAACATCGGCTTCCACCGGGCACTGCAGAGCTTTGAAGACACCCACTACCGGCGGGTGACGTACGTGCCCTCCGGCGCCACACGGTACTCCGAGTACTTCCAGCACGTGCCGGATCCGGAGGAACCGGCCCTGGCCGGCGAGCCGGTGGAGCTCGATATTCCCTCGTCCGCGCGGCCGGCTGCGCCCCTGGTGCTGGATGCGGTGCCACTGCTGCGCTGGGAGGCGGTGCCTGAACCAGCGGACCCGTTCGCCTGGCGGCAGGTGCGGCGTTCCGGCGTACGCATCTGGCTGGCCCGCCCGTGGTTCTCGTCCGGTGACGGGGAACTGCTGGGAGTGCTCGTCTTCGACCCCGACGAATGGGTGCAGCAGCCGGACGGTTCCTGGGCCCGCCGGCCAAAGGCGAGGCAGGCCCCGGATGGCGCCACCAGCCTGTGGGCAGCGGACCCGATCATCCACCAGGGCGGCGGCGTTTCCCCAGCCACCGTGCCGCCCCTGCTCACCCTCGACCAGTTGGTGCTTGACCTCGTGGAAACGGGCGCTGCCGAAGGAGTGGGCATTCGCCCGCCGCTCGGGGGCAGGCCGCCGGGCGGGCGGGACCGTGGGTGGCCGGATGCGCCTGGAAACCCGGTAACGGTCGCCGCGTCCCTGCCGTTACGGGATGTTCGGGGACGCCCAGCCGTGCGTGTCCTGGGCTACCGGCCGGAGTACGACGAGGCGTCGGGCCGCTGGTTCGTCGACGTCGCCCTCCAGGAGACCTCCGCCCTGTGGCCCTTCGTGCGGCTGGCGGTGGCCCGTTACCAGCCGCATTCCATCGCTGGCTGTGAACTCTCACCGGTGGCGCTGACCAGCTGGATCCAGCCGCTGCCCGCCCGGACCCTGACGGTGAGCCGGCCGGACCTCCAACACGTCCAGGTGACGTTGACGGGCGTGGTCAGCTGGCTGCGCTGGGATCCCCACGGTGCGCCGGGCCTGCCGGGCGAGCAGCTCACCGCCGACAGCCCAACCGGTGACGCCGCCACCCGGGCTTCCCGCCTGCAGCAGTCCAGGACGGTGCGCGCCTCGGTGCAGAGCCGGTCCGCGGGTGCGGGAGACCTGGAATGGCAGACGGTATCCAGTTGGCTGCTGCTTGCCGTCAGCGTCGAAGAATCCGGGGGATTCCGGGCCACTTGGTCCGGGGCCATCAGCCTGCCGCCGAACGCCGGGACGCCGGCCGGGGACGCGGCCGGCGTCCCGGGACTGCGCCAGCCGGGAAACCCCGACTCACTGTGGCGGGTGTTGGTTGAGGAGCACGAACTGCTCGACGCCGACCCGGCGCCGGGCGAGCGCAGCGCCCGCGTTCCGCGCCTCGTCTACGCTGACAGCGTGCCGCTGTAGGGGCTCCCTTTTGCGAGGTGGCACTTAGAGGAGGCACTTAAAGGCAGTGTTCGACGCCGGGACTGCCCCTAAGTGCCGCCTTGTTTGAGTTGTTCGACCAGTGCATCGAGGATGGGCAGTTGGCCCCGTACCAGCCTGGTGCGGGCTTCGGTCTCGGTGGCCCACTCTGCACGGTCAATCTCGGGGAAGTCCGTGATGACGCCCGAGCCCTTCGGCCATTCCAGCGGAAAGGTGTTGCTGACGATCCGCTCCGGCGTGAAATCCGACTCCGCCGCGAAGACTGTGATGACCTTCCCCGAGGGCTGGCGGAACGAACCCAGCAGCCGGTAGTCGCCGGCAGGTGCGGGCACGCCCATTTCCTCAGTAAACTCCCGTTGCGCAGCCGCCCATGGGTCCTCGTCCTCGGCGTACTCGCCTTTGGGAACGGACCAGGCCCCGGCGTCCTTGCGCGCCCAGAACGGTCCACCCATATGGGCGATCCAAAACTGGAGGCCCGATGCCGGATCCCCTCGGTACAGCAGGATGCCTGCGCTCCGGACTGTCATGTTCGCTCCATCGGGCTAGGCTATACCGCTGCGTCGCAGGGGTGTTGCCAAAGTGACCTGAGAGGTTCAAAGTGAAGTAGGTCACAAAAGGGCCGGGAATCCTGCTGCGGTTCCACCGGGAGCCGTCTACCCGCTGTGGAGGTCAGCCATGAGCCAGACGTCTGAAGAAGTGTACGACGTGACCCCCGAGGGGGACGGACCCAAGCTCAAGCGGGTCCTCGGCCCCAAGCTCCTGCTCCTCTTTATCGTCGGCGACATCCTTGGTGCCGGCGTCTACGCCGTGACTGGCACCATGGCCGGCACCGTGGGCGGCATCGTGTGGTTGCCGTTCCTGCTGGCCTTCGTGGTCGCCACCCTGACGGCGTTCTCGTACCTGGAGCTGGTTACGCAGTACCCGCAGGCCGCCGGTGCGGCGCTGTACACGCACAAGGCCTTCGGAATCCACTTCGTCACGTTCCTGGTGGCATTCGCCGTGGTCTGCTCCGGCATCACCAGCGCTTCCACCTCCGCGAACGTCCTCGCCCAGAACTTCTTCGGCGGCCTGGACATCAACGGCTGGATGGAAGTGCCTGGACGGGAGGTCATCACCCTGGTGGCGATGGCTTTTATGCTGCTGCTGGCGGTCATCAACCTCCGCGGTGTGGGCGAGAGCGTGAAATTCAACGTGGTGCTAACCCTCGTGGAGATGATCGCGCTGTGCATCGTGATCGGTGTCGGCTTCTTCGTCATGGCCCAGGGGACGGGGAACGCTGGAGAAATATTCGTCTTCAACGACTATCAGGACAAAGGGTTGTTCCTGGCAGTCACGGCGGCGACATCCATCGCGTTCTTCGCGATGGTTGGTTTCGAGGACTCCGTGAACATGGTGGAGGAGACCCATCACCCGGAGAAGATCTTCCCCCGGACCATGCTCACCGGTCTTGGCGTGGCGGTAATCCTCTACATGCTGGTAGCCATCTCCGTGGTCAGCGTGCTCTCGCCCACGGAGCTGGAGAACATCAGGGAAGCCGAGGGCGCGGCCCTCCTTGAAGTGGTGCATAAGGGTTCGCCGGACTTCCCGATCGACAGGATCTTCCCGTTCCTTGCCGTCTTCGCCGTCGCCAACACAGCCTTGATAAATATGCTGATGGCCAGCCGCCTGATCTACGGCATGGCCCGCCAGCACGTCTTGCCCCGGCCGCTCGGGAAGGTGCTCCCGGTACGCCGGACACCGTGGGCCGGCATCCTGTTCTCCACCGTCCTGGCGCTCGGCCTCATCTGGTACGTCACGTCCGACCCTGAGAGCAACATCGTGGCAAACCTCTCCGGGACCACCGCGTTCCTGCTGCTGTGCGTCTTCACCGTGGTCAACGTGGCCTGCCTGGTCCTGCGCCGTAAGCGGGATCCCAACCGCAAGGTGTTCTTCACCTCGCCGGGGCAACTGCCGCTGGTAGCCGCGCTCCTATGCGCCTTCCTGGCCGGCCCGTGGGTGGGCCGGAACGTCATCCAGTACCAGATCGCCGGCGGCCTGATGGCCATCGGTGTGGTGCTCTGGGTCCTCACATGGCTGATCAGCAGAAGGACCAACGCCGGCCCCGGAGGTCCGGACAGCCTGCACAATATTGGCAAGGAAGACAAGGGCTGACGCAGCTCCCTCCTTCCTAGGCCATGGGGTGGGCTACTGCTTCTGCCGCCCGTTCTCCGTCTTCCCCATGCCAGGGTGGATGGCCACGAATTCGATGCCTTCCTGGACCTTCTTCTTCGGACCCCTGGAAAATCCCTTGGCGTCGAGCTGGTTCTGTGCTCGGTATTCAGCCTTGGCTTCGTCGTAGATACGGTTCAGCCGGAGGCCGCTGAACACTTCCTGGGTGCCGTCAGCGAACGTGACAGTCACCTCGGCACTGCCGGGAAAATGGCGCTTCATCCGGATGAAGCCTTCTGCGTCCTGCTGGAGGTTGATCATGCTTGGTCCCGCTTTCGTGTGTGGCAGCCTCCAGTCTCTCCTACGCAGGCTCCTGACGGCACAGACAGCCGGGCACTCGTCGTACGGGGAGAATGGACGGGTGACTTCTCCGAACTCTGCCGCGACGTTTGACCTGGCTGCCATTGGTGCCGGCCTGGCCTTTGCCGATTCCCTCGGCGACCTCACCGCGGCGCTCAGGCGGGACGCAGAGGCCGGGACCGCGGTGGTGCAGGCGCCGCCGGGAACGGGCAAGACCACGCTGGTTCCGCCTCTGCTCGCCAACCTGCTGGCCGGTACCCCTGACGGGCAGCGACGTGTGGTGGTCACACAGCCGCGGCGCGTGGCTGCCCGCGCAGCAGCCCGGCGCCTGGCCGCACTGGACGGCAGCCGCCTCGGCGACCGGGTGGGCTACACCGTCCGCGGCGAGCGCCAAACGGGCTCCGGCACCGTCATCGAGTTCGTCACTCCGGGGATCCTGCTCCGCCGGCTGCTTGATGACCCGGGACTGGAGACGGCAGGCGCGGTGATCCTGGACGAGGTCCACGAACGCGGCCTCGAGACGGACCTGTTGCTGGGCATGCTCACCGAAGTGCGCCAGCTCCGCGGGGACCTCACCCTGGTGGCCATGTCCGCCACACTGGACGCGCCACGGTTTGCGGCCCTGATTGGTGCCTCCACCGCAGGAACAGAAGATCACGACGGCGGCGGGCTGGCTCCCGTGATCGACTGCCCTTCGGCCCTGTACCCCCTGGCCGTTGAATGGATGCCCGCCGGGGTTGCCAGGCTGGACAGCCGCGGCGTGACCCGCGGCTTCCTGGACCATGTTGCGGACACCGCCGCAGGGGCACACGCCAGGGCCGCTTCCGATGCGGACACGCTGGTGTTTGTCCCCGGCGCCCGGGAAGTGTCCCACGTTGCAGGGCGCCTGCGGGCCAGGACCGGCCCAGGAACGGAAATCCTGGAGCTGCATGGCCAGGTCAGCCCGGCCGAGCAGGACCGTGCCGTGTCCGGTCGCACCGACGAAGCGCTGTCCCGGATCATCGTCTCCACAGACCTCGCCGAATCCTCACTGACCGTCCCGGGCGTCCGCGTCGTCGTTGACTCGGGCCTGACCCGCGAGCCGCGGCGAGACGCAAGCCGGGGCATGTCCGGCCTGGTGACTGTCTCGTGCTCCCGTGCCTCTGCGGAGCAGCGCGCCGGCCGGGCCGCCCGGCAAGGTCCGGGCCTGGTGGTCCGCTGCTACGACCAGAAGGCCTTCGGCGCGGCACCTGCCCACGTCACGCCGGAGATCGCCGTCGCCGACCTCACCGCCGCTGCCCTGGTCCTGGCCTGCTGGGGTTCGCCCGCCGGAGCGGGACTGGCGCTTCCGGATGCGCCCCCGCCGGCAGCGATGCAGGAGGCCGTTGAGGTGCTCCGGGAACTCGGCGCGGTGGCGCAGGACGGCCACGCCACAGCGCTGGGCAGGACCCTGGCGAGGATCCCCGCCGATCCGAGGCTGGCCCGCGCGCTCCTGGACGGCGCCGCCTCCGTTGGCGTACGGACAGCCGCCGAGGCGGTGGCCCTGGTAGCGGGGGACCAACGCGCCCCGGGTGCCGACCTTACGCGGCTCATCGCGGCCCTCCGCACGGGCAGGGAGCCTGGATCCCGGCGCTGGGCGGAGGACGTGAGGCGGATGGAAACCATCGCTCGGGAGAAGGGCGCCGGCGTCGTGCCCCCAGTCCTGAGCGCTGCCCCGAACTCGACGTCTGCCAAGGTGGAAGCGGTGGGCGCCGTCGTCGCCCTCGCATTTCCAGACCGGGTGGCGCGGCGCGTTCCAGGCCAGGGGCCGGAGCGTTACCTGCTGTCGTCAGGCACCCGGGCCGGGTTACCGGCGGGAAGTTCCCTGGCCGGGCATGAGTGGCTGGCCGTTGCGGAGGTGTCGCGCGCAGAGGGCCGGGACGCTGCCGGCACGGGTGCCGTGATCCGTTCCGCTGCACCGATCACGGCGGACACCGCGGAAGCGGCGGCCCGCCACCTCCTCACCGACACTATCGAAGCGAACTTCAGCAGGGCCCGCGTCACAGCACGGCGGGAGCGCCGGCTCGGAGCGATCGTGCTGTCCTCCACTCCGGTCCGCCCCTCCCCGGACGAAGGGCGCGCCGCGGTGGCACGCGCCCTGGCCATAGACGGGCTGGAAACGATCGGATGGTCGACGGCGGCGGACACCTTGCGCCGTCGGCTCGCCCTGCTCCGCCGCGAACTGGGCGAGCCCTGGCCCGACGTCTCCGAATCCGCCCTGCTCGCGCGCCTGGACGACTGGCTGGGCCCGGAGCTTGAGAAACTGGCCGGCGGAGCGGCCACCGGCAGCATCGACCTCACCGACCCTCTGCGGCGGCTCCTGCCCTGGCCCGAAGCTGCGAAGCTGCCGGAGCTCGCGCCGGAAACCCTGGAAGTTCCCAGCGGATCGCGGGTGTGCATCGACTACCCGGACGTTCCGGACCGCGCAACGGCGACTGGTGCCGCGGCGGCTCCTGGACGGCCTGAACCTGCGGAACCTGGCGCCGGCGGCAGGCCGGTAGTGGCGGTCAAACTGCAGGAATGCTTCGGCTGGGCGGAGACGCCGAGGCTGGTGGGAGGACGCGTGCCCGTCCTGTTTCACCTCCTGTCACCGGCCCGGCGTCCGCTGGCCGTAACGGACGATCTCGCGTCCTTCTGGTCCGGGCCGTACGCGCAGGTGAGGGCCGAGATGAGGGGCCGCTATCCGAAGCACCCTTGGCCCGAGGATCCATGGACGGCGCAGCCAACCGCACGGACCAAATCCCGGATGTGACCATATCAGCGGGCGGATTCATCGTCCCCGGAAGACAGGGTGAGAGGAACGATACATACCGGAAACGTGGCGTCGACGTGCTGAAACATCGCGCCGTTAGGCTCGTCGGTACGTGGACAGCGTGGTCCACACCACGACATGAAAGGACACAACAATGTTGCTTTTGAGTAGCCTTAACCTCCTGCTGGACGCCCGCCGGAGTGACGAGAACCGTCCGTATGGCAGCGGAAACGGCCAGGCCGGGTTCCCCAACGGACAATTGAGCTCCACCGCCTGGGAAGGCTGGTGGCACGAGGACGCCGCATAGCGGGAGGGTCAGCTGCGGGCGCGCATGAAGTCCGCAACCGTCGGGGCCAATGACGCTCCGATGTCTTCGGCGCTGCGCTTCCTGCCTGCGATGGCAAAGGAGTGGTCTCCACCCTCGATCCACTCCACTACGGCGGATGTGCCGATCCGGGACACCACGCCCTCCAATAGTTCCGGAGTGGCAAAGGTGTCGCGGGAACCCTGCAGGAACAACATGGGAAGCGTCAGCCCGTAAAGGTGTTCGTCGCGGATTTTCTCCGGCTTGCCCGGCGGGTGCAGCGGATAGCCGAGGTAAACCAGCCCGGCGGTGTCCATGCCTTCCGCGACGGCCATCGACGCCATCCGCCCGCCGAACGACTTGCCGGCCGCCCAGATGGGTCCGCTCTCCCCGTGCTCCGCGCCCTGCCGCGCTGCCTCGTCCATTGCCGCACGCCAGGCCGCGATCGCCACCGGGGGCCGGTCCGGGAACTTCCGTCCCGCCTCCCGGTACGGAAAGTTGAACCGCAAGGTGGCCACGCCTTCGTCGTTGAGGGCGTCGGTGAACCCGCGCATGAACGGGTGCTCCATGCCCGCGCCCGCTCCGTGGGCCAATACCAGCGTTGCAAACGGCTGCTCGGGACGGGCATAGGAAGCAGAAACCCCGACGTCGCCCACGGCGATGGTCAGGGGGGACTCTGAGACGGTCATGGATCCATCATGCCGGAAGTCCGCTGGTTCCGACGCCGGGCCCGATGCAATGTGGTTTGCCAGCGGAAAGGCGGGGTGTAGCTTGTCCCCATGGCGAGCGAACAGACTACCCTTACCGTCCCCGGGCCCAACGGCGAGCGTGAGATGCGGATTTCCAGCCCCAGCAGGGTCCTCTGGCCCGAGCTGGGGCTGACCAAGCTGGACCTGGCGCGCTACATGGTGGACGTTGGGGAGGCCTTCATTGCCGCTAACGGCGACCGGCCGGTGGCACTGCAAAGGTACTCAGACAACGTCGACGGCGAGCAGTTCTTCTCAAAGAACCCGCCCAAGGGTACGCCGGAGTTCATCCGGTCGGTGAAGGTGGTTTTTCCGAGCGCGCGCTCGCATCCCATGCTGGTGCTCGACGAGCCCGCGGCCGCGGTCTGGGCCGTGCAGATGAACACTGTGGTGTTCCACCCCTGGCCGTCGCGGACCGGGAATACGGACAACCCCGACCAGCTCCGGATCGACTTGGATCCCCAGCCGGGAACTGACTTCGACGACGCAGTTCCGGCCGCGCTGGCGCTGAAGGAGGTACTGGCGGAGGCAGGCCTGGACTGTTTCATCAAGACATCGGGAAACCGTGGGCTCCACGTTTACGCACCGATCAAGCCCACGCATGAGTTCCTGGATGTCCGGCACGCGGTCATCGCTGCCGCCCGCGAGCTGGAACGGCGCATGCCCGACAAGGTCACTACGTCCTGGTGGAAGGAGGAGCGCGGCGAGAAGGTCTTCCTGGACTTCAACCAGGCGAACCGCGACCGGACCATCGCCGGCGCCTATAGTCCCCGCGCCCTGGCCCACGCGTCGGTTTCCTGCCCCATCACGTGGGAGGAACTGGAAAGCATCAGTCCGAAGGACTTCACCATCCTCACTGTCCCGGACCGGCTGAAAACCGTTGGCGATCCTTGGGCGGACATTAACGCTAATCCGGGGACCATCGACACCCTTTTGGACTGGTGGGACCGTGACGTAAAGGCAGGACTCGGTGAGATGCCGTTCCCGCCCGACTATCCCAAGATGCCTGGCGAGCCTCCGCGTGTGCAGCCCAGCCGGGCGCGCAAGCAGGACTAGGCGGGATTCACTGACTGATCGGGGGCCCGTTCATTCCCGCGAGGTGGCACTTAACGGCCGCCCCGCCGTCAAACACTGCCGTTAAGAGTCGTCCCGCGGAAGGGAACCTATTCGAAGCGGGAGGGGTCTCCCGTGCCGCGACGTACCACCTCGGCAACGCCGCTGGAGAAATCCACCACCGTGGTGGGCTCGGACCCGCAGTCGCCGGAATCGATGACTGCGTCCACTTCGTGGTCCAGGCGTTCCTTGATTTCCCAGCCTTGGGTCAGCGGGTCCTCTTCATCGGGAAGGAGCAATGTGCTGGAAAGGAGTGGCTCGCCCAGCTCCGCCAGCAGTGCCTGCACCACGCGGTTGTCCGGGATCCTCACGCCCACAGTTTTCTTCTTGGGGTGCAGCAGCCGGCGCGGGACTTCCTTGGTGGCCGGCAGGATAAAGGTATAGCTGCCAGGGGTAACGGACTTGATGCTGCGAAAGACGTCGTTGCCGATGTTCACGAACTGGCCCAGCTGGGCGAAGTCCTTGCAGACAAGGGTGAAGTGGTGCTTGTCGTCGAGCTTGCGGATGGTCCGGATCCGGTCCAACGCGTCTTTGTTACCCAACTGTGCGCCTAACGCGTAGCAGGAGTCCGTTGGGTAGGCGATCAGGCCGCCGTCGAGCACTATGCGGACGGCCTGCGTGATGGCGCGCGGCTGGGGATCCTGGGGATGAACGTCGAAGTATCTGGCCATGCCCATGAGCCTACGGCCCGGCTGGGAATAGCGCACTCGCGACTTGCCCTCTCAATCAGGCAAATCCTGGCCGACTTCTGAAATACTCGGAATCCCCGGCTGAATGAGAACAACGAACTGTGGCTGAATCAGTAATCCTGGTAAATGGCCTCCCCGGATCCGGAAAGAGCACTCTGGGGATCCAACTGAGCGAAAAACTGGGTGTTCCCCTCATCTCCAAAGACTCCATCAAGGAAGCCCTTGCGGATATTTGTCTGAGCCGTGTGAGCAGCGGCAAGCTGGGCCAGATTGCCTCGCAGACCATGTGGCAGCTGGCCGCCGCAATTCCAGGCACGGTCATTGTCGAGTCGTGGTGGTACCGGCCTCGGGATCTTGGCTTCGTCAACGCAGGCATAGCCCTCTCAGGACGTCCACAAGTGGTTGAAGTTTGGTGCGACGTGCCTCCGGGCCTGGCGTGGGATCGGTACAGGGATCGGCGGCGTCACAGGATTCATCCGGTCGGGATCAGTGCGGGGCAGGACTGGGCCGAGTGGTCAGCATACGGCGCGCCTTTGAGCATCGGCACCGTTGTCAGGGTGGATACGTCCTCGCCTGTCGATGCAGCCGCTGTAGTTGGCCTGCTGCCGTTCAGCTAGCCGCGGAGTTCCGATTCATCCCCAGACGCCTTCGCCTTTTCGGCTTGGCGTGCCGCGTCGATGATTCCATCACGGGTCGCAGCGCGAACCACGCCGTACAGGACATAAAAGAAGACGGCTGCGCCCACGGCGCACAGCACCAGAAAATTCAGCGGATTGGCGTCCATGCGTTCTTCCCCCAAGAAGCTACGTTGACCTGATTCGGACACGTCAAAGCCTATCGTCAGATATCTGTGCGGTGAGCACGTAGCGGACAGCGAAAGTGCTTGACTGTCTCATGACACTAAATCGAAACCCGGTGGTTGATTCGTTCCTGGAGTCGCTGGATCACCCCTTCAAGCCGGCAATTGAGTCGCTCCGGCTGGCAGTCCTCAACGGCGATGACGCAATAACGGAGCACATCAAGTGGAAAGCACCGAGCTTTTGCTTCAATTCCGTTGACCGGGTGACATTCAACCTGCGCCCGCTGAATCACATTCAGCTCATTTTCCACCGGGGTGCCAAGACGAACGAGGATGTCTTCCATTTTGATGCGTCGAAGTGGAGCGGGCTGTTGGAAATGATCGGGCAAGACCGCGGCCAAGTGATTTTTCCCAGCGCGGAAGTAGCGGCAGCACGGCAGGAGGATTTCGTAAGGCTCGTACGTGAATGGGTTCGTGACTAAGTGTTCGATGCTTCCAGGTTTCGGTCGTAGGCTGAATCGCACACATGATCGACAGGGAGGCAGACGTGGCTGATACGACGGTGGCCGAAGCGACAGTGGACCAGGTGATGGCCGAGCTTGCCGCACTCGAGGACCCAAGGGCACGCGAGGTGAACGAGAAGCGCGGGGACGATCACGGCGTGAACCTCAGCAAGCTGCGCGCTGTGGCGAAGCGGCTGAAGACCCAGCAGGAACTTGCGCGCCAGCTCTGGGAAACGAATGACACCGCGGCGAGGCTCCTGGCGCTTCTGATCTGCCGACCCAAGGCGTACGAGGGCGATGAGCTGGACGCCATGCTGCGCGAGGCAGGTACGCCCAAGGTGCACGACTGGCTCGTGAACTACGTAGTAAAGAAGAGCCCCCACTCCGAAGACCTGCGCCAGTCCTGGTTCGCGGATCCGGATCCAGTGGTCGCCAGTGCCGGCTGGGCGCTGACCACTGAACGCGTGGCGAAGAGTCCTGAAGGTCTGGACCTCCCCGGCCTCCTCGACGTCATTGAGTCCGGGATGCGGGAGGCACCTGATCGTCTGCAGTGGGCGATGAACCATTGCCTGGCTCAGATCGGGATTGAGCACGCCGAGCTCCGCGCCCGTGCACTGGACATCGGTGAGCGACTCGAGGTGCTCAAGGATTACCCGACGCCGCCCAACTGCACTTCTCCGTTCGCGCCCATCTGGATCAACGAAATGGTGCGCCGGGCGGGAGAAGGCCGGGCCGGATAGCCAGGTGGACGTCGTTCGGCAACGACACGGCCGCCGTCAAGCGTAGGGAGTGCGGAACAGAGTGACTCCCCATTCAGGGTTATGGAGCACGATGCCAGCTTCCTTTGGCGCGAACTGCAACGGCCCTTGGAGGTACCTTGCCATCCGCTTCTGCTCCTCATCCCACGGGAAGTTGCAGGTGCCAATGGAGCTTTCCATGGACCCCGGCTCCGGCGTGATTGTCTGGCCGACAATGCTAACCCTCAGCGCGTACGAAGCACAGGGGATCCGGACGGTCATCAATGTGCTTCCCCCAACGTTGGAGAACCTTACGGCGTAGTCACCGGAGCTTAGGCCCGGGCCAGACGGGACTGGGTCCGGCATCAGGGAGCCGGAAGTGAAGTACTGGCACTGCAGCACTCCATTAGCACGGGCCTCTTCCGGGCTTTGTTCCAAGCAGTCGTTTGCACCCTGGCCGGAAGCCGCGAGAGGCGCCGGCGGAACCGGTGCGGGAGTCTTGCCCGGCGACAACTCTGCGCCCGTCGAGGGTGCTTGAGCCATAGACGACGGCCTGGCGGCGGTGTGGTTGTCGGAGGCTGAGCCCTGCGGAGGCGCCAACCCACAGGCAGCTGCTACGACGCCGATAGTAAGGCCCGCCGTCGACAGCACTATTTGCCTGCGCACCCCACGAAAAACGGTCCCCCCAGATGCGTCCATGGTTCGAACCCTACGTGCTCTAAGAGGCTACATCGAGCTTTTCGCCGGACGACCTTCGCAGCGTTCGCTGGATAGCATCCAACGAGAGGCCCAGTTCCTCGGCCAGGGAAGCCACGATCACGAAAGAAGGCGTCGCGATTCGTCCCGTCTCGATTTTCCTGAGCGTCTCGGGGGATATTCCTGCTCCGAGAGCCACCTGGACAAGGGTCCGTTCTCCGCGTGCATTTCGGAGCATCTCTCCGAGCAGCCTCCCGGCGCGGACATCTTCGGGGCTAAGAGGAACTCTGACCATCCTCCCAGCATAGTACCGTTATAATAATACCGGTTCTATATTGGAGGATTCGTTGATTGAGCTACTCACACCCCGGGAAATTGACCAAGCACGTCACTCGGGCCAATTCGTGGCAAAAACCTTGTCGGACTTGCGTCAGAGAATCGAGCCGGGGACCAATCTCCTGGACATCAACGAATGGGCAGCTTCGATGATCCGGAGCGCAGGAGCCCGCTCGTGTTATGTCGACTATGCCCCGGCGTTTGGGCGCGGGCCATTCGGAAAAGTCATCTGCACGTCCGTCAACGATGCCGTCCTGCACGGACTCCCTCATGACTACGTTTTAGTGGACGGGGACCTGCTCACGCTTGATTTCGCGGCAAGTGTCGATGGTTGGGTCACTGATTCCGCCATCAGCTTCGTTGTAGGGAGTTCTGCCGCGCCCGGGGACCTGAAGATGATTGAAACCACGGAAAAAGCGCTTCTGGCTGGCATCCGGGCGGCCGAGTCCGGAGCCCGTATCGGAGATATCTCCCACGCAATTGGCGCAGTGCTCGAATCAGCGCATTT
The DNA here is from genome assembly GCF_037203945.1 of Pseudarthrobacter sp. CCNWLW207. NCBI lineage: Bacteria > Bacillati > Actinomycetota > Actinomycetes > Micrococcales > Micrococcaceae > Pseudarthrobacter > Pseudarthrobacter sp. CCNWLW207. Next base: position 50,586 of record NZ_JBBCBS010000014.1, on the reverse strand, counting down.
TGAGGTCAATACCGAATTTGGCGGACATGGTGTTGGAAGCACCATGCACCAGGATCCGCATATTCCGAATATCGGTGCGCCTGGCCGTGGATACGTGCTGCGGCCTGGACTGCTTCTGGCAATAGAGCCTTGGGTTATGGACGGCACCAGCAAGCTGGTGACAGCTCCCGACGGGTGGACCCTGTGCAGCTCCAATGGCCGGCGGACCGCGCATTCCGAGCATACGGTTGCCGTCACGGAATCCGGACCCGTTATTCTCACTCAACTGGCCTAGAGGGCTCCGAAGCCGTCGCAGCCCGTGAACTCAGGCCAGTGCAGCGATTTCTTCGACTGCTCGTGTCAGTGCTGCCATGCATCGAGTTCCGCCATGGCCCTCGTCCTCGATGACGATAAGCCGGCTGGACTCCCAGCGCCGGTGCAACTGCCATGCCGTGACGGCGGGGCCGCTGATGTCCCGCCTGCCGTGGATGAGGTAGCCGGGGATGCCGTTGAGCTCGTGGATCCGCGGGATGATTTCCCGGCCATCGACGAGGAATCCGTCCTTGGACCAGTAGTGCGTGACCAGGAGCGCGAAGGTCATCCGTTGGCGCTCGTCTTCGAACAGCAGGCCAGGAAGCCAGTTAGGATCCAGCGAAATGTGCGTTGATTCCCACCGGTCCCAAGACAGTGCAGCGAGGCGCGCGTCTGCGCGATCCTGGCCCGCCAGCCGACGAGCGTAAGCATCCACTATCCGTTCGCCGGGGGCCGCGCTGGCCGCTTGTGCGAACTCAGCCCATGCTTCGGGGAAGATGCGTCCGACGTCTTCTGTGATCCACTGGATCTCGTCCCTGCTGCTTGTTGTCACCGCTACCAAAGCGATGCCGAGAACCCGCGCGGGGTACTCCAGGGCATAGGCGAGGGCAAGCGTGCTACCCCAGGAAACGCCGGTCACGATCCACTTCTGTACACCCAAGTGTTCTCTCACAGCCTCGATGTCTTTGATCAAGGCTTGCGTCGTGTTCTCGGGCAGGTGGTCAAGGTCGTCCTGGACGACGGGAGTGCTCTTGCCGCAACCGCGTTGGTCAAGACCGATAGTGCGGAACCGGCCGGGGTCGTGGCGTTTACGGTACCCGCCCCGACCAAGGGAACCGCCAGGGCCTCCATGAAGGTAAAGGACCGCAATCCCGTCGGGATCTCCGGTGGCTTCCCAGTAGATTTCGGCATGGGGCACAGTCACCCAGCCGCTTTTTGCCTGGAATTGCTCGTCCGTCACCGGATCCACAGTATTCGACGTCGTGCCGTTCCGGTTGTTCCCCGGGTTCGGGAAAAGCGAGCCTTTACCGGCGGATCGCAGCAATGGCTGCATGCGGCCGCCTGCCGGCGTCATGCCTCGTTTCGACGTCGAGAACCTCGAACCCGGCATCCTGCAGTAGCCGGCTCATCTGGTCTAAAGAGTGCGGTAGCTCGGCCGGAACCAGGTGAATCAGCGAATACCAGGCGAGCACGCCACTCAGGCCCCCGTCCGCCACGTCCAGGGCACGAACTGAGGAGACCCGGAACAGTACCTCGGGGAAGCGGAGTCGGGCGATCTCTATGAACTCGGGAACGAAATCAACACCTGCGATGTCGACACCCCGTTTGTGAAGGTAGTCCGTCCAATGTCCCGGGCCGCACCCGGCGTCGATAACCGGACCGCGAATCTCCCCGGCCCACCGTTCAATCCGGCGCAGGTCGTGCTCGTGCATGTCCTCGATGGCGCCAAGGACGCTCGTGTATTCTGCCGCACGCGCGGCGTAGGCATGCAGAACCTGCGCATCAGTCACGCACCAAGTCTAGGGACAGGCAAGGAGATACCCGGCACAGTCCCCATGTCCGCACCAAGTGATCCGGCCGCCGTCGCAAGCGAGCCCTTACCCCACGTGCACCCACGGCCGCTTGGTGACATCCGGTTCGGCCTCCCGCAGGATCTCCCGTGTCACGGGAGCGATCTCACCCTCGCCCAGCACCAGGAAGCGCAGGAGGTTCACGGCAGGGTTGCCTTCGGTCCAGCGGAAGTACACGTGCGGCATCAGGCCAGTCACGTCCCGGATATGGAGGAGCACCGAGGCGATGGTGTTGGGTACTACCGGTCCGTGCACCTCCAGCACGGCGAAACCATGCCGCACTACGCCCCGGACTTCCAGCGCCGTTTCGAAGTCGGAGGAATCATCCACGGTGACTTCCAGGAACAGGGGCCGGTAGTCCGAGGGGAAGTGGCTGGCTTCGGTGGCGGACGCCAGCTTCTGCCGGTAGGCCTCCGCGGACTGGCGGAGCGGTTCGTGGGCGATGATGCCGATGGGCCCCGACAGGTTCTCCGCCATGAACTCCAGCGCCTGCGTATCCAACCGGACATGCGTGGCGTGCAGCTCGAAGGAACGCAATACCCTGGACAGCAGCGAAATGCTCACGATCCCCAGGATGAACAGCCCCGCAATCCTGATTCCCTCGGGCCGCTCAAAGATGTTGGTGACTGTGGTGTAGACAAAAAGCACGGCAATCACTCCGAACCCCATGGCCCGCTTCCGTTGCTGCAGGCGGCGCGCCGAGAGCGTCACGGCCACCGCCGCAGAAGTCATCAGCACCAGGACGCCGGTGGCGTACGCACCGCCCTGGGCATCGACGTCGGCCTCAAACAGCCATGTGATGAGGAACCCGGTGAGCGTGAAGACGAGCACCAGTGGGCGGACGGCCTTCGCCCATTCGGGGGCCATGCCGTACCGCGGCAAGTATCGGGGAACAAGGTTCAGCAGGCCCGCCATTGCGGATGCCCCGGCGAACCAGAGAATGGCGATGGTGCTGAGGTCATACACGGTTCCGAACCCGTCTCCCAGGTATTCGTGCGCAAGGAACGCCAACGCCCTTCCGTTCGCTTCCCCGCCAGGCTGGAACTCGTGCCCGGGGATCAGGACCACCGTCGTAAAACTGCTCGTCACCAGGAAGGCACTCATGATCATTGCGGCGGCGGTCAGCATCTTCCGTGTCCCCTGGATCCGTCCGGCAGGGTTCCCGTCGGTATCACCGGCGCCACCGCGCACCTGCGGCATCACCGCCACTCCTGTTTCGAAGCCGGACAGTCCCAGGGCCAGTTTGGGGAAGACCAGTAATGCCATGGCCACTGCCATGAGCGGATTGCCGTGCGATGTGTTGAGGGTCTGCCACCAGTCACCGACGGCAACCGGATGGGCCGCCGCCTCGCCGAGGGACGTGGCTATGACCACCACATTGAGCCCCAGGTACAGGACCACCAGTACGACGGCGACGCCGATGGCCTCCTTGAACCCGCGAAGGAAGACCGGGGCGAGCAACGCAAGCAGCACCAGCGTCACTGCCACCTCCTGGCCGTGCAGGAACTCCGGAGCAAACGGGTTTTCGATGAGGTGCGCGGTGGCATCGGCAGCGGAGAGGGTCATGGTGATCATGAAGTCCGTCGCGGCAAAACCGAGCAGCACCAGCACCAGAAGCTTTCCGCCCCACCGGGGGAGCAGCCGTTCCAGCATCGCGATGGACCCCTCACCGCGGGGGCTCTCGCCCGCCACCCTCCGATAGACCGGCAGGGCCCCTAACAAGGTCACAGCAACCAGAACCAGCGTGGCCAGGGGAGAGATGGCACCGGCAGCCAGTGCCGCGATGGCCGGCTGGTACCCGAGGGTAGAGAAGTAGTCCACGCCCGTCAGGCACATCACCTGCCACCAGTGGTGCTTCTTCTCCTCGTCAGCCGCGAGGCCACCTGGGCCTTGGTGTGCGCCTTTGGAGTCCTGCAGTCCGAACAGCAGCCAACTGCCAAAGGCCGCCTTCCGCGTCGGGCGGAGGGCGGACGGGTCGGCCGGGGGCCTGCTCATGGTGGTCATGAAAGCCTTTCAGTCCACAGCACGGCGCCGCGGGCACAGCCGAATCTAGTACTGGCCGGCCCTGCGGGACCTGGATTCCCCAGCATCTTGACGCATCCTTAACACCGCTATGACCAACACCACAGCTCGTGCGGCCGGACGGTGAAGGCGTGCAGGATCCTGGTGGGAGAATGGCCGCATGGCACGGGAACGGATAGTCATTGGCCTCAACGGCAGCGACGACGCAGAACTGCTCATCCGCCGCGCCGCCAGGATCCTGGAAAGGAGCGACGGCGGCGAACTGGTGGCCGTCCACGTCCGCACCGCAGAGGATGCGCCGGGAGAATCGCCGCAGGCGCTGGAGGCCCAGCGGCGGCTGGTCGTAGAACTGGGCGGAAGCTACCACACGCTCTCGGCACCTGACCCGGCGTCGGCCCTGCTCGACTACGCCCGCAAGTCCGATGCCACCCACATCGTGGTCGGCCAGTCCCGCCGCAGGCCGTTGGCCGGCCAGCTGTCCGGGCTCCTGTCCGGCGGCAGCGTGGAAACCAGGGTGGTCCGCGGCGCGGGGGACATTGACGTCCAGGTAGTGCCCCGCTCCGCGCCCGTGCACGCCCCACGGCGCAGGAGGCCCACCCTTGGCGGGGCGCGGGCCGGTGCCGGCTTTGCGCTCGCAGCTGCCCTTCCGCTCCTGCTGCAGTTGCTGCTGGCCGCGTTTGACCACAGCGTTGCCACCGCCGTCCTGATCCAGCTTGCGGGCGCCGTCGCGGTGGCGCTGGTGGGCGGGTTGTGGCCCGCCGTCGTCGGCGCACTGTGGAGCAGCCTGCTGGTGAACTATTTTTCGACGCCGCCGCTGGGGGACCTCGCTGTCAGTGATCCGCAGGACTTCCTGTCCTTGGGTATCTTTGTGGGCGTGTCCGTGGCTGTGGCCGGTGTGGTGGACAGGTCCGCCCGTCGGTCAAAGGAAGCCGCCCGGGCCCAGGCCGAGGCCGCCACGCTGGGTGATCTCGCCCTGGGCGCCTCCCGCTCGGAGGACACCCTCGAAGGCCTGCTGGCGGAAGCCCTGGACGTTTTCGGTGCAACAGGCGCCGGAGTGTTCAGCAGCCACACCGTGAAAGCGGAAGGCGCTGGACCGGCGTCGGAACTTTCAAGGGACGGGGGCCCGGACGCTGACGGCCGGGTATGGCGGTTGGTGGCCGGTGCCGGGGACATTGCCGGGTGGGAGCCGGGTGTTGCTGGCATCGCGGGCAGCACTGCAGAGCCGGTCGACGCCGATACCCGGCTCGTGCTGTTCGGCCGGCAGGTGCCGGCGTCGGAAAGCAGGCTGCTGGGTGCCTTTGCGGTCCACGTCAAAGCCCAGCTGGAGCGCCGGCAGTTGGCCGTAAGTCGCCGCGAGGTGCTGCGCCTGGCCGAAGGGAACACCATGCGCACTGCCATCCTGCGGGCTGTTTCGCACGATCTGCGGACGCCACTGGCCGGAATCAAGCTCGCCGCAGGTGGGCTGCTGCAACGGACAGTCACCTATACCGCTGCTGAGGAGAGGGAGTTGCTGGAAACCATCGATGAGTGCACCGACCGGCTGGACCAGCTAGTCGGTAACCTCCTGGATATGTCAAGGATTACCGCCGATTCGGTTATGCCCACGCTTGGGCCGGTTCGGTGGAGCGACGTTGTTTCCCCGGCCCTCCGTGGGCTGCCGGAGGGAACTGTTCGGGTTGAGCTGCCGGCCAACATGCCTGTCGTGGAAGCCGATCCGGTGCTGCTGGAACGCGTCATCGCCAACATCGTCGAAAACGCCGTCAAGTACGCCCCCGGATCCGGCATCACCATCACCGGCGCTTCCGACGGAATGGGCGCAGACACCCTGGACGGCTATCCTTCCGGTGAGTTGCGGATCATCGACCACGGCGCTGGCGTACCCGCCCAAAAAGTGCTGGACATGTTCCGGCCGTTCCAGCGGCTCCACGACCTTCCCCAATCCACGGGCGTGGGCCTGGGCCTGGCCGTCGCGGACGGATTTATCAAGGCCATGGGCGGCACGCTGACCGCACAGGAGACTCCCGGCGGGGGATTGACCATGGTCATCACGTTGGCCCTTTCCACCGGCGAAGCGGGCGCGCGCCATGCTGCAGGCCAGCCGCGGCAGGATGCCACGTGAACGCGGCCCAGACACACTCTGCGGGCACGCATCCGGGCCAACGGACCAGCGTCCTCGTGGTGGACGACGACCCCCACCTGCTGAAGGCGCTCCGGATCACGCTCCAGGCCCATGGCTATGCCGTGGATACAGCAGCCGACGGCGGCGCGGCCTTGCGTGCCGCATCGCACCGGCCGCCGGACCTGATGGTTTTGGACCTCGGGCTGCCGGACCTTGACGGGGCGGAGGTACTCCGGGAGCTCCGCCGCTGGAGCAGCCTGCCGGTGCTGGTGCTGTCCGCCCGGCATGGCTCCTCGGATAAAGTGGACGCCCTCGACGCCGGCGCGGATGACTACATCACCAAACCCTTCGGCCTGGACGAACTCCTCGCCCGGCTGCGCGCGCTGCTCCGCCGTGTGCCCGAGCCCGAATCGGCACCCACCGTGGCGGCCTCGTCCTTCACTGTGGACCTTGCCCAGCGGCGCGTCACCAGGGATGGCGACGCTGTGCGGCTGACACCCACCGAATGGAGCATCCTGGAGCTGCTGGTCCGGAACCCGGCCCGGCTCGTAACGCAGCAGCAGCTCCTGCTGGACGTCTGGGGGCCTGCTTACCAGAAGGAAGCCAACTACCTGCGCGTGTACATGGCGCAGCTTCGCCGGAAGCTGGAGACCGACCCCGGAAACCCGCGCCACCTGCTCACCGAACCCGGCGTGGGGTACCGGTTCGTGCCTTGAGCCACGCCATCGGCCAACAGGGAAACCGGCGGCCAGGGAACCCTATGAAGCGGGGTGGAATTGGGGCAGTATGTTGACTGTTCCTTTCCGATTCCGTTCCGTACCGCAAGGAGATTTGTCCATGCCAACGACGCTCAACCCCTACCTTGGATTCCGCGACAACGCCCGGGAGGCGATGACCTTTTACCAGTCCGTGTTCGGCGGCGACCTTGCCCTGAGCACGTTCGGCGAATTCCAGGCCAGCGAAGATCCGGCAGAGGCCGACAAAATCATGCATGGCATGCTGACCACCGATAAGGGCCTGGTACTGATGGGGGCAGACACCCCCAACGGCATGGACCTCGCGCAGGGCAGCTCCATCTCGGTTTCCCTCAGCGGCGATGACGAAGCAGAGCTCCGCGGCTACTGGGACAAGCTGTCCGGCGACGGCGGCTCTGTGACCGTGCCGCTGGAACCGGCACCTTGGGGCGACATCTTCGGCATGTGCACGGACAAATTCGGTACCGCCTGGTTGGTAAACGTCAATAACCCCCTGGCGGCTCCCGCGTCCTAGGCAGGCCCGAAGCCATAGTCCTTGAGCAGCTGCCTCGCGCGGTGCGACGATAGAAGCGTGCAGCCCATCCTGGATTTTATGGCCCATTACTGGTGGCTGGTCTTTCCGCTCAGTGGTGTCATGGGCGGTTGGGCCAAGGCGTGGCAGAACTCCACCGAGCGCAGGCACCAGCGCCGGGTGGAGCTCTACAAGCTGAGGAATCTGACGCTGCAGGCAGAGCAGGTAGCCGAGGCCGAAGTGGCCATGCTGATGGCCAGCCACGACGCCGTGAACAAACGCTGGCTGGACTACGAGCTCGATGTAGGCAAGCTGATCGATTTTCCCTTGATGACTGATGTCCGCGAACCCCTGACCGTGGCGTTCCTGCGGGCGAAACGCGAAGCCGACGGGCTTCGGCCTGCCGCGGCTAAAGAACTCACGGTGCCCTCCCGGCTCGAGGCCTACCGCTCGGCGGTCAACGGCTATGAGGTGGCTTTTTCCGTAGCCGAACGCGAGGCCAGGCGCATTAAGGATTCAAACTTTTCGGGCCCCGAGCGTGAACGGCTGGCCACAGCCAGGAAGCTGCTGCGTCTCGCGGAAGACAGCGCAGCCACGCCGGCAGAGCGTCAGGCAGCCTACAAGCGGGCTCGCCGCGAGCTGGACGGTCTGATTGTCCTTCCGGACGCCACAGTGACAGCTCTCGAGGAGAAAGTGGCGCCCATGCTGGACTCCGGCCACGCCCCGGAATACCCACAACGCTAGAGTTGCGGTGCGGCTGTGCGGAACGTCACCCTCTACTTGGATGTGGACGGAGTCATCTGCCCTTTCGGCCCCGCCGGCAGGAGCGAATGGGGCAGCGAATGGTGCCAGGCCGATGCCGGTTTGCTGCCCGTGGCCTATGCGCAGGAACTGGTGGACGGGCTCAATGACCTCGCCGCTAGGCCGGACGTTGCGTGCATTTGGCTTACCAGCTGGGAGGAGATGGCGCCTGAATACCTGTGCCCCGCCATTGGACTGGACGGCGGCCGATGGCCATACCTGACCGCTGACGGCGGCAATACAGGGGAGCGGTGGTGGAAGCTTGCGGCGCTCCAGGCGGATCTGGAACGTAGTAGCCCGGAGCGCATTGTCTGGATCGACGACCAGCTCCGGTTCGAAAAAGAGGCACAGCAATGGGCCCGGTTCCTCGGCGCGCGGATCCTGCTGGTCTCGCCGGATCCACGGCTGGGAATTTCGCCCGCGGAACTCGAATCCGTCAGCTCCTTTTTGATACCGCCGCTGTTTTGACCTGATGCCCGGTACGCGTACGATCGATAAGGTTTCACGCCGGTTGTGTTAACGCCACAAGTCATTCCACGCGAACAGCTGGTGAATTATGCTGTGCAAGGCAGCCGGGGGAAAGAAACTGCTGAACGTCGACTCTGCAGATTGGGCAACAGGTGGATATCACCTTCATGGTGGCGCTGGTCATCGCACTGGCACTATTTTTCGACTTCACGAACGGCTTCCATGACACCGCGAATGCGATGGCCACGCCTATCGCCACAGGTGCCATCAAGCCAAAAACGGCGGTGACACTCGCCGCCGTCCTGAACCTGGTGGGCGCATTCCTGTCAACGGAGGTCGCCAAGACAGTTTCCGGCGGCATCATCAGGGAAGGCTCTGACGGCGTCCAGATCACGCCGGACATCATCTTCGCCGGCCTGATGGGCGCCATCCTGTGGAACATGATCACCTGGCTGAAGGGCCTGCCGTCCAGTTCGTCCCATGCACTGTTCGGTGGACTGATCGGCGCGGCCATCGCGGGGATCGGGTTCAACTCCGTCAATCTGGAGACACTCCTGCAGAAGGTCATCCTGCCGGCCATCTTCGCCCCCCTCATCGCTGGGATTGTGGCCTACATCTGCACCAGGCTCGCCTATGCCCTGACCGCCCGCCACGACCCCGAAACGGGCAGCAAGCTCACGCAGAAGCGCGGCGGATTCCGCACCGGCCAGATCTTTACCTCCAGCCTGGTGGCACTGGCGCACGGCACTAATGACGCGCAGAAGACCATGGGCATCATCACCCTGGTCCTGATTGCCGCAGGAACCCAGGCACCAGGCTCCGGCCCGCAGTTCTGGGTCATCGCCGCGTGCGCCATTGCCATTGCCGTGGGCACCTATGCTGGCGGTTGGCGCATCATCCGCACCATGGGCTCCGGGCTCACCGAGGTTAAGCCCGCCCAGGGTTTCGCGGCCGAGACCAGCACCGCTTCGGCCATCCTGGCCTCCTCCCACCTGGGCTTTGCCCTTTCCACAACGCAGGTTGCGTCCGGATCGGTCATCGGCTCCGGCATGGGCCGCAAGGGCACCACGGTCCGCTGGAACATGGTGGGCAAGATCGCGCTGGGCTGGCTGTTTACACTCCCGGCCGCGGGCATTGTGGGCGCCTTGACGGCATTGCTCGTCAAGACAGGCGTGGTGGGTGTACTGATTGCCGCCGTCGCCGGTACGGCTGCCGTGCTGTTTATGTTCTTCTACTCCCGTAAGTCCCATGTTGGCCACCACAACGCCGTGGAGGTCGAGGAAGCCGGGCAGGCCGTCCGCTTCGCCAAGAAGAAAGCCCTCGCGCGGGCCCGCGCCCGCACCAAGGACAAGACCGCAGCTGAAGCCCCAGCCGAAGCGTCTGAGCAGAAGGATACGCAGCGATGAAGTGGTTGGAACTCCTGACCGTAGGCGGCGCCACCTTGGTGGCTGCCGTGACCGTAGTAGTCCTGTACTCGCTTGGCGTCCGGCTGACCGCCATCGCCGGTGACGCCCAGCAGGCCTCGCCGCGCGCCAAACGCTCCTTCGCATATATCTGTTTCGGCCTCTGTGGTGTTGCCGTGCTGTTTGGGCTGTACCTGATCATCCCGTACTTCAGCAAGTAGTTTTTTCCGGGGGATAGGCTCCGGCGGGGGAATAGCTAAGACTGTTGCGACGACGGACTGCGGGTGGAGTATGGGAACCCGGAGTCGAAATGACTACGCTTGAGCCATGTCCCGCTTCCAGTACTTCGTGGCCGCGTCCCTGGACGGCTTCATCGCCACCGCACATGACGACCTCACCTGGCTCCTGCAATTCGACGGCTTCGACGGCGGGCAGGACAGCTACGACACCTTCATGGAGGGCGTGGGCTGCATCGTCATGGGCGGGGAAACCTACGCCTGGCTGATGAAGCACGAACCCGGCAAATGGCCCTACCCGTCCACGCCCTGCTACGTCTTCACCCGGCACGAGCACACGGCGCCGGCCGGTTCAGACGTCACATTTGTCCGCGGCCCGGTCCGGGAATTCGTACAGGATTTCAAGGACGACGCCGGCGGGAAGAACGTGTGGGTGGTGGGCGGCGGCAACCTGGCAGCCCAGTTCGCCGCTGCGGGGTACCTGGATGAACTCATCCTCTCGGTCATCCCGGTGGTGCTGGGCGACGGCAAGCGCTTATTGCCGCTGGAAGGCCCGACGGCGCCACTGGAGCTGACTGCTTCGCGCACCATGGGGCGGGGGGTAGTTGAGTTGCGCTACAACCTCAACCCTGCGGACACGGCTGGCTAGGATCCCCTGCCTGCTGGACTAGTCGCCCTTTTTCGCGGGCCCATTGTCCCTGAGCATGTTGGTGATGCGGGCCGTTGACAGCCGCCTGCCCTTGTCATCGGTCATGACCACCTCGTGTGTGGTCAGCGTCCCGCCGAGGTGGACGGCGGTGCACGTACCGGTGACGGTGCCGGCCGCAACGGACCGGTGGTGGGTGGCGTTGACCTCGATGCCCACGGCATGCCTGCCAGCGCCGGCGTGCATGCCCGCCGCAAAGGATCCCAGTGTTTCGGCCAGCACAACGTGGGCTCCGCCATGCAGGATGCCTGCCACCTGGGTGTTGCCTTCCACCGGCATGGTGGCCACCGTCCGCTCGGGACTCATCTCCAGGAAGTGGATGCCCATCTTGAGCACCAGGGCACCGATTCCATATCCGCTGAGCCACTCATGCAGCTGTTCGGGGACGCCGGCTGTGACCAACTCCTCAGTAAAGGGGCCGGGCGTGAAATTGTCCATCATGGGAACTAGGCTGGCACCTGTGAGTGAAACTACCAAACCGGCCCCCTTCCCTTCCGAAACCGTTGCCCTTGAGGCTGACGCCGCCCTGCAGGACATCAAGGTCCCGCCGGCCGGGGGCCGGGTTTCCGCTACCGAGGCTCCCGTCATTCCTATTACCAGCCAGCCGCGCCTCCTGGTGCTGGACGGGCATTCGATGGCGTTCCGGGCGTTCTTCGCGCTGCCCGCCGACAAGTTTTCCACCGCCAACGGACAGCACACCAACGCAATCCACGGCTTTACCTCCATGCTGATCAACCTGATCAAGGAACAGCAGCCCACGCACATCGCCGTCGCCTTCGATGTCTCGGACGAGACCACGCACCGCAAAGCCGAGTACAGCGACTACAAAGGTGGCCGCAACGAAACGCCCCGGGAGATGAGCGGCCAGATCGACCTCATCGACAAGGTCATGCAGGCGTGGGGCATCAAGACCATCAAGCTGCCCGGCTACGAAGCGGACGACATCCTGGCAACGCTGTCCGTGATGGGGGAGAAGGCCGGCTACGAAGTCCTCCTGGTCACCGGCGACCGCGATGCGTTCCAGCTCATCACCGACAACGTTTTTGTGTTGTACCCCCGCAAGGGTGTCAGCGACATCCCCCGGCTGGACGCCGCGGCAATCCAGGAGAAGTACTTTGTCACGCCGCCGCAGTATTCCGACCTCGCCGCGCTGGTGGGGGAGTCCTCCGATAACCTTCCGGGTGTTCCGGGTGTCGGGCCCAAGACCGCCGCGAAGTGGATCAACCTTTACGGCGGACTCGAGGGTGTCCTTGAGCACGTGGATGCGATCGGCGGCAAGGTGGGCGACGCCCTCCGGGAAAACATCGAGGACGTTAAGCGCAATCGCCGTCTGAACCGGCTCCACACAGACCTCGAACTGCCCGTGACCCTGGAGGACCTCGCGGACCCGCGGCCGGACGAAGCTGCCCTCGAGCAGTTGTTCGACGAGTTGGAGTTCAAAACCATCCGTGCCCGGCTCTTCGCGCTGTACGGCAGCGAGGACCTGGAACCGGCGGAGCGCGAGAACGTCGCAGTGCCGGAGTATAAAACCCCGTCCAACGCAGCAGAATTGGGTGCTTTCCTCGCTGCCGGTGCAGGGAAACGCTCGGCCGTCGCCGTTGACCTTGTTCCCGGCCGAATCGGCGAAGACGCCGCAGCCATCGCCATTGTCCGTGACGATGCGGCCGTATACATCGACCTCGCCGGCCAGGACGCCGCAGCCGAAAACGTCCTTGCGGACTGGCTGCGGGACGCGTCGTCGCCCAAGGTCATGCACGGCTACAAAGCTGCCCTGAAGGCGCTGTCCAGCCGCGGCCTGGGTCTGGAAGGGGTGGTGGATGACACGTCCATCTCCGGCTACCTCATCCAGCCGGACCGCCGCACCTATGAACTGGCCGAGCTCGCCCAGCACCACCTGAACGTCAGCATCTCCTCCGAGACTGCCAAAGCAGGCCAGCTTGAGCTCTCGTTCGACGGCGATGACGCCGCCGCCGCTGACGCACTGGTCCAGGTGGCCGCCGTCGTCCAGGCGCTGAGCCGATACTTCGAATCGGAACTTGCCGAACGCCAGGCCGCGGACTTGCTGGCCACCCTGGAATTGCCTGTCAGCAGGGTGCTGGCCGACATGGAACTCGCCGGCATCGCCATCGATATGCCCCGCATGGATGAGCAGCTCGCGGACCTCGCCAAGGTAATTGACAACGCCCAGGAACTCGCGTTCGCCGCGATCGGCCACGAGGTCAACCTCGGTTCGCCCAAGCAGCTCCAGACTGTTCTGTTCGAGGAACTGCAGTTGCCGAAGACCAAGAAGATCAAATCGGGCTACACCACCGATGCCGCGTCGCTGAAGAACCTGTTGGAAAAAACCGGGCATGAATTCCTGGTCCAGCTCATGGCCCACCGCGAGTCCTCGAAGCTGCGCCAAATGCTGGAGTCGCTGAAGAAGTCCGTCACGGAAGATGGCCGGATCCACACCACCTACGCGCAGAACGTCGCAGCCACGGGCCGGATCTCTTCCAATAACCCCAACTTGCAGAACATCCCCATCCGCAGCGAGGAAGGTCGGCGAGTCCGCGGCATCTTTGTGGTCAGCGAAGGCTATGACTGCCTACTGTCCGCCGACTACTCGCAGATCGAAATGCGCATCATGGCGCACCTTTCGGGGGACGCCGGCCTGATCCAGGCCTACAAGGACGGCGAGGACCTCCACCGCTTTGTGGGCTCCAACATCTTCCACGTCCCCACCGACCAAGTCACCAGCGCCATGCGTTCGAAGGTCAAGGCCATGTCGTATGGCCTCGCCTACGGCCTGACGTCCTTTGGCCTCTCCAAGCAGCTGGAAATTTCCGTCGACGAGGCCCGGACACTCATGAAGGACTACTTCGACCGGTTCGGCGCCGTTCGCGACTACCTCCGCGGGGTGGTGGACCAGGCCCGGATTGACGGCTACACCGCCACTATCGAGGGGCGCCGCCGCTACCTCCCGGACCTCACCAGCACGGATCGCCAGCTGCGCGAGAACGCAGAACGCATCGCGCTGAACTCGCCCATCCAGGGCTCGGCGGCGGACATCATCAAGCGCGCCATGCTGGGTGTGCACGAGGAACTGGCGGCCCAGGGCCTGAAGTCCCGTATGCTCCTCCAGGTCCATGACGAACTGGTGCTCGAAGTGGCTACCGGCGAGCGGGAAGTGGTGGAGAAACTCGTCACCGAACAGATGGCCGGCGCCGCGGACCTCAGCGTCCCCCTCGACGTACAGATCGGCGTGGGTCCGAGCTGGTACGACGCCGGGCACTAGGACCGCCAGCGGCACAGGCCAGGGGCAGGGGCAGGGGACCGAAGGGCGGGGCGCGATGGACAAGTACGACGTCAGGAAACAGTTCAAGGAACTGTACGCGCCCCGCGCCCGGGACTTCGCGGTGGTTACCGTGCCCCCGCTGAACTACCTGATGCTGGACGGCCAAGGTAACCCCGGAACTGCGCCCGAGTACGCCGCTGCCCTGGAAGCGCTGTACTCGGTCTCCTATGCGGTGAAGTTTGCCAGCAAGCACGCGGGCCGGGACTACGCCGTCGGGCCGCTGGAGGGTCTATGGATGGCCGACGATCCCGGGGCCTTCACCAGGGGCGACAAGGACAGTTGGAAGTGGACCATGATGATCCCGCAGCCCGACTGGATCGGACCCGCCGACCTCCAGGACGGCATCGCAAAGGCCGCTGCGAAGAAGGTGCCGCGGCTGGACCGGCTCCGGCTTGAGACGCTCGACGAAGGGCTTTCGGTGCAGATCCTGCACATCGGCAGCTACGACGACGAGGCTCCCACCCTGCACCGCCTGCACCATGAGTTCATGCCTGCCAACGGCTTCGGGTTCGCCGGGCCGCACCACGAGATCTACCTCAGCGACGCCCGGAGGGTGGCGCCGGAAAAGCTCAAAACTATCCTCCGCCAGCCCGTGCGGAGGATCTGACCCACCTCGCGACCGTGTGTTGTTGCTGGCCAGGGGCCCGATGGGTTGGTTAGGCTCGGCAATGTGGCTGAACTGAGTGGAAACTACGAAATCCGGCGCTTCGACGCCGTCTCCAAAGATGAGCACGGATACGCCGAAGCGGAAAAGTGGGTCAGGGCAGTGGCCTTTGGCTTCCACGAGTCCACCCGGAGCCCGGAGCACGTGGCGAAGTCCCTGGCGACCTACCAGGCTGACCGCCGTGTCCTGACCGGCGCATACCAAACGGGGGAGGTGGCTCCCGGTTCCCTCCCCGCGGATGTCCCAGTCGCCACCTTCGGGACGCTCCGCAAGACCCTCAACATCGGCTTCGGCCGGATGCTGGAAACCCAGATGGTGACCGCCGTGACCGTGCGCACCTCGCATCGGCGCCGCGGCCTCCTGCGCAGGATGATGTCCGAGGACCTGGACCTGGCCCGCCGCGACGGCATCGCGATGGCCGCCCTGACCGCCTCCGAAGGGTCCATCTACGGGCGGTTCGGCTACGGCGTGGCCAGCTTCGAACGCACCGTAAAAGTGGACACAACCGTGCGGTTTCAACTGAACCACCAGGCCGTCGGCACTGTGGAAGTCGCCGAACCCACAGTGCTGCTGGACGTGGCACCGCAAATCTTCGACCGTGTCCACCGCGTGACCCCGGGATCGATCGGCCGCCAGGAGTGGTACCGCCAGCTGGCTTCGGGGTCCCTTGGCCGCGACGGAAAGGAAGATCCGGCCGTCAAAGTGGCGTTGCACTACGGCCCTGATTCCACCGTGGACGGCTATGTCTCCTACAAATTCCTGGGCTGGGATACAACGCCCTACACCGTCGAGGTGGTGGACCTGGTGGCCGCCACCAACGAGGCGTACCTCGAACTCTGGCAGTTCCTGGGCGCCATCGACCTGGTGGAACGGGTCACCTGGGCGGAGGCGCCGATGGATGATCCGCTGGCCTGGGCGCTGGCCGATCCCCGCTGCATCGAGTCCTCGGACGGCCGGGACATGCTCTGGCTCCGCATCCTGGATGTTCCTGCGGCACTTGAAGCCCGGCATTATCCCGTGGACGGCAGGCTGGTTCTGGACGTCCTTGATCCGCTTGGCCTCACGGCTGGGACCTACGCCTTGGAAGTCACAGGCGGCGAGGCCGCCGTCGTACGCCTTGAGGAGGAAGAGGCAGACCTGACGCTGGATGTCTCCGCCCTGTCATCAATTTACCTCGGCGGGGTCTGCCCGGTTACGCTGGCGGCGGCTGGGCGGATCCGCGAACACAAGCAGGGCGCGGCGCTCCAGGCGCGTGGCATGTTTGCGGTTGAGCGGTCCACGCATTGCCTGACCCACTTCTAGGGGCTCCTGCCGGATCCAAGGACAATTCATGGGGGATATTGGGGCGCCGGGGCTGACAGGCCGCCGGGCACTTTTGCTTGGCGTTACGTCGGGCGTTTTCGCGGCGGTGTCGGCGTGTGCCGCGCCGTCCGCAACCGGGACTGGCGGAGCGGCCAGTCCGGTTCAAACACAGAATCTGGCCGCGGCAGCCTCGCCGGTGCCAACTGTGCCTGGACAGCCCGTGCCAGTGCCCACAGAAGGCCCGCCAACCCTGGCGCCACCAAGCCCGCCGGTCGTGGTGCAACCGCTGTCGAAGGCCCAGGTCGTGGCGGAGTTCGCCGGCAGGCGCCCTACCGAGTGGGGACTGGAGGTGACCGGCGTGGTGACCAGGTCCGCCACGCAGAGAACGGTCATCACCCTGGATGCCTGCGGCGGCCCGGGCGGTTCCGGAGTTGACCAGGAGCTCCTTGCCACCCTGCGGCGGCTGAACATTCCGGCCACCTTGTTTGTGAACGCCCGGTGGATCCACACGAACCGCCAGCTCGCCGCCGAACTCGGCGCAGACCCGCTGTTTGAACTGGCCAACCACGGCTGGCTTCACCGGCCGCTGTCCGTCAACGGCAAAACCGCCTACGGCATCCCCGGCACCGCGAGTGTCTCGGACGCTTACGACGAACTGACAGGCTGCCAAGACGTGCTCACCGAGGCCGCCGGTCAGCCGTCACGCTTTTTCCGGGCAGGCACGGCGTACTTCGACGACGTGGCAGTCGCGATGACCCGCCGCTTGGGCATACTGCCTGTGAATTTCAGCATCAACGCCGACGCCGGCGCCACCATGCCACCGGCCGCAGTCGCTTCGGCCCTGTCTGCCGCAGGACCCGGAGACATCGTCATTGCGCACTTCAACAAGCCAGGCAGCGGCACCGCAGGTGGCTTTCGGCAGGCGCTGCCCCGGCTGCAGGATGGGGGTACCGCGTTTGGCCGCCTGGGCGACGTGCTGCCCGCGCTTTGACCCGTGTTGGCCCCTACGACTAGAATAAACGGGCGTGTACTACGTGCACGTTTCTAGAATCCACAAAATCAGGATGACCCGGCAGATCCTCGTGATCTGCCGAGACCTGCGCCTGCGTTCCATAACGCGGGCGCGGTGGTTTGCCTGACCGACTAACTATCCACAACGGAGCCCCTACTACATGACCATCACCTCCACCGAGAAGCCCGGTACCCCCGTAGTCGCCATTAACGACATCGGTACCGCTGAGGACTTCCTCGCAGCAGTCGACGCCACCATCAAGTACTTCAACGACGGAGACCTCGTCGAAGGTACCGTCGTCAAAGTCGACCGCGATGAAGTTCTGCTCGACATCGGTTACAAGACCGAAGGTGTCATCCCCTCCCGCGAGCTTTCCATCAAGCACGATGTTGATCCCGGAGACGTCGTCTCCGTTGGCGATCAGGTCGAAGCCCTGGTGCTCACCAAGGAAGACAAAGAAGGCCGCCTGATCCTCTCCAAGAAGCGCGCTCAGTACGAGCGTGCCTGGGGCGACATCGAGAAGGTCAAGGAAGAAGACGGTGTTGTCACCGGTACCGTCATCGAGGTTGTCAAGGGTGGTCTTATCCTCGACATCGGTCTGCGCGGCTTCCTGCCCGCATCCCTCGTCGAGATGCGCCGTGTGCGCGACCTTGCTCCGTACATCGGTCAGCAGATCGAAGCCAAGATCATCGAGCTGGACAAGAACCGCAACAACGTTGTCCTGTCCCGCCGTGCATGGCTCGAGCAGACCCAGTCCGAGGTCCGCTCCACGTTCCTCAACAAGCTGGAAAAGGGCCAGGTCCGTCCCGGCGTTGTTTCCTCCATCGTCAACTTCGGTGCCTTCGTGGACCTGGGCGGCGTAGACGGCCTCGTCCACGTTTCCGAGCTGTCCTGGAAGCACATCGACCACCCGTCCGAGGTTGTCGAAGTTGGCCAGGAAGTCACCGTCGAGGTTCTCGAGGTCGACCTGGACCGCGAGCGTGTTTCCCTGTCGCTCAAGGCTACGCAGGAAGATCCGTGGCAGACCTTCGCCCGCACCCACGCCCTCGGCCAGGTTGTTCCGGGTAAGGTCACCAAGCTCGTTCCGTTCGGTGCGTTCGTTCGCGTCGAAGACGGCATCGAAGGCCTCGTTCACATCTCCGAGCTGGCTGTCCGCCACGTTGAGCTTGCTGAGCAGGTTGTCTCCGTTGGCGACGAGCTGTTCGTCAAGGTCATCGACATCGACCTCGAGCGCCGCCGCATCTCCCTCTCCCTCAAGCAGGCTAACGAGGGCGTTGACGCCGAGAGCACCGAATTCGATCCGGCTCTCTACGGCATGGCCGCTGAGTACGACGAAGAGGGCAACTACAAGTACCCGGAGGGCTTCGACCCGGAGTCCAACGAGTGGCTTGAAGGCTACGAGAACCAGCGCGCCGCCTGGGAGCAGCAGTACGCTGACGCCCAGACCCGCTGGGAAGCACACAAGAAGCAGGTTGCCCAGCACGCTGCCGACGACGCTGCAGCTGCAACGTCCGGTGACAGCGATTCCGGCACCACCAGCTACTCCTCCGAGCCCGCTGCGGCCGAGACCGGTGCAGGTACGCTTGCTTCGGACGAGGCTCTTGCCGCTCTGCGCGAGAAGCTGACCGGCAACTAATTGCCACCGGCCCCTTCCCGGGCCAACACCATGGGCCCCTGCATTGAGCAGGGGCCCATGGTGTTTAATGCCTGTGTGCTCGACGGGAATGCGTAACTTTTGGCGGCGTCAGCCACGGCTTGCCCTGCAGCTGCGGGCTGAGGGCATCGGCTGGACGGCAAAAGTGACGCAATCCGGTCGGGGTTACCGTTAAAGTACGACGGCGGCCCTCACCGCGCCGCCGTCGTCGTAAGCCAGCTGGGCGCCCGCCATGCTGAGGAGGCGCTGGGCGCCAATGTTGTCTGCCGTGGTGTGGGCAATAACTTGCCCCAGCCCGGCACGGCGTGCTTCCGCCAGCACCAGGTCGAGTGCGGCGGCGCCCACCCCGTGCCCGCGGAATCCGCGGCCCAGCCAGATGCCGGTCTCGGCCACACCTTCTGCAGCCCGTTTAAGCCTTATCGCGCCTGCGGGGCTGCCGTCGCACAGCACAGCCCAGCTCTTTTCCCTGGCCGGTCCGTCCAGGCCGGCGTAGGCAGCACGGTGATAGGCACGGAACCAGTCGATCCGTTCGGTGGTCCACCCGGTCGCGTTGCCCAGGGGCGGAGTGACTTCATCAGCCGTGGCGTCGCAGGTGGCCAGTGCAAGGAGCTGCTCCAGCATGGGTTCGTCGACTTCGGCCAGTCGGACCTCAGGGGAGCGCGACATCGATCCACTCCGTTCCTGTGGGTGTGAGCCCGGCCTTCCCGGCGGTGAGTGACAGGACACGTTCGGCGGCTGCGGCGATTTCGGCTGGTTCGTCGGCGATGGCCAGGCGAAGCACGGTGTCCCGCTCGCCGTAACTGGTTTCCGCCATCACATATCCCGCCGCCCGCAGGTCATTCTCCAGCCGGCCGGCGGCGGCGTGCGGAACGGACGATTCGCAGATCCGCAGCCGTCGGCGCCTGACCAGCGGAGCCACGTCCAAAGCAGAGGACACGGACTCTGAGTAGGCACGTACCAGTCCGCCTGCCCCTAGGAGGATGCCGCCAAAATAACGCACGACGACGGCGCTGACGTCGCTGAGGTCCGTTGCGCCCGGTGCGCTTTCCCTTTTGATGAGTGCTTCCAGCATGGGGATGCCGGCTGTGCCGGACGGTTCGCCGTCGTCATTGGACCGCTGGATCCCGCGATCCGGTCCGAGGACGAAGGCAGAGCAGTGGTGGCGGGCATCGTGGAATTCGCGCCGCAGCCCGTTCACCAGGTCGCGTGCCGCTTCCTCGGTGTCTGCGCGGCGGAGCACCGTGATGAACCTGGACCGTTTGACCTCAAGCTCGTGCCGGAACTCTTCTCCCGCGGCAAGGGTGGTGTAGGACGTTGCCCGGCTGTCTTGCTCTTGCACCATCCGAGTCTAGGCCCCACCACCCCTTCACCCCGTGACGCCCGGCCAGGGAACCCCGGCGGCGTGGGCCCAATAGTAGGCTGGTGGGGTGCTGAAGATCGGTTTGACGGGCGGCATCGCCTCGGGGAAGTCAGTGGTGGCCTCTCGCCTGGCTGAGCTTGGTGCCGTGCTCGTGGATGCCGACGCCTTGGCCAGGCACGTCGTCGAACCGGGAACACCGGGCCTGGCACGGGTGGTGGAGGCGTTTGGGCAGGACATGCTCGATGGTGCCGGCCGGCTGGACCGGGCCCGGCTTGGGGCCGTGGTGTTCGGGAACGACGCGCAGCGGGCCGTACTGAACGGCATTGTCCATCCACTGGTCCGCGAAGCTGCCGCCGGCATCCTTGCGACAGCCCCGGACGGAGCGGTGGTGGTCCAGGACATACCGCTGCTCGTCGAGACCGGCCAGGGCAGCGACTTCCATTTAGTCGTTGTGGTGGACGCGCCAGACGATGTCCGCGTCCGGCGGATGCAGGAAAACCGGGGGATGACCGCCGAGGAGGCACGTTCCCGGATGGCAGCGCAGGCTTCCCGGGATGAGCGGCTGGCCGCGGCCGACGTCGTCTTGGACAACTCCGGCACGGTCGACGCGCTGTTGGCACAGGTGGACGGGCTCTGGCAAGGGCGGCTCGCGCCGTTTGCCCGGAACATCATGACGGCGACGCCGGCCGAACGCCCGGGCGGGCCGGTACTGCACGGTCCGCGCTCAGAGTGGCCCCGGGACGCCGAGCGGGTGATGGCCAGGATCCGCTCGGCACTCCGGAAACATGCCGGAGCAGACGGTATCGCACCAGTGGGATTGGACCATATCGGCTCCACGTCGGTCCCCGGCCTGGACGCCAAGGACGTGCTCGACCTCCAGCTCACTGTCCCGGCCCTGGTCGTGGCGGCGCAACTGGAACCGGTCCTGGCGGCCGCCGGTTATCCCCGTGTGCCGGCCATCAGCACCGACGTGCCCAAACCAATGCACCCGGACCCCTCCGCGTGGGCAAAGCGGTTCCACGCCAGCGCCGACCCAGGCCACGCCGTCAACCTGCATGTCAGGGTTGCAGGCTCTCCCGGGTGGCGCTTCGCCCTGTGTTTCCGCGACTGGCTCCGGGCCGTCCCGGATGCGGCGGCCGACTACCTGGCCCTCAAGCGCCGCCTGTCCGAGGTGCACGCCAGCGACCCAACCACCGCCGCCTACGCTGCCGCCAAAGAGGCTTGGTTCGCCGCGGCGGAAGGCCCGATGGAGCGGTGGGCCGCGGCCACCGGGTGGGCGCCGCCGTCGTACCCTGTTCGCCGGTAACTGATCCGGCTGCCTCTGTCGGTCCCCGGTTGTAGATTAGATGCATGAGCCTTGCCCAGGAGATCAACCGCGTCGTCGCTCCCTTCGAAGTCATCAGCGAGTTCCAGCCGGCCGGCGACCAGCCGGCAGCCATCGCGGAACTGACGGAGCGGATCAAGAACGGCGAAAAGGATGTTGTCCTGCTGGGCGCCACCGGTACCGGCAAGAGCGCCACTACGGCCTGGCTTATCGAACAGATCCAGCGGCCCACCCTGGTGATGGTGCAAAACAAGACCTTGGCCGCCCAGCTCGCCAACGAATTCCGCGAACTGTTGCCCAACAACGCTGTGGAGTACTTCGTTTCCTATTACGACTACTACCAGCCTGAGGCGTACGTAGCGCAGACGGACACCTTCATTGAGAAGGATTCGTCCATCAATGAGGAGGTGGAGCGGCTCAGGCACTCCGCCACCAACGCCCTGCTGACCCGCCGGGATGTGATCGTGGTCGCCACGGTGTCCTGCATCTACGGCCTGGGCACTCCGGAGGAGTACATCGCGGGCATGGTCACGCTCCGCAAGGGTGCGCAGATGAACCGCGACGACCTCCTCCGGAAGTTCGTCTCCATGCAGTATGCCCGCAACGACATGGACTTCCACCGTGGCACCTTCCGGGTCCGCGGCGACACCGTGGAAATCATCCCGATGTACGAGGAACTGGCCATTCGGATCGAGTTCTTCGGCGACGAGATCGAAAACATCCATACGCTTCACCCGCTGACCGGCGAGATGATCCGGGACGAAGAGGAGATGTACGTCTTCCCGGCCTCGCATTATGTGGCCGGTCCCGAGCGGATGGCACGGGCCATCAAGCGGATCGAGGACGAACTCGCCGAGCGGCTGGAGGTCTTGGAAAGCCAGAACAAGCTGGTGGAAGCCCAGCGGCTCAGGATGCGCACCACCTACGACCTCGAAATGATGCAGCAGATGGGCTTCTGCAACGGCATCGAGAACTACTCGTCGC
The DNA here is from genome assembly GCF_037203945.1 of Pseudarthrobacter sp. CCNWLW207. Lineage (NCBI taxonomy): Bacteria > Bacillati > Actinomycetota > Actinomycetes > Micrococcales > Micrococcaceae > Pseudarthrobacter > Pseudarthrobacter sp. CCNWLW207. The sequence goes on along the minus strand of NZ_JBBCBS010000014.1, from coordinate 28,066 downwards.
ATATTGACGGCCGAGCCCGCGGCACCGCCCCGCACTGCCTCATCGACTACTTCCCGGACGACTTCCTGCTGGTGATCGACGAATCCCACGTCACCGTGCCACAGATCGGTGCCATGTACGAAGGCGACATGTCCCGGAAGCGGAACCTTGTGGACTTCGGCTTCCGGCTGCCATCGGCCATGGACAACCGTCCGCTCAAGTGGGATGAGTTCCTCGAACGTGTGGGCCAGACCGTCTATCTGTCTGCGACGCCCGGCAAGTACGAGCTCGGCAAGGCTGACGGCTTTGTGCAGCAGATCATCCGGCCCACCGGGCTGATCGACCCCGAGGTAGTGGTCAAGCCCACCAAGGGCCAGATTGACGACCTCCTGGGCGAGATCAAGACGCGGACAGCGAAGAATGAACGCGTCCTGGTCACCACGCTGACCAAGCGGATGGCGGAGGACCTTACCGACTACCTGCTGGGCCACGGCATCAAGGTCGAATACCTGCACTCCGATGTAGACACCCTGCGGCGGGTTGAACTGCTCAGGGAACTCCGGATGGGCGTCTTCGACGTCCTGGTAGGCATCAACCTGCTCCGCGAAGGCCTGGACCTGCCAGAGGTCTCGCTGGTGAGCATCCTGGACGCGGACAAGGAAGGTTTCCTGCGGTCCTCCACCTCACTTATCCAGACCATTGGGCGTGCGGCCCGCAACGTGTCCGGCCAGGTTCATATGTACGCAGACCGCATCACCGACTCCATGGCCCACGCCATCGACGAGACCAACCGGCGCCGCGCCATCCAGGTGGCCTACAACACGGAAAAAGGCATTGATCCGCAGCCCCTGCGGAAGAAGATCGCCGACATCACCGACCAACTGGCCAAGGAGGACGCCGATACCCAGGAGCTGCTCAACAACAACAGGCTGGCCAAGGGTGCCAAGCGCGGAAAGTCCGCCGCGAAGGGCGCAGCCCAGGTCCGTGCAGATGGCCTTGCCGCGGCTCCGGCAGAGGACCTCGTGGGTTTGATCGAGCAACTGACCGAACAAATGCACGGTGCCGCCGCCGAACTTCAGTTCGAGGTAGCCGCCAGGATCCGCGACGAAGTCAGCGAACTCAAGAAGGAGCTCCGCCAGATGCAGGCTGCCGGCCACGCCTGACGCGGCTGCCCGGTGCCACACCGCCAGCCAGGTCATGTTCGAATCTGGAGTGCCCCCTGCTGTACAGTTAACGTCACGTAGGGGAGTATCCCGAGCGCTACGATCGTCAACACGCCAGGCATGGTTGCCTGGCCGGGCGTAGCGGGCCACCACATCAGCACTAAGTGCGCAGGATGGCCGGAGAGACTTACACCGCTTCTCTGTACCCTGCGAAAGGCTACCCTGTGCTCGAATTGCCCGTGTGGTTCGAGGTTGGCTCTCTAGTCGCCCTCGGCCTGATTCTCCTCATCGACCTCCTGCTGGTTATCCGGCGGCCCCATGAACCTTCCATGAAGGAAGCCGGCCTGTGGGTGGCGTTCTACGTCACGCTTGCCCTGGTGTTCGCCGGCGCCATGTTCGCCTTTACCGGAGCCGAGTTCGGCGGCCAGTTCGTGGCCGGCTGGGTCACCGAATACAGCCTGAGCATCGACAACCTGTTTGTCTTCATCATCATCATGGCCCGTTTCTCCGTACCCCGGAAATACCAACAGGAAGTCCTGATGGTGGGCATCATCATCGCGCTGATCCTGCGCGGGATCTTCATCCTCCTCGGCGCCATTGTGATCGAGCAGTTCAGCTGGGTGTTCTACATCTTCGGCGCGTTCCTGCTCTGGACTGCGTGGAAGCAGGCCCAGGATGAGGGTGAGGACGAAGAGGACAAGGAAAACCCGCTCATCGCCCGGATCCGCAAGGTCATCCCGATGTCGGAGAAGTTCGACGGCGGAAAGCTTCGCACCACGGTTAACGGCAAGAAGGTCTTTACCCCGATGCTGATCGTGTTCATCACCATCGGCCTGACTGACCTCCTCTTCGCTGTTGACTCCATCCCCGCAATCTTCGGCCTCACGCAGAGCCCGTTCATCGTGTTCACGGCCAACCTGTTCGCCCTGATGGGCCTGCGCCAGCTGTACTTCCTTCTGGGTGGCCTGATGAACCGCCTCATCTACCTGAAGCACGCACTGTCCTTCATCCTGGCGTTCATCGGCGTGAAGCTGGTCCTGCACGCCATGCACGTGAACGAACTGCCGTTCATCAACGGTGGCCACCACATCGAATGGGCGCCTGAGATCCCCACGTTCGTCTCCCTGGCCGTCATCGTGGGCACCATCATTGTTGCCGTGGTTGCCAGCCTCATCAGTTCCAAGGCAAAGACAGCCCACCTGGACCCGCGCCTCGAGGAAGACGCCAAGAAGAGCCTCAGGGACGCCGACCTCACCGACGCCGAATAACGCTCCGCTTCTCCACCGTCCAGTCCCGTAATCCCGGCCGCAGCGCGGCCGGGATTACTGGCTTAAAACTGGCACTGTAGGACCGGGCCGCCGAGGACTATGCTCGGACCATGGCTGGCACTGTGATGACCGAAAGTGGAGTGCGCCAGGTGCAGAGGCGCACCGTGACGCTGCTGAGCGTGGCCCAGGTTTTCGCCGGCATCGGCACGGGGGCCACCGTTTCCATCGGCTCCATCCTTGCCGTGGAACTCTCAGGCTCCACGGCCTGGGCAGGCTCCGTTGCCACCGTCATGACGCTCGGCGCAGCACTGGCCGCGCTGCCGCTTGCCTCCCTCGCAGACCGTCGGGGCCGCCGGATAGGCCAGGTCACGGGGCTGTCTGCGGCACTGCTGGGCACGGTCCTGATGGTGCTTGCCGTGGTGTCCGGGCAATTCATCCTTCTCGTCCTGGGGGCCGCGGGCATTGGCGTGGGCACCGCAGCCAGCCTCCAGGCGCGCTTCGCCGCCGTCGACCTCGCTGATGCCGAGCACCGTGGCAGGGCGCTGTCCGCCGTAGTGTGGGCAGTCACCGTCGGAGCTGTCGCCGGACCGAACCTGGTCCAGCCGGGTGCGGTGGTGGGCCAGGCACTCGGGCTGCCTCCCATTGCGGGTCCTTTCGTCATTTCTGCAGCTGGCCTCCTTGTGGCTACGGTAATGCTTTTTGCCGGCCTCAGGCCCGACCCCCTCCTCCTGGCCCGGGAGCTCGTCGCACAGCAGGGGGCCGGCCAGCCGCCGGTGACTCTCCAGGCTCCGCCTGCACAGGCCCGAAGCGGCGGTTCACTCGTCCGCGGCATGCGTGCAATCCGCCAGTCGAGGGCAGCCTGGCTGGCACTGGCCGCCGTCGTCGGTGCCCATGCGGTCATGGTGGGGGTGATGTCCATGACGCCGCTGCACTTGCAGGAACTCGTCGCAGGGCCTGGCCATGCCGGGCACGCCGCCACGGGCGATGTGCTGGTAATCATCGGGTTCACGATCTCCCTGCACATCGCGGGGATGTTTGCCCTATCGCCAGTGATGGGTTGGCTGACAGACAAGGCCGGCAGGACAGAGACGATCATGATCGGCTTCGCCACACTGATCGCGGCTGTCGCGGTGGCCGGGTTCGGCCAAGCGTCCACGGCGGCAGTTGCCGTGGGGCTCGTGCTGCTGGGTGTGGGCTGGTCTGCGTCCACCATTTCCGGTTCCACCCTCCTCGCCGAAAGCGTCGGCCAGGAGTCCCGCGTGATGGTCCAAGGCGTGTCCGACATGCTGATGGGAGCCGCCGGGGCGGTTGGCGGGGCAACCTCCGGCCTGGTCCTTAGCGGGGCGGGCTACTTGGGGTTGAACCTGGTGGGCGCCGTAGTAGGGGCGGCGGTCCTGGCGGCTGCCTCCGTGACACTCCTGGCGCAGCGACGTAAGTCAGTGCCGGGCTGAACGCACCATACCGAGCAAACGGCCGAAGATGGCCTCGCCGTCGTCCGCTATGCCGTCATGGTGAAAGTCGGCTGTCTCCCAGACCTGTAGGCCGCGGACGGCGGCCGCCGTTTCCAAGGAAAGGCCGCGATCCACGTAGATGTCGTCACGGTAGACCGCGGCGGCAACCGGGACGCTGTTGGCGGCCAACTGGGTGCAATCGTACAGCGGCTTCCAGTCCGACTTGGCAGCCAGCAGTTGGGCGACCTGCCGCAGCGGCTGCAACGCCGGGTCCTGCTCGAAGTACCACGGGTAGACCATTTCCCCCGTCAGCAGCAGGGGCTGGGCATCAGGACCGAACTCCGGGAACTCCTCGAGCACGCGCCAAGCGGCCCAGTCGCTGGCCCGCCCCTGGCCGTAGATGGATTCGTGCATCAGTGCATAGAGGGGGTTGGCCAGGCGGGACACAATACCCTGCACCTGCTCAAGGAACGTATCGGAGAGCCTGGCCCCGTTCGGTGACCCGGTGAACGCATCCTCCAGCAGGTAGTGCAGGCCATCCACCCTGGTGTTGCCGCCCAGGAAGGCGCCCACCATCTGGAACCGTTCTACGGTGAGGCGGCCGCCGTCGGGCAGGATTTCCTTGTTCTTGCGAAGGTGGGCGGCAATTCTTTCCACCGTCCTGCGGTCCTCCGGGTACCAGCTGAAATATTCGGTGTTGCGCTCGGCGACGCGACGGAAGGTGGCCCTGTAGACGTCGTCCGCGTGGCCGGACAGCGGGGCCAGCCCACCAGTGATCAGCGCTTCCTTGAGCCCCTCGGGCGCGAACGACAAATAGGTGAGGGCGCAGAATCCGCCGTAGCTTTGGCCATAAATGCTCCAGGGGCCAGAGCCGAGGGCAGTACGGATGAGTTCCGCGTCGGCCACGATCGAATCCGCCCTGAAGTGCTCAAGATAGCCCGCCTGCTCCTCAGTCGTTCCGTGCAACGGCAGCGTGTTCCGGTCAAGGGGGGTGGAGAGCCCGGTTCCGCGCTGGTCCAGCATCAGGATCCGGAAGTCCCTGGCGGCCGCCTTGTTCCAGCCGCCCAGTGACGCGAGCCGGTTGCCCCGGCCACCTGGGCCGCCCTGGAGGAACAGCAGCCAGGGCAGTTCTTCCGCTTCAGCCTCGGTGTGGGCTGTCGAGACGTACTCACGGGCAAATACCGTGATGGTCTCCGGAGCCGTCCCGCCCGTGGCGGGCGCCGGCTCCCCGGTGCCTGTCCCCGTCCCGAAATGATCCAGCGGGACAGTGAAGTAGTGCTCGGCGGTGCGCATGCCACGGAATTCATGGCGCGCCCGTACCGTGTGCCGGACCGGCGTTTTGGTCCTCGCGGCCGTGACGGCCCGCTCAGCCATGGATGGCCGCTGCTGTGCTGCTGCCGAAGTGTTCCAGGGCGTCACCAGTCAGCCGGAACGTGGACCAGCCGTCCATAGGACGCGCCCCGAGGCCCCGATAGAAGTTGATGGAGGGCTCGTTCCAGTCCAGGACGCTCCACTCCACCCTGGCGTAGCCGTTTTCGACGGCGGTGGCGGCCAGGTGCTGCAGGAGCGCCTTGCCGTGCCCCTCACCACGGGCGTGCGGGCTGACATAGAGGTCTTCAAGGTAAATGCCGTGCACACCTTCCCACGTGGAGTAGTTAAGGAACCACAGCGCAAACCCCTGGACCTCGCCCGCCGAATTTTCGGCCATGGTGGCAAACACCCGTGGATTGTCCCCGAAAAGGGCCTCGGCCAACATTTCCGGGGTGTTGCGGACGGCGTCCGGTTCCTTCTCGTAGATGGCCAGTTCGTGGATCATCTGCAGGATCGCGGGGACGTCGTGCCGGGTTGCCGGGCGGATTACACTCATGGTCCGAGTTTACTAGGGCCCTAGAGCCGGTTGACGTCTGTCACTCGGACCATTGCCGTGCCGGTTTCGTCGGAGGCGGCGAGGTCCACCTCCGCAGAAATTCCCCAGTCGTGGTTACGTGCCGGGTCATCAAAGATCTGCCGGACCTTCCACAGCCCCGGTTCCTCGGTGATGATCAGCAGGCCCGGGCCGCGGGCATCCGGCCCGGTACCGATGTCGTTGTGCTCGTCGAAGTAGTCGTCCAGGACGTCCTCCCAACGCTCGGCATCCCAGCCCGCACCGCCGTCGAGCTCGCCCAGCGCTGCGGCGTCCTCATCGGCGAACAGTTCCACCCTGCGGAACATTTCGTTGCGCACCATCACCCGGAAGGCCCGGATGTTGGATGTCAGCGACGGCGGCGGGAGAGGCGGTGCATCGTGCGGTGTGGGCGCTGCCCCGGACGTCAGTTCCTCCCATTCGTCCAGCAGGCTCGAATCGACTTGCCGGACCAGTTCGCCGAGCCAGGCGATGAGATCTTCGAGGTCCTCGCGGAGGAGATCCTGCGGTACGGTCTGGCGCAACGCCTTGAAGCAGTCGGCGAGGTAGCGAAGGACAATGCCTTCGGAGCGCGCCAGCCCGTAGAACTGGACAAATTCGCCGAAGTTCATGGCACGCTCGTACATGTCCCGGACCACGGACTTCGGTGCCAGCTCAAAGTCGCCCACCCACGGCGCAGCCTTGCGATAGACCTCGAAGGCTTCACCCAGGAGCTCCGCGAGCGGCTGCGGATACGTGACCTCCTCCAGCATGGCCATGCGCTGGTCGTACTCAATGCCGTCGGCCTTCATGGCGGCGATGGCTTCGCCGCGTGCCTTCTTCTGCTGGGCGGACAGGATCTGCCGGGGCTTCTCCAGCGTCGCCTCAATCACGGACACTACGTCCAGGGCGTACGACGGCGACTCCGGATCCAGCAGTTCCAGTGCAGCGAGGGCGAACGGCGAGAGCGGTTGGTTCAGCGCAAAGTTGGCCTGCAGGTGGACGGTGAGCCTGACGGTCCTGCCGTCAGCGCCCTGCTCTGGGGCGGGAATCCGCTCCACCACCTCGGCGGCAAGCAGTTCCCGGTAGATCCCCAGGGCCCTTTTCATGAGCTGGAGCTGTGATGACCGGGATTCGTGGTTCTCGGTCAGGAGCCGCCGGGCGGCCTGGAACGGGTCGCCCGGCCGCTCCATCAGGTTCATCAGCATCGCGTGGGTCACGCTGAAGCTTGAGTTCAAGGGATCGGGGACGGACTCGACCAGGCGCTTGAACGTAGGCTCACCCCACGACACAAAACCTTCCGGCGGCTTTTTCTTGACCACCTGCCGGAGTTTCTTCTGGTCATCGCCGAACTTGGCTGTGGCCTTGGCCATTGCCTTCACGTTTTCCGTCACGTGCTCCGGCGCCTGAACCACTACCGTCCCGGCGGTGTCATATCCTGCGCGTCCTGCCCGACCGGCAATCTGGTGGAACTCACGTGAGTTGAGCAGCCGGGTGCGTACGCCGTCGTACTTGCTCAAAGCCGTGAGCAGCACGGTGCGGATGGGCACGTTGATACCCACGCCCAGCGTGTCAGTTCCGCAGATCACCTTTAGCAGGCCTGCCTGGGCAAGCTGTTCAACGAGCCTCCGGTACTTCGGCAGCATGCCCGCATGGTGGACGCCGATGCCGTGCCTGACGAGCCTGTTGAGGGTCTTGCCAAAGCCTGCGGCAAAACGGAAGTTGGCGATCAGCTCCGCGATCTTGTCCTTCTCCTCGCGGGTGCACACGTTGATGCTCATCAGGGTCTGGGCGCGGTCGATCGCCTCGATCTGGCTGAAGTGCACAACATACACAGGAACCTGCCTGGTGGAGAGCAGTTCCTCGAGGGTCTCGTGGACCGGCGTCTGGTGGTAGTAGTAGTGCAGCGGGATGGGACGCTCGGCGGAACTGACGGTGGTCGTGGGCCTGCCGGTGAGTTCGGTGATGCCGTCCTCGAACCGGCTTACGTCGCCCAGCGTCGCGGACATCAGGAGGAACTGGGCCTGGGGAAGCTCCAGCAGCGGCACCTGCCACGCCCAGCCGCGCTGGGGATCCGAGTAGAAATGGAACTCGTCCATGATCACGGCGCCAAGGTCCGCACCTGCCCCTTCGCGGAGGGCGATGTTCGCCAGGATCTCGGCCGTGCAGCAGATGATGGGTGCGTCCTGGTTCACGCCCGAATCACCGGTGATCATGCCAACATTCTCGGCGCCGAAAATGTCGCACAGGGCAAAGAACTTCTCCGAGACAAGTGCCTTGATGGGCGCTGTGTAGTAGCTGCGCTGCCCCCGCGCCATTGCCTGGAAATGTGCTGCGATGGCGACGAGCGATTTTCCGGAACCGGTGGGCGTGGCAAGGATGACGTTGGCGCCCGTGGCGAGTTCCATGATGGCCTCGTCCTGGGCAGCGTACAGGGCAAGCCCGCGGCTTTCGGTCCATTCCAGGAATTGTGTGTACAAGGCGTCCGGGTCAATGCCTGCACCCGTGGGGTTTGGGGCGGGCAGGACGGGCAGCTGGTCAACGAGTTTCATTGCTTTCCAGCTTAGTGCCCGGGAGCCGCCGCAGATCCTGGCGAGGGCGGGCCAGGCTCGCGGTACCGGTGCGAACAACAGACCATGGAGACATTCGAGGATACGGACATGGTGGGCCTACCATCCACGGAACAAGGGACAGCGTTCCCGTTCCGAAGAATCTTCGCGGTAGCCCGGAAAAACGCCTAGGCCTGGAATTCCATTCCCTGTAGATTGCTTACGGCACGCGTCACGCCGCGTGACAACAGAACGAATGTGATGTGGCTTACAATGACGGAGCGGCTGTTGGGGGAGGGGCATCCTGTTCCCGATTGGCCTCCAGACGACTTGTGGAGGTGCAGTGCTTATCGGCTTGATGATCCGGCTGCTCGCCGCCCACAAGGTCGCTGTCGCAGCCATCGTCTTCCTGCAGTTGGTCCAAACCTTTGGCAACCTGCTGCTGCCCACCGTCAATGCCGCCATCATCGACGACGGCATCGTCCCTGGCGACACCAATGTCATTCTCAGGCTCGGCGCAGTCATGGCCGCCATTGCGGTTGTTCAGGCGGCGGCAGCCCTGGCGGCCGGGTATCTTGGGGCCGTAGTGGCAATGCAGCTCGGTGCGCAGTTGCGCCAGGAGGTTTTCGGGAAAATCCAATCGCTCTCATCCCAGGAAGTCGCGTCCTTCGGCGCTCAGAGCCTGGTGACCCGGACCACCAACGACACCCTGCAGATCCAATCGTTCGCCGTGCTCGTCTTCACCATGCTGGTAGCGGCACCGGTCATGGGCGCGGGCGGGATCGTCCTGGCACTGCAGCAGGATGTGGCGCTTTCCTCGGTCGTCATTGTGGTGGTGCCGGTGCTGATGGCCATCATGTACGTCATCGTGCGCCGCTTGGTTCCGCTGTACCGTGATGGACAGGAGCTCCTGGACCGGACCGGCGAAGTGCTGCGGGAACAGATCATCGGCGCGAACATCATCAGGGCCTTCGTCCGGCAGGACCACGAGACCCAGCGCTTTGCGCAGGCGAACGGCAGGCTGACACGGAACAACCTCCAGTCTGCCCTGCTCGTGGCAGGCATGCTGCCGCTGATCATGATCGTCGTGAACCTTTCCTCGGTCGCCGTTATCTGGTTTGGCGGACACCGGGTCCAGGCCGGTGACATGAAGCTCGGCGCCCTGACAGCTTTCATCGCGTATATTCTGCAGATTTTGCTGGCCATCATGATGGCCATGTATGTCCTGATGACCGGGCCCCGGGCTGCCGTGTGTGCCGAGCGGCTGCGGGCCGTTCTTGACACCTCCCCTTCGGTCGCGGACCGTCGCCCGGAAGTCCCCACAGGCACCGACCGGCCAGCGTTCGACGGCGGTGATCTCGCCTTCCGCGACGTCTCGTTCTCCTACCCCGGCGCCGAGGCCCCGGTACTGGAAGCGGTCTCCTTCACGGCCCGGAAGGGCAGCATCACCGCAATTGTGGGTTCGACGGGCAGCGGGAAATCTACCCTGATCAACCTGCTGCCTCGTTTTCTTGACGCCACGTCCGGCCACATCACCCTCGCGGGACGGGACATCCGGTCCATGCCCCTGGATGTCCTCCGCCAGAACATCGCCTTGGCGCCGCAGCGGTCCCACCTTTTTACCGGGACCATCGCCGACAACCTGAGGGTCGCGGCCCCGGACGCGGCAGATGCCGAGCTCTGGGACGCGCTGGAGACTGCCCAGGCGGCGGAATTCGTGCGGGAACTTCCACTGCAGCTCCAGGCTCCGGTGGGCCAGGGGGGAACAACGCTCTCCGGCGGCCAGCGCCAGCGTTTGTGCGTTGCCAGGGCGGTGCTTCGCCGCGCGCCCCTCTATCTCTTTGATGACAGCTTCTCAGCGTTGGATTTTGATACTGAAGCCCGGTTGCGCGACCGCCTTGAAACGGCGCTGGGACACGCCGTCGTGATTATCGTGGCCGAACGGATTTCCACTGTCGCGGGTGCGGGCCAAATACTGGTGCTCGACGACGGCCGCCTGGTGGCCGGGGGTACGCACGGTGAGCTGCTGGAAACTTCCCCAACGTACCGTGAGATCGCAGGGTCCCAGTTGGCGTTGGGGGACATGCCATGACCGCGCCGCTGCCGGGTGGGGAGGCGGGGCTGCGTTTCTGGCCCACTGCCCGCAGGCTGCTCGGACTGCTGCACCCCTTCCGGTGGGCCATGGCCGGCGCCATTGCCGCGACCTGCATTTTTGCCGGGCTGAATGTTGCCGCCCCTAAGTACCTGGGCGACGCCACGGACATCGTGGTGGAGGGAGTGATGGCCGGCACCCTAGACTCGCGTGCACTGGGCAGCGTGCTCGGGGCAGTCTCACTGATGTACGTCGGCGCCTCGCTATTTAACTGGATCCAGGGCTCACTTACGGCCAGCTCCGTCCAGGGCGTGATGTACCGCCTGCGGGCCGCGGTGGAGGACAAGCTGAACCGGTTGCCGTCAACCTACTTCCAGGAAAAGTCGCGGGGCGACGTCCTCAGCCGGGCCACGAATGACATCGACAACATCGCCCAGGCCCTTAGCCAGGCCCTCACCCAATTGATCATGTCGGTCCTGATGCTGTGCGGCGCACTGGCAATGATGCTCTTGATCTCGCCGCTCCTCGCCTGCATAGCCCTGCTGTCCGTTCCGCTCTCCACGGTGATTACCGTGCTGGTGGCGCGCCGGTCCCAATCGCATTTCTCCCGGCAATGGACCGAGACAGGCGAACTGAACGCGCACGTCGAGGAATTCATCACGGGGCATGAGGTCATCAAGGCTTTTGGCTACCAGGAACAGGCAGCTGCTGTGTTTGCTGCCAGCAACGACCGCCTGGCCAGGGCTGCGACCAAGGCCCAATACTCGTCGGGCCTGGTCCAGCCGCTGATGATCCTGGTGGCCAACCTCAATTACATCGCAGTTGCCGTCGTGGGAGCGCTGCAGGTCACTGCCGGAGCAATGACCATCGGCGGAATCCAGGCTTTCATCCAGTTCAGCAGGCTCTTTACGCAGCCCGTGGGCCAGATCGGCGGCCTGCTGAGCGTCATCCAGTCCTGCATGGCATCCGCAGGGCGGGTTTTCGACCTCCTCGACGCCGTGGAGCTGCCTTCGGAACGCCGGGCGAAACAGTCAACAACAGAACCGGCCGGCCGCATCGTCTTCGATAACGTTACGTTCGGCTATCGCGAGCGGGTCCACGCCGTGCGCGGCCTGTCCTTCGCGGTAGAACCAGGCCAGACGGTGGCGATCGTAGGCCATACCGGCGCCGGAAAGACCACAGTGGTCAACCTCCTGATGCGGTTCTACGAATTAGGGTCAGGGCGCATCACCATAGGCGGAACCGATATCGCGGCCATGCCCCGGGATCTTCTGCGCTCAGCCTTTGGCGTGGTCCTTCAGGATGCCTGGCTTTTCGCCGGCACCATCCGGGAAAACATCGCTTATGGGCGCCTCGGAGCCACGGAGCACCAGGTCGTTGCCGCCGCGGAGGCCACGCACGTGGACCACTTCGTCCGGGCCTTGCCCGCTGGCTACGACACCATGCTTCACAACGGAGGGGACCCGCTGAGCCAGGGCCAGCGCCAGCTGATTACGATTGCCCGCGCCCAATTGGCGGGCAGGAGCGTGCTGATCCTCGACGAAGCCACCAGTTCCGTGGATTCCCGGACCGAAGTGCTGATCCGGCAGGCCATGCAGAGGCTCCGGCGCGGGAAAACCAGTTTTGTCATCGCGCACCGTTTGTCCACAGTCCGGGACGCTGATCTAATTCTGGTCATGGACCACGGACGCATCGCGGAGCAAGGCACGCATCACAGCCTGCTGGCCGCCAACAGCTATTACGCCCGGCTTTACGCTGCCCAGTTCGCTGGCCACCCCAATGGACGCAAGAACGGTGACGCCAAGGAAGAGGCCGCAGGCCTCCCTCCCTTGGAGAGTCGGCCGCTGGAGGCTGACGCCATGGGTGCCGGTGCATTGGAGGCGGGCATTTGACCGCGGCGTCGCCCTTTCCCGGGGAATGGAAGCCGAACCAGGGCAGCACGGTGGCGCTCTTCGAACAGCTCCGACTGCAAGTGATCAAGCTGGCGGACAGCGGAGCGTTGCCGCCGGGCACCAGGCTTCCGGCGGTGCGGAGCCTCGCAAGTCAGCTCGACGTCGCCCCTCATACCGTCGCCCGCGCCTACAAGGAACTCGAGGCGGCTGGAGTGGTTGCCACCAGGGGGAGGAACGGTACGGTTGTCTGCGCGCGGGACGAACGCTGGGAAACACTCTCCGCCGCGGCGGCTACGTACGCGTCCGCTGCCCGGGCACAGGGGGCATCGTTCGCAGAAGCCGTACAGCTCCTCGCGGCCGCTTACGATGCCGAGTAGCACGCTGCATGGATATTCGAAGAAGTTTTCGATTAGCATTAGTGGGTGCCTAAAGCCGTAGCTGAAGAAACAGCAGTCGAGTCCGTGCCCGCCACCATTGAAAAGTCCATCGTCAAGCCTGTACGTCCGGACCTCTCCCGCCTGGTGGTGAAGGGTGCGCGCGAACACAACCTGCGCAACGTGGACCTGGACCTTCCCCGCGATGCCATGATCGTCTTCACCGGCTTGTCGGGCTCCGGGAAATCCTCCCTTGCCTTTGACACCATCTTCGCCGAGGGGCAACGGCGTTACGTCGAATCGCTGTCAGCCTACGCCCGGCAGTTCCTGGGGCAAGTGGACAAACCCGACGTCGACTTCATCGAAGGACTCTCGCCCGCAGTCTCCATCGACCAGAAATCGACCAGTAAGAACCCGCGGTCCACTGTGGGGACCATCACCGAAATCTACGACTACATGCGCCTGCTGTGGGCCAGGGTGGGCCGGCCGCACTGCCCGGTGTGTGGCGAGCCCGTAGCCAAGCAGACGCCGCAGCAGATCGTGGACCAGTTGCTGGAGCTCGAGGAGGGAACTCGCTTCCAGGTCCTCGCCCCGGTTGTTCGCGGACGCAAGGGCGAATTCGTGGAACTGTTCAAGGAACTCACAGCGAAGGGTTACTCGCGGGCGCGTGTGGACGGTGAACTGGTCCAGCTCAGTGACGCCCCGAAGCTGGGCAAGCAGTTCAAGCACACCATCGAGGTAGTGGTGGACCGGCTGGTGGTCAAGGAAGGCATCAGCCAGCGCCTGACAGATTCCATCGAGACAGCCCTCGGCCTCGCCGAAGGACGCGTACTGGCAGAATTCGTGGACCTGGACGCCGATGACCCCGGCCGGCTGCGCGCGTTCTCCGAGAACCTGGCCTGCCCCAACGAGCACCCGCTTGCCATTGACGAGATCGAACCCCGTTCCTTCTCCTTCAACAATCCCTTTGGCGCCTGCGCCGCCTGCAGCGGCATCGGCACCCGGCTCGAAGTGGACGAGGAACTGATTGTCCCCAACCCGGAGCTTTCCCTCTCCGAGGGTGCCATCGCCCCATGGTCCCTGGGCACGGCTACCACTGAGTACTGGAACCGGCTGTTGGAAGGCCTGGCGAAGGAACTGGGCTTCTCCATGAAGACACCGTGGGAGAAGCTGGGCAACGACGTCCGCCAGACGGTCCTGCACGGCAAGGACCACAAAGTGGTGGTCCAGTACAAAAACCGGTTTGGCCGGGAGCGGAAATACAGCACCGGCTTCGAAGGCGCCATCCAGTACGTCCACCGCAAGCATGGTGAAACGGACTCTGATTGGGCCCGCGACCGCTACGAAGAATACATGCGGCAGATTCCGTGCCCCGCCTGCAACGGGGCGCGGCTGAACCCTGCCTCCCTCTCGGTCCTCATCAACGGCAAGTCCATCGCCGACGTCGCCGCCCTGCCGATGCGCGACTGCGCGGACTTCCTGAACAACCTGGTGCTGACCGGCCGCGAAGCACAAATCGCACATCAGGTGCTCAAGGAAATCCAGGCCCGGTTGACCTTCCTGCTGGACGTGGGGCTGGAATACCTGAACTTGGAGCGCCCGTCCGCAACTCTGTCCGGCGGCGAAGCGCAGCGAATCCGGCTGGCCACGCAGATTGGATCGGGGCTCGTGGGCGTGCTCTACGTCCTCGACGAGCCATCCATCGGGCTGCACCAGCGGGACAACCGCCGGTTGATCGACACCCTCACCCGGCTGCGGGACATGGGCAACACCCTCATCGTGGTTGAGCATGATGAGGACACCATCCACGTGGCGGACTGGATCGTGGACATCGGACCCGGCGCCGGCGAGCACGGCGGCCAGGTGGTGCACTCCGGGTCCTACCAGGACCTGCTCAAGAACACGGAATCCCTGACGGGCGACTACCTGTCCGGCCGAAAGCAGATCGAGGTGCCTAAAAAGCGCCGCAAGTATGACAAAAAGCGTGAGCTCAAGGTTGTGGGCGCCCGGGAAAACAACCTGGTCAACGTTGATGCCGCCTTCCCGCTTGGCCTGTTCACGGCCGTGACCGGCGTCAGCGGCTCAGGCAAGTCCACACTCGTCAACGAAATCCTCTACAAGGTGTTGGCCAACAAGCTCAACGGAGCCAAGCAGGTGGCCGGCCGGCACAAGCTGGTCCAGGGCCTGGAGCACCTTGACAAGGTGGTGCATGTGGACCAGAGCCCCATCGGCCGCACCCCGCGGTCCAACCCGGCCACCTACACCGGCGTCTTCGACAACATCCGCAAGCTGTTCGCGGAGACCACCGAGGCGAAGGTCCGCGGCTACCTTCCGGGCCGGTTCTCCTTCAACGTCAAGGGCGGACGCTGCGAAGCCTGCTCGGGCGATGGCACGCTCAAAATCGAAATGAACTTCCTCCCGGACGTTTATGTGCCCTGCGAGGTCTGCCATGGTGCCCGGTATAACCGGGAAACCCTGGAAGTCCACTACAAGGGCAAGACCATCGCCGATGTCCTGAACATGCCCATCGAGGAAGGGGCGGAGTTCTTTGCCGCCTTCTCGCCCATCGCACGGCACCTGAACACGCTGGTGGACGTCGGCCTGGGCTACGTGCGCCTGGGACAGCCTGCCACAACGCTCTCCGGTGGCGAGGCCCAGCGGGTCAAGCTGGCGGCGGAACTGCAGAAGCGGTCCAACGGCCGCAGCGTCTACGTCCTTGACGAGCCCACCACGGGCCTGCACTTCGAGGACATCCGCAAGCTCCTGATGGTTCTGCAGGGCCTCGTAGACAAGGGCAATACCGTCATCACCATCGAGCACAACCTGGACGTCATCAAGAGCGCCGACTGGATTGTGGACCTTGGCCCGAACGGCGGCTCGGGCGGCGGCCAGATCGTGGCCACCGGAACCCCGGAACAGGTAGCCAAATCGACGGAGAGCCACACGGCAGCGTTCCTCGCTGAAATTCTGGGCTAACGGCGTCGGCGCCGGCCGAAGCATTCCCGAAATATTCCCTGACGGGTATGCGAGTTTCAGGCTGGACAGGTGTCGTGAGAAACTAAGCCGGTGACTCAAACAACAGTGCCCGTGATCTTCGACCTGGACGGCACTCTTGTCGATCCGGCCGGTGGGATAACAGACGGAATCGCTTCGGCCCTCCGGGAGCTGGGGCTCCCGGTCCCCGGCCAGGAGCTCCTGGACGCGATGATCGGTCCCAAACTGAGCGACTCGCTCCTGACCGTGGCGCAGGTTCCGGCGGACAAGCTCGATGACGTCATCCGCCTCTACCGGCAGTACTACCTGGCGCAGGGCATTGCCCAGGGCCGGCTCTACCCGGGAATCCTGAATGTGCTGGACAGCTTCGCAGCCGCAGGCCGTCCGGTGGCTGTGGCCACCCAGAAGCCTGAGGGCCTGGCCCGAATTGTCCTTCAGCACCACGGTATTGCCGGCAAGTTCAGCTTCATCAGGGGTTCAGCCGATGACGAGTCCGCGGCCGCCGCGGGTCCGGTGGGCAAGGCAGGGATTATTGCCGCGGCGCTGGGCGACCTCACCACCCAGCACGCCGTCATGGTGGGTGACCGGGCCCAGGACGTGGCAGGTGCTATCGCCAACGGCCTTGACTGCATCGGCGTGAGCTGGGGATTCGCTCCCAACGGCGAGCTGGAGAACGCAGGCGCAGTCGCCGTCGTGGACACCGCCCCGGACCTGGTGGCGGCCATCGAACGGCTGGAAGCCATCCACACCGCAGCTATGAGTGAGGTGCACAACGATGGCACTGTTTGAGGCGGTCCGCTGGACCTTTCGCGGGCTCGTCGCGGGTACCTGCCGGCCCACCGTCGTCGGCCTTGAAAACGTCCCCAAAGAGGGGCCCTTCATTGTGGCGCCGAACCACCTCTCGTTTTTTGACAGCGTCATCGTCCAGGCACTGATGCCGCGGCCTGTGGCCTTCTTCGCCAAAGCCGAGTACTTCACCACGGGTGGCGTCAAGGGAAAGGTCATGAAATCTTTCTTCGAGTCCGTGGGGTCCATCCCCGTGGAGCGCGGCGAGCAGGCAGCAAGCGTCCAGGCGCTCAAAACCCTTATGGACATCCTGGAGGACGGAAAGGGCATCGGCATCTACCCGGAAGGCACACGGTCCCGGGACGGAATCCTCTACCGCGGGCGCACCGGCGTGGGCTGGCTTGCGCTGGCAACCGGAGCCCCCGTAGTCCCCGTCGGCCTGATTGGCACGGAGAACCTGCAGCCGGCGGGTGAAAAGGGTTTCAAGCCGCATCACTTCACCATGAAGGTGGGAGAGCCGCTCTATTTCGACAAGACCGGCCCCGACCACTCCCTTCCCGCCCGCCGCCAGGTGACTGACCGCATCATGGATGCGATTGCCGAACTCAGCGGGCAGGAACGCTCCACCAGTTACAACCAGAGCAAAGCAACGGATTAGGAGCCGCGTGCTTCAGGTGGCACAAGCCGCCGCGCCGCCTCAGTAGACTGGATAGGTGGCAAATCCAGCAAGTTACCGGCCCCAAACGGGAGAAATTCCCACCAACCCGGGGGTCTACAGGTTCCGTGACCCCCACGGCAGGGTCATCTACGTCGGCAAAGCCAAAAGCCTCCGGTCACGGCTGAATTCCTACTTCGCGAACCCGGCCGGCCTGCTGCCCAAGACCTATGCCATGGTGCACGCGGCGTCCAGCGTGGAGTGGACCGTAGTGGGCAGCGAGTTGGAGTCCCTGCAGCTCGAGTACACCTGGATCAAGGAGTTCAAGCCCCGGTTCAACGTGGTCTTCCGGGACGACAAGACCTACCCGTACCTGGCCCTCACCATGAGCGAAAAGCTGCCCAGGGTCCAGGTCATGCGGGGTGACAGGCGAAAAGGCACCCGTTACTTCGGCCCTTACACCGCCGGTGCCATCAGGGAAACCATGGACACCCTCCTGCGCGTGTTCCCGGTGCGCAGCTGCTCAGCCGGTGTCCTTAAGAGGGCCCAGGCAAGTGGCCGGCCGTGCCTGCTTGGTTACATCGACAAATGCTCGGCGCCCTGCGTGGGCCGCATCTCCCCGGAGGACCACCGGGCCCTGGCTGAGGACTTTTGCGCGTTTATGGGCGGCGAGGCCAAGCGCTTTATCTCCCGGCTCGAAAAGGAAATGGCTGCCGCCGTGGCGGAGCTCGACTATGAGCGCGCCGCACGGCTGCGTGATGACATCGCCGCACTGCGCAAAGTCTTCGAGCGGAATGCAGTGGTCCTGGCGGAGGACACGGATGCCGACGTCTTCGCACTTCACGAGGACGAACTCGAGGCCGCCGTGCAGGTCTTCCACGTCCGGGGCGGCCGCGTCCGCGGTCAGCGGGGCTGGGTGGTCGAAAAGGTCGAGGATTCAACTCTTCCGGATCTCGTGGAGCACTTGCTGCAGCAGGTCTACGGCGAGGACGGCGACAGCCACGGCCGGCTCCCGAGGGAAGTGCTGGTCCCTGTTGTCCCCAGCAACCACACCGAGCTGACGCAATGGCTCGGCGGGCTGCGGGGCGCCAAAGTCGACATCCGGGTACCGCAGCGCGGCGACAAGGCTGCCTTGATGTCCACGGTCCGCGAGAACGCCGAGCATGCCCTCAAACTGCACAAAACCCGGCGTGCCGGTGACCTTACGGTCCGCTCCCAGGCGCTCCAGGAGCTTCAGGAAGCACTGGACTTGCCCGTGGCGCTGCTGCGCATCGAATGCTATGACGTCTCGCACGTCCAAGGCACCAATGTGGTGGCTTCCATGGTGGTGGTTGAGGACGGGCTGCCCAAAAAGTCCGATTACCGAAAGTTTTCCGTTACCGGCGATGCAGCCGCCGACGACACCGCCGCCATGCACGACGTCCTGACAAGGCGTTTCAGGCACTACCTCACGGACAAAACGGCACAGCTGGAAGCTTCTGCCCTTTCCGGGCACCAAGCTGCGCTCAATGCCGCCGGAGACGCGGCGGTACTGGACACCACTACCTCTGCTCCGAAGGCAAAGTTCGCCTATCCGCCCAACCTGGTGGTGGTCGACGGCGGCAAGCCCCAGGTCAACGCGGCCGCCCGCGCCCTCGCCGACCTCGGCATCGACGACGTCTACGTCGTGGGCCTGGCTAAACGCCTTGAGGAAGTCTGGCTGCCGGACAGCGACTTCCCGGTAATCCTCCCCAGGACATCGGCGGGGCTGTACCTGCTGCAGCGAATCCGCGATGAGGCCCACCGCTTCGCCATCACCTTCCACCGCCAGAAGCGCGGCAAGGCCATGACGGTCTCCGCACTGGACGGCGTGCCGGGGCTGGGTGAGTCCAAGCGCAAAGCATTGCTGGACCATTTCGGCTCCGTCAAGGGGGTCAAGGCGGCCTCCGCGGAAGAGCTTTCGGAGGCAAAGGGCATCGGCCCGGCGCTGGCTGCTGCCATTGTTGCCCACTTCGGCTCCGACGCCGAGACTGCCGACCTGGTCCCGGCAGTGAACATGGCCACCGGCGAAATCCTCGAAACTTAGCTAGGGTAAAGGTCGGGGATTCCGCCTTTGCGGTTCCCCGCCAACATGAGGACAGGAACGGGGCGGAATCAATGGCAGACTCGACGGCGGGATCCGGGACGGAGCAGGACGGGCTGACGCCGGTCAAGCCCCTCGAAGCGGAACTGCTGGTGGTCACCGGGATGTCCGGGGCAGGACGCAGCACGGCTTCGGACGCGCTGGAGGACCATGGCTGGTACGTCGTGGAGAACCTTCCGCCGCAGATGCTGGGAACCCTCGCGGAACTGGTCTCGCACGCGCCCCAGTCCATTCCCCGGCTGGCCGTTGTGATGGACGTCCGCAGCAAGGGTCTATTCGCCGATATCCGCGCCGCCCTCGGCGCGCTGGCCGCCAGCGGTGTCACGTTCCGGGTGTTGTTCCTGGACGCGAACGACGACGTCCTGGTCCGCCGCTTCGAACAGGGCCGCCGGCCGCATCCCCTCCAGGAAGGCGGCCGGATCCTTGACGGCATAGCAGCCGAACGTGAGCTGCTGACGGAACTGCGCGACAGCGCCGACGTCGTGCTGGACACATCCACCTACAACGTCCATGGCCTGGCCACGGCCATCACCGAACTCTTCAGCGAGACCGGCCCGGTGGCACTGCGGCTCAACGTCATGAGCTTCGGCTTCAAATACGGCCTTCCGGTCGATTCCAACTACGTGGCCGACGTCCGCTTTATTCCGAACCCGCATTGGGTGCCCCAACTGCGCCCCCACACGGGGCTGGACAAGGACGTCAGCGAGTACGTGCTGGAGGCCGAGGGGGTTAAGAATTTTGTGGACCGCTATGTGCTGGCATTGGAACCTGTCCTCGACGGCTACCGCCGCGAAAACAAGCACTACGCCACGATCGCCGTCGGCTGCACGGGTGGCAAGCACAGGTCTGTAGCCGTCGCCGTCGAACTTTCCAAGAAACTGGCCCAATATCCCAGGGTCACCGTGACAACCACCCACCGGGACCTGGGCCGCGAGTAATGGGGATGCTTACCGGCCCGCTGCCTCTGGTTCCGCCTTCTGGCGGGACGGGATCCAGCCAGAAGGACAAAGGCCCCACCGTCGTTGCACTCGGGGGTGGCCACGGCCTGTTCGCTTCCCTCTCCGCCTTGCGGCTGCTCACCTCCGAGCTCACCGCGATCGTCACAGTGGCGGACGACGGCGGCTCGTCCGGGCGTCTGCGCGAAGAGTACGGCGTGCTGCCACCCGGGGATTTGCGCATGGCACTGTCCGCGCTATGTGACGACACCGACTGGGGCCGAACCTGGCGCGACGTGATGCAGCACCGCTTCCGGCCGGGGGAGGGCCGTGGCGGCTCACTGGACGAGCACGCCATGGGCAACCTGCTGATCGTCACACTCTGGGAACTGCTGGGCGACGCCGTCGCCGGACTGAAATGGGCCGGCGCGCTGCTGGGGGCACGCGGCCAGGTACTGCCGATGTCCACCGTCCCGCTCACGATTGAAGGCGACATCCGCCTCGCGTCCCCGGATGGCACGTCGGCACTGCAGACCATTGTCGGCCAGGCGCGCTGTGCCGTGGCCGGTTCGCTGGAACACGTCAGGCTGCTCCCCGAGGCGGCACCTGCCTGCGTTGAGGCTCTGACCGCCATCGAGCTCGCTGACTGGGTGATCCTCGGCCCAGGGTCCTGGTACACCTCCGTGCTGCCGCACCTGCTGCTGCCGGAAATGCGGCAGGCGCTGTGCGGGACAGCCGCCAAACGGTGCCTGACCATGAACCTGGCCACGGACACCAAAGAGACATCCGGTATGACCGCTGCCGACCACCTCCACGCCCTGCGCAAATACGCCCCGGACTTCAGCGTAGACGTCGTGCTCGCCGATCCGGCCTCCGTTCCTGACAGGCAGGAGTTCGAAAAGGCAGCCGGGATGATCGGTGCCGAGGTCGTCTTGGGTAAAGTAGGGGCGTCGGGCCGCCGACCCGTCCATGACCCCTTGCGTCTGGCAACGGCGTACCACGACATTTTTGGGAACAGTTAGGAAGGTGCCATGGCACTGACAGCATCGGTCAAAGAAGAACTGTCCCGTCTGGACATCAAGAAATCATCGGTCCGCAAAGCCGAGGTCTCCGCGATGCTCCGGTTCGCCGGCGGACTGCACATCATCTCCGGCCGGATCGTGATCGAGGCTGAAGTGGACCTGGCGTCCACGGCACGGCGACTCAGGGCCGCCATCGCGGAAGTCTACGGACACCAGAGCGAAATCATCGTCGTCTCCGGTGGCGGGCTCCGCAAGGGCAGCCGCTACGTTGTCCGGGTCGTGCGCGACGGCGAAGCGCTGGCCCGGCAGACCGGGCTCCTAGACGGCCGTGGCCGGCCCGTACGGGGGCTGCCTTCCGCCGTCGTTAATGGATCGGCAGCGGACGCCGAAGCCGTGTGGCGCGGCGCCTTCCTCTCCCACGGATCCCTCACCGAACCTGGCCGTTCCTCGTCCCTGGAAGTGACCTGCCCCGGGCCGGAATCGGCATTGGCACTCGTGGGGGCCGCCCGCCGCCTGGGTATCCAGGCCAAGGCCAGGGAAGTCCGGGGAGTGGACCGCGTGGTCATCCGCGACGGCGACACCATTGCTGCCCTCCTGACCCGCATGGGTGCCCACGACGCACTCATGGTTTGGGAAGAACGCCGGATGCGCAAGGAAGTCCGCGCCACGGCCAACCGGCTGGCCAACTTCGACGACGCCAACCTCAGGCGCTCCGCACAGGCCGCCGTGGCCGCCGGGGCACGGGTCGATCGTGCGCTGGAGATCCTGGGGGACGACGTTCCGGACCACCTCAAATATGCCGGCGAGCTCAGGGTCGCCCACAAGCAGGCCAGCCTGGATGAACTTGGCCGCCTGGCGGACCCGGTGATGACCAAGGACGCCATCGCCGGGCGGATCCGCCGGCTGCTGGCCATGGCCGACAAACGTGCCCTTGACCTTGGCATCCCCGGGACGGACGCCAATGTGACGCCGGAAATGCTGGACGAGTAGCAGCCCCCTAGAATCAAGACCATGTGACGGAAATGCCCGCCATCTCCGCCGCAGCAATCTTCCGGATGCCCGCCATCCGGATGCACAATCCGAGAGAGTTACCAACCGGACAGTCAGTCCACGACATTGGAGGATCTTGTGACCGAGTACGTATTGCCTGAACTCAGCTACGACTACGCCGCCCTTGAGCCGCACATCTCTGCGCGCATCATGGAGCTGCACCACAGCAAGCACCACGCTGCCTACGTTGCAGGTGCCAACAACGCGCTGGCCCAGCTGGCAGAGGCGCGCGATAAGGGCGACTTCGCCAACATCAACCGCCTTTCCAAGGACCTCGCGTTCCACACGGGCGGCCACGTCAACCACTCGGTGTTCTGGAACAACCTGTCTCCGGACGGTGGCGACAAGCCCGAAGGCGAACTGGCTGCGGCCATCGACGACGCCTTCGGCTCCTTTGACGCGTTCCGCGCCCAGTTCAGCGCTGCGGCGCTCGGCCTGCAGGGTTCCGGCTGGGGTTTCCTGGCCTACGAGCCCATCGGCGGAAACCTGGTCATCGAGCAGCTTTACGACCAGCAGGGCAACGTGGCACTGGGCACCACCCCGCTGTTGATGCTTGACATGTGGGAGCACGCTTTCTACCTGGACTACGTCAACGTCAAGGCTGACTACGTCAAGGCTTTCTGGAACATCGTGAACTGGGCCGACGTCGCCAAGCGGTTCGACGCAGCACGCACCAACGCCACGGGCCTGATCACCCTCCCGTAGTGACTGGCGCAACATGTGCCTGTAACAAACTTCACATTTCGGCGCTTTAGGGCCGGAATGTGGAAGGTCCGCCCCCGCACTTGCGGGGGCGGACCTACTTAAACGTAAGATGGATCACGGAAGGCGGTTAGCCTTCAGCAACGTGGCTGGTCGCCCTCCAATCTGTTAATCATCTCTGCCCAATGGCGTGCGGGATCTGTTAGTTGGCTTGAACGCCCGCTCAACTAGTTGTGCTTAAGCAAGCACCAAGGAGACTGAAAAAGTGACGACCCGTATTGGTATCAACGGCTTTGGCCGTATCGGCCGCAACTACTTCCGCGCAGCACTCGCACAGGGTGCGGACCTCGAGATCGTTGCAGTCAACGACCTCACCAGCCCCGAGGCCCTGGCCCACCTGCTCAAGTACGACTCCGTCGGCGGCCGCCTGACCGAAACCGTGGAGGTCAAGGACGGAAACATCGTTGTCAACGGCAACATCATCAAGGTCCTCGCCGAGCGCGACCCGGCCAACCTCCCGTGGGGCGAGCTCGGTGTCGACATCGTCATCGAGTCCACCGGCTTCTTCACCAAGGCCGCTGCCGCCCAGAAGCACATTGACGCAGGCGCCAAGAAGGTCCTGATCTCCGCTCCGGCATCCGATGAGGACATCACCATCGTGATGGGCGTCAACCACGAGCTCTACGACTCCGCTGCGCACCACATCATCTCCAACGCGTCCTGCACCACCAACTGCCTCGGCCCGCTGGCCAAGGTCATCAACGACGAGTTCGGCATCGAGCGCGGCCTCATGACCACGGTCCACGCCTACACCGCCGACCAGAACCTGCAGGACGGACCGCACAACGACCTCCGCCGTGCCCGTGCCGCCGCCATCAACATGGTCCCCACCTCCACCGGTGCGGCCAAGGCAATCGGCCTGGTCCTCCCGGAGCTCAAGGGCAAGCTGGATGGCTACGCCATCCGCGTCCCGGTCCCCACCGGCTCCGCAACCGACCTCACCGTCACCGTTGGCCGCGAGACCACCGTCGAGGAAGTCAACGCTGCGCTGAAGAAGGCTGCCGACTCCGACGCGTTCCAGGGCATCCTGACCTACACGGACGCTCCGATCGTTTCCTCGGACATCGTAGGTGACCCCGCGTCGTCCATCTTCGACTCAGGGCTGACCAAGGTCATCGGCAACCAGGTCAAGGTTGTTTCCTGGTATGACAACGAATGGGGCTACTCCAACCGCCTCGTGGACCTGACGGAGCTCGTCGCATCCAAGCTGGGCTAGGGTTAGACACATGACATTTCACACCCTCAACGAACTGATCGCTGAAGGTGTCCGCGGGCGGTACATTCTTGTCAGAAGTGACCTGAATGTGCCGCTCGACGGCTCTACAGTGACTGACGACGGCCGGATCAAGGCCTCCCTTCCAGTCCTGACGAAGCTCACGGACGCCGGTGCCCGCGTGCTGGTAACAGCCCACCTCGGACGGCCCAAGGGCGCTCCGGAGGAGAAGTACTCCCTCAAGCCTGCCGCGTCCCGGCTGGCTGAACTCGCAGGGTTCAAGGTCTCCCTCGCAGACGACACCGTCGGCAGCTCCGCGAAGGAACAAGCCGCTGCACTGCAGGACGGTGAGGCCCTTGTCCTGGAGAACGTCCGCTTTGACGCCCGCGAAACCTCCAAGGACGACGCCGAACGGGCCGCCTTTGCGGATGAACTGGTCTCCCTCACCGGGGACAACGGCGCCTTTGTTGATGATGCTTTCGGCGCTGTGCACCGCAAGCACGCCAGCGTGTATGACGTCGCCACCCGGCTTCCATCGTTCCAGGGTGACCTCGTGCACACCGAAGTGGAGGTGCTGCGCAAGCTCACGGCTGACACACAGCGTCCCTACGTGGTGGTGCTCGGCGGTTCCAAGGTCTCCGACAAACTCGCCGTCATTGACAACCTCATTGGCAAGGCTGACACCATCCTGGTGGGCGGCGGCATGCTGTTTACCTTCCTCGCCGCAGAAGGCCACAAAGTGGCCGGAAGCCTCCTGGAGGAGGACCAGATCCCCGTTGTCCAGGACTACCTGAAGCGGGCAGCGGACGCCGGCACCGAGTTTGTTGTTCCCACTGACATCGTGGTGGCCAGCAAGTTCTCTGCAGACGCCGATCACGAGACCGTCCCGGCGGACGGCATCGAGGGCAGCAGCTTTGGTGCCCAGGGAATTGGCTTGGACATCGGACCCGACTCCGCCGCAGCTTTTGCGGACCGGATCAAGGGCGCCAAGACGGTGTTCTGGAACGGCCCCATGGGTGTCTTCGAATTCGAGGCCTTCTCCGGCGGCACCCGGGCAGTGGCACAGGCCCTGACCGAAGCTGACGCGTTCACCGTGGTGGGCGGCGGGGACTCCGCTGCCGCCGTCCGGACGCTCGGTTTCTCCGATGACCAGTTCGGACACATTTCCACCGGCGGCGGCGCCAGCCTGGAATACCTTGAAGGCAAGGACCTTCCCGGACTGACTGTCCTGGACCGCTAAGTCATCACGCCTGCCAACTTGGACTGCCAAGTCCTCCGGCCGGCAGGGAGCCCGCGGGTTCCCTGCCGGCCGAATACATCCTCAGAACTTTTGGAGAATACGTGACTACGTCAACGAATGGCTCTTTTGACCGTACGCCTTTCATCGCAGGCAACTGGAAGATGAACATGGACCATGTCCAGGGCATCACCCTCCTGCAGAAACTGGCCTGGACCCTGTCGGACGCCAAGCACGACTACAACCGGGTTGAGGTTGCTGTCTTCCCGCCGTTCACGGACCTTCGCGGCGTGCAGACGCTCGTCCAGGGCGATGAACTGGACGTTGCCTACGGCGCACAGGACCTGTCCCAGTTCGATTCCGGAGCCTACACCGGGGACATCTCCGGCCAGTTCCTGGGCAAGCTCGGCTGCAAGTACGTGCTTGTGGGCCACAGTGAACGCCGCACCATCCACCTGGAGTCGGACGAGGTCCTCAACGCCAAGGTCAAGGCGGCGTACAAGCACGGCATCGTCCCCGTGCTTTGCGTCGGCGAAGGCCTCGAAATCCGCCAGGCCGGTACCCACGTCGAGCACACGCTGACCCAGCTCCGCGCCGACGTCGCAGGCCTCACACCGGAACAGGCCAGCGAGCTTGTAGTGGCCTATGAGCCCGTCTGGGCCATCGGCACCGGAGAAGTGGCAGGCCCGGAAGATGCACAGGAAATGTGCGCCGCCATCCGTGCCGAACTGGCCACGATTTTCGGTGACGACGTCGCTGCCAAGATTCGCCTCCTCTATGGCGGCTCGGTCAAGGCCAGCAACGTTGCCGCGATCCTCAAGGAACGTGACGTCGACGGCGTGTTGGTGGGCGGCGCGAGCCTCGACCCCGCTGAGTTTGCTAATATTGTCAGGTTCGAGAGTCACCTGCTGACGGATTAGTCCAGTACGCAGCGTAAGCTCCCGTAATTCCCAATCTTCCGAAAGGCCGTCGTGGACGTTCTTCATGTCATTCTGCAGATTCTCCTGGGCATCACCAGCCTCCTGCTGACGCTGCTCATCCTCCTGCACAAAGGACGGGGCGGTGGCCTGTCGGACATGTTCGGTGGCGGCATGAGCTCCGGACTGAGTTCCTCCGGGGTTGCGGAACGGAACCTGAACAGGTTCACGGTCATCCTGGGCGTCACGTGGGGCATTGTCATCATCGCCCTCGGCCTCATCATGAGGTTCAGCGGCTCCGGCGACTCCTGAGGTCCGGAAGCAACTGATCCCCTTCCGGCACTGCCGCCAGGGGAAACTGCGAACTAAACTGTGGCTGTTGGCTCCCAACAGCCACAGTTTCGTTTAAGCGGTCAGGAGTCCCGAATGGTACATACTGCTTCAGGCTTCCGCGGCACCCGTGTGGGTGTCACGGAGGGAGCCGGCCCCAGGCACCAGTCCGAAGACCTTCACGGTGAAAGTCTCCCTCGTATCCGCGTGTCCTACTGGTGCGCCAAGGGACACGAGACCACCCCCGTGTTTATCAAACTTCCGGAGGACCAGATACCGGTGATGTGGGACTGCCGAAGGTGTGGCGCCCCGGCGTCCAGGGACGGCAGCGAAGCCGCAGGCCTGGACACCCCCGAGGAGGGTTTCAAGAGCCACCTCGAATACGTTAAAGAAAGACGCTCCGACCAGGACGCGGAAGACGTCCTGGCCGGAGCGCTCGAAAGGCTACGCGCCCGCGGCGTCCTTGCGGACGAGCTGCTGCGGGACACGTGAGGCTGCGTTCTCGTCGATAAGCCATAGAGTCCGGGCGGTGCCCCGCGGGCCGGCTGCAGGGACCTGTACCGGGTTTGCACCGGCCAAGGCCAGGCCCACCGCACCGGCCTTGTCCTCACCCGCGACCACCATCCAGACTTCGGCCGCCGTGTTAATGGCAGGCAGCGTCAGTGAGATACGCATCGGCGGCGGCTTGGGGGAGTTGCGCACGCCGACGACAGTCAGCGACTTCTCCCGGATACCGCCCTGCTCCGGAAACAGGGAAGCCACATGCGCGTCGGGCCCAACGCCCAGCAGAACAACATCCAGCCGCGGAACAATGCCCGGCTCATCCGGACGGTCATCCGACATGTCTGCAGCGTGCTCGGCCTGGGCTGCTTCCCGGAGCCTGCGCGCGTAATCCTCTGCAGCCTCCTCGGGAGTGTCAAAGTCGTCGGACGACGCCGGCTGGTTGATCCTGGCGGGATCCACCGGGATGTGGGACAACAGTGCGTCGAACGCCTGCTTGGTGTTCCGGTCGGCGTCGTCGGCGGCAACAAACCGCTCGTCACCCCACCAGAAGTTCACCCTCGACCAGTCGACCGCGGGCGCAGCCGGGGAGTCAGCAACAGCCTTCAAGGTACCGATGCCCACCGTGCCGCCGGTCAGGACCACGGTGGCTTCACCATGTTTGTCCTGTACATCCACGAGTTTGGTGATCAGGCGGGCTGCGATGGCAGCCATCAGGACGGACGAATCAGGATGAATGCTTACTCTTGGGTCAACGCTCACTGGGTCGGACGCTCCTTAGATTTGTACGTGGCAGTCCAATAGTAATCACTTCTCCGAAGACCTCGTCGGGGTCGAGGCGGCGGAGTTCTTCGGCGAGGCAGTCGCGGAGGCTGCGGCGTGGCAGGGAGAT